>DHHN01000020.1:4523-5982 GCA_002403295.1 bacterium UBP1_UBA4771 | reverse complement strand
CGCATCCTCGATCGTGCGTGAGATCGCGGCGCTCGAGCGCGGCGGCGCCCGCGAGATCACCCTGCTCGGCCAGAACGTCATCGCCTATCGGGACGGGGACGCGGATTTCCTCGTTCTCGCCCGGCGCATACTCGCCGAAACGGGCATCGGGAGGCTCCGGTTCCTCACGAGCCATCCGCGCGACGTCACGACGGATCTTTTCGATCTCATGGCGTCGCAGCCTCGACTGTGCGGGCACATCCACCTCCCCGTTCAATCGGGCAGCGATCGCGTGCTCGCGGCGATGAACCGCGGATACACGCGCGCCCGATACCTCGCCCTGCTCGAGGAGGGACGTTCGCGCGTTCCGGATCTCGCGGTCACGAGCGACGTCATCGTCGGATTCCCGGGAGAGACGCTCGCCGAATTCGGCGAGACGATCGATCTCGTTCGGCGCGCGGGTTTCGACTCGGCGTTCACCTTCATGTACTCCGCCCGCGCCGGAACGGCGGCCGCCGCGCTTCCCGACGACGTTTCACCGGCGGAGAAGAAACGGCGGCTGCAGATACTGAATGAAACGGTGCAGGAAGCGCGCGGGCGCATTCTCCATTCCCAGCTCGGCGCCACGGCGGAAATCCTCCTTGACGGTGTCGTGGAGAAGGGGGAAACTCGCTGGATGAAAGGGAGAACCCCGCAGTTCAGGAACGTTCTCGTGCGCGGAAACGCGGCCGCGCCGGGGGAATTCGTTCGCGTGGTTCTCTCGCGTCTCGTCAATTTCACGTTCGAGGGGGAACCCGAGGGCGCTCCGTGAGAGCCGCGGCGGCGCCACGGGGCCCCGGCGAACGGCTCCGACATCCATGAAGCGCATCGTTCTCATAGCGTTCATCGCATGCGCGGCCGCCGCGGCGGTCGCCGCGACGGCCGGGCTCAAATCGGCCGCCGAGCTCGCGCGTCGCCGGGAATACGCGGCGGCCCGGCGGACGGCCGCTGCCGATACGTCGAGGCTCGACGGCGGATCGTTGCACGAGGCGCTCCTGTTCCTCGCGGGCCTCGAAACGGACGAGGGGCGGGCGGAGAGTCTCTACCGGCGAGTGCTCGCCGCCGCGCCGAGCCGGGAGGCGGCACAGGCGGCGATCGAGCTCGCCAAAATCGCCTATGCGCGGGGCGAGTACCGCGCGGCGCTCGAGCTTCTCTCCGGCGACCGCGGAGAGCGTCAGGCGGAAGCCCGCGACGAGGCGGCCTACTTTCGCGGTCTCTCTCTCAGACAGATCGGCGAACGCGCCCGGGCCCGGGCCGAATTCTCGCGCGTCACGCGGGGGGATTTCGGCGCCTGGAGTCTCCTGGCGCTCGCCGATATCGAAATGGAGGAAGGGCGGCTTCCGGAGGCGATCGCGCTCTACGAGCGAGCCTCGAAAACCGCCGCGCATCCGGTCGCCCGCTTCGGACTCGGCGAATGCTACGAGCGAAGCGGCGCCGCCGA
>DHHN01000020.1:1338-4332 GCA_002403295.1 bacterium UBP1_UBA4771 | reverse complement strand
TCATAGCGGCGGTCCGCGTCGAAAGCGTCGAGATGGAAGGACGCGTCTGGCACCGCGTGCGGGCCGGCGTGTACGAGAGCAAGAGCACGGCCGAGCGCGATTGCGGCCGCGTCCGCGAGACGCTCGGCATCTCCGGGGTGGTCGTCCCCCTGAAGTGACATGGGCGAGCGTTTGACGCCCCTCATGAGCCAATACCGGGAGATCAAGCGCCGGTACCCCGGCGGGATACTGTTCTTCCAGGTCGGCGATTTCTACGAGACCTTCCACGACGACGCGCGCGAGGTTTCGCGGCTCCTCAACATCGCTCTCACCACGCGGGACAAGGACCGCAGCGATCCCGTGCCCCTCGCCGGCGTCCCCGTGCACGCGGCGGAGAACTATATCGCGAAGCTCCTGCAGGCCGGGCGCACGGTCGTCGTCTGCGATCAGGTCGAGACCGCTCCCGGACCGTCCGGCGTCGTCAAGCGGCTCGTGACGGACGTCGTCACGCCGGGCACGACCCTGTCGCCCGCGACGCTCGTCGAGAGCGAGAACAACTACATCGTGTCGCTCGCCGGGACCGCGGGGTGCGTCGGGTTCGCCGTTCTCGACGTTTCGACGGGGGAGTTCAGCGCGGGCGAAGGGCCGCGAGCCGAGGCCGAGCGCGCGCTCGCGGCGATCCGTTTCCGCGAGGCGATCGTGCCCGCGGAAGCGGCGTCGCTTCGGCAGCTCGCGCGCTCGCTCGCGCCGTCGTGCGTGGTGGACGAGCTGCCGGCCGGCGAATTCGAACGCGACGCCGCGCGGGAGGCGCTCGGCGCCCATTTCGGACCGGACTCGACCGCCTGCGCCGCGTTCGCGGAGCGGCCGCGGGCCGTATCGGCCGCCGGCGCGCTCCTCGCGTACGTCAAGGAGCTGCGCCGCAGGCCGCTGCCGCACGTGACGGAGCTGCGGCTCATCGCGCTGGAAGAGGGGCTGTTCCTCGATCCGGAGACGCTCCGCAACCTCGAGGTGTTCGAGCCGCTGCAGGGCAACGCCCCGGACACGACCCTCGTCCATCATATCGACCGGACGGCGACGGCCATGGGAGCGCGGGAGCTTCGCGCGCGCCTGCGGCGCCCGTCGCGGCTGCGCGCCGTCATCGAACGCCGCCTCGACGCGATATCGTCGCTCCTCGCCGATCAGGCGGGGATGCGCGAGCTCGAGAAACGGCTGCGGCGGTTTCCCGACATCGAGCGGCTTCTCGCCCGCATCACCGCGCGCAAGGCCGGGCCGCGCGACCTGCTCGCCCTCGCCGAGGCCCTCGAGCGCGTTCCCTCCATCGCGGAAAGCGCGCGCCGCTTCGACGCGGAGGCCGTGGCCGAAGCGGCCGGGCGTCTCGCCGCGCCGATCGACGCGCGCGACACGATCGTCCGCGGCCTCGAGCCGGGAGCGCCCGCGCACCTGCGCGACGGCGGCGTGATCCGCCGCGGATACCGCGCAGATCTCGATCTCCTGATCGAGGAGTCGGAGGGAGGAAAGGCGTGGATCGCCCGCCTGCAGGAATCGGAGCGCGAACGGACGGGCATCGCGTCGCTCAAGGTCGGCTACAACCGGGTGTTCGGATATTACCTCGAGGTGCCGCGCATGCACGAGGCGAAGGTGCCGGCCGATTACCTGGCGCGCCAGACGCTCGTTTCGTCGCTGCGCTACGTGACCGCCGATCTCACGGAACGCGAGCAGGCGATCCTCGCCGCCGAGAGCCGCCGCGTCGAGCTCGAGCGCGAGATCTTCGACGAAATATGCGGGGCGATCGCGCGGGAGAGCCGCGCCCTCCAGATCGTCGCCGCCTCGATCGCCGAGCTCGACGTGATCTCGTCGCTCGCCGCGATCGCGCTCGAGCGGGGCTACTGCCGGCCGGAGATAAACGAATCGGGCGATCTCGTCGTATCGGGGGGACGCCATCCCGTCGTGGAGCTCATATCCGGCACGAGCTTTATCCCGAACGACACGGAGCTCCGCTCCGGGGAGCGGACGTTTCTCCTCATCACGGGTCCGAACATGGGCGGCAAATCGACCTACATCCGCCAGACCGCGATCATCGCGCTCCTCGCGCACGCGGGGAGTTTCGTTCCCGCGGCGCGCGCCTCGATCGGCCTGCTCGACCGCATCTTTACCCGCGTCGGATCGAGCGACAACCTGGCCCGGGGGCAAAGCACCTTTCTCGTCGAGATGGGGGAGACGGCGAAAATCCTCCATCAATGCACATCCTCGAGCCTCGTTATCCTCGACGAGATCGGCAGGGGCACAAGCACCCTCGACGGCCTCAGCATCGCGTGGGCGGTGTCGGAGCACCTCCTCGAGAACGAACGGCGGCGCCCCAAGACGCTCTTCGCGACGCACTATCACGAGCTGACGCGCCTCGCGGAGCGCTTTCCCCACGCCCGCAACCTGCGCGTCGAGGTCCGCGAGTGGGGGGACGATATCGTGTTTCTCTACTCCATCCGGGAGGGGGCGAGCGACCGCAGTTACGGCATTCACGTCGCCCGGCTCGCCGGACTGCCCGAGCCCGTCATCCGACGGGCGAACGAGATTCTCGCCGCCCTCGAGAGCGAGCGGCGGAGCGACGCTGCCCGACCCCGCGAGGAACCCCTTCAGCCCTCGCTCTTCGAGCAGCCGGACCGCATTCGCAACCAATTGCATGATATAGAGATAGAACAACTTACTCCCCTCGAGGCCCTCAGAATTCTTTCCGATCTCAAGGGCATGGCCGGCGAGTGATCAGCGGGCCGTTTCTGGCTCGACTTTTGCTCCATTTCCAACGGGTCTTTCTGATGCAAGGATCGGTATCCGGCGTGGGCGCATCCCGCAAAGCGACAAGAATCGCCATTCTCGGAGGCGGCGAGGAAGAGCTCAATATCCTGAGCGAGTTCCATCGCACGCCCGGGGTAGCCGTCATCGGCGTGTATGACCGGGATCCGCACGCCGTCGCGCTCGAGATCGCCGAGATCATCGGCATTCCGCATTTTTCCGACGAAA
>DHHN01000020.1:0-1243 GCA_002403295.1 bacterium UBP1_UBA4771 | reverse complement strand
GCGGGGGCGGCCGGAGTCATGGCCCGCTCATCTCGAGGAAGCGCTTCAGTACATGAACCGGATCACCGACCGGGAGCGCCTGCTCAAGTGGCTCCTCGAGATGGCCGTTCGCGCCGTTTCGGCTTCGAGCGGCTCGATCATGCTCTTCTCCCCGGAAACGCGCGAGCTCTACATCGGCTACGCGACCGGCCTCAGCGCCGAGGTCATCGAGCGAACGCGCCAGAAGCTCGGCGACGGGATCGCCGGCGCCGTCGGGCAGACGCGCGAGGCGCGGCTCATCCACGAGGTCGTGGACGCTCCGCTCTACCGGGAAGGCAGGGAGCGCGACGACATCCAGAGCGCCATATCGGCCCCGATCGCGCATCAAGGACGTCTCGTCGGGGTGATGAACGTCTCGACGAACACCGGCGAGCGGCGACTCGGCGAACGGGAGCTCCAAACCGTTTCGGCTATCGCGGAGCGCATCGCGCCGATATTGAACCAGCACCTCCTGATCGACGCCCACGTCGTCCGGGAGCTCGAGTTCCAGATTCGCCAGTACATCGAATCGCTCTTCCGGAACCAGACCGGGTTTCACGAGCGATTCACGCTCCTCTGCCAATTCATCGCGCGAAAGCTCTCCGCGGACAACGCGGCGATCTACACGGCGACGGACGAGGGGGACTGGCTCATTCTCGGCGGCAGCGATCAGCAGATCCCCCTCGAGGCCCAGAGCCCGCGAATACGCTGCAATCGGGGAAGCCTCGCCCGCGCCTTCATCGACGGCGAGGAGATCGTCATGACGGAGGCGGTCGTCGACGCCGGCCTCCGGCTCAAGACGGGCGAAGGCGTCATCACGTCGATCTTCGTGCCCCTCGTGCATCACGAACCTCTCGGCGTGCTCGTTCTCGAGTTCTCGAGCCTCGCCGCGTTCCAGACCTTTCTCAGGCTCAAGGACGCGCTTCGATTTCAGGTGGGCTTCTTCGCGCAATCGCTCATCAGGGAGGCGCGGCAGACGCGCAAGCTCGAAAGCCTCGAGGAGCTCGCCTCCCTCGCTCCGGCGTTCCTCGCGCTCGAGGATATCTCCGTCAAGATCGAACGTCTTCCCGCGCTCCTCTCGACGCTCGTCCGGGCATCCATGGGGAGCGTGCATTACGAGGGGCCCGGCAGGCGCGAGTCGTCCTATTACCGATTTCCGGAAGACGATGCGGAGCGCCGGCGCCGCATCGAGTACGACGTGGAGATGCTCGAAATGGTCCGGGCG
>DHHN01000217.1:6138-7290 GCA_002403295.1 bacterium UBP1_UBA4771 | reverse complement strand
GCGGCGACCTTCGTGCCGGGGCCGTTCGATCCGGGCGTATCCGGAATCGAGACCGACAAAACGGCGATCATCGCCGACGGCGTGGACGCGGTGCTCGTGACGGTACGCGTGCTCGACGCCGATTCGAATCCTATCGAGGGGGCTCTCGTCACCATCGAATGCTCGGGAAGCGGCAACGTCGTGACCCAGCCTGCCGGCGTGACGGGGGGGGACGGACGCGCGGCCGGAAACGTGAGGTCGACCGTCGCCGAACCCAAGGCAATCCGGGCTCGCGTCGCTGGCGCGTACCTCGACGATATCGTCCCCGTCGGGTTCATCGCGGGATCGCTCCATCGATTCATCATCACGCACGCGGGGTCGGCGACGGCGGGGGTGCCCGCATCCGTGATCCTCGACGCGCGGGACGCGAACAACAACAAGCTCACGTCCTTCGCCGGAGCGGTCAAGGCGTACCCGGTGAGGGCAGCGGCCGCCGACGAGGCGACGTGGGGGCTCGGCAACGCGGCGGGATCGATCGTTTCGGAAGTGCAGGACACGGTGACCTACCAGTTCGTGTTCGCGGATGCCGGCGACGCGGAGCTCCTCATCACGGATCGGAAGGTCGAATCGGTCGCGATCGGCGCATCGAGCGGAAGCGTTGTCTCCGTCTCGACGACGCCGCTCGTCGTGGGACCGGCCGCGCCGGACGGCATCTTCGTCATGAGCGGGAACGGCCAGCGGGCCGTTGTCGACACGCCGGTGCCCCTGCCCCTCGTCGTCGCGGTGGAGGATGCGTACGGAAATCGTGTGAGCGGCGTCACGGTGAGCTTCTCCGTGACCGCCGGGGGCGGATACATCGACGCGAGCGTCTCGCTTCCGGGCCAGCAAACGACGGCCGTCACCGGCAGCGGGGGATCGGCCTCATGCGAATACTGGCGGCTCGGCACGGCGAGCGGTTCCAACACGAACGCCGTCACGGCCTCCATCTCTGCCGGCACGACGAGAAACGCATTCTTCACGGCGACGGCCGATCACGGTCCGATCGCCTCGATCGCGCTCGCGCCGGCGAGCAAGCCGGTGACGGTCAACACCGAGACGATCGTGACCGCGACGCTTCGCGACGGCTTCGACAACCTCGTTTTCAGCGAGAACGTAACGATCTTCATCAAGGAC
>DHHN01000217.1:3711-6060 GCA_002403295.1 bacterium UBP1_UBA4771 | reverse complement strand
GACGCCTACCACAACAACATCCCGGCCGGAAACGTTATCGATGCCGTTTATTCGACCGTTTCGAGCGGGGCGACCGATCTCAGGGCGACCGTTCTCGCCGGCGCGACGTCCCAGGCCGGAATCACGTTCTCGTTTCTCGTCGAAGCGGTCGACGGGAACGGCAACCGCGATCTTTCGAACGCGAGCCATATCGTCCTTGAACCGCCCGTCGGGGGCGGCTTCGTCTTCAGCCTCGTCGATTTCGGCGCGCCGGTGACCGAGGCGGATCTCGCCGGGGGCGCCGTCGTCATCTACGGGCGCGGCACGCGGGCCGGCTCCTGGCAGATCGGCGCGCGCGATGCGGCGGGGTTCCTCGCGCCGGCGCAGTGCGCGGTGGAGATCGTCGCGAACGAGATCGTGAGCTCGTACGTCGTCACCGCCCCCGCGGGCGCGACGGCCGGCGCCGACTTCGGCGTCACGGCGGAAGCGCGCGACGAATTCGGGAACCGCGTCGTATCGGCCGGATACGGAATCGATTTCAGGGCCGTCCTCGCATCCGACAGCGCGCAGGCCGCCGCCGCCTCTCTTTCGATCGCGAACGGCAGCCTCGTGAACGGGTTTTTCAGCGGAGGGAATTTCAGATACCCGGCGGCGGAGCCGATCCGGGTCGAGGTGACGAGCGCGAGCAACGCGGTCGCGGGGTACAGCGGCCCCATCGACGTCGACAACGCGGCGGCGTACCGGCTCGTGAAGATCGGCGGGGACAGCGTGGGCGTGGCGGTCGGCGACTCGGTGCGTCTCGGCGCGCGGGTCTTCGACGCGTACGGCAACGCGGTCGACGGCCAGAACGTCTTCTTCACGGTGCAGGAAGGGGGCGGCCGGGTTTCCTCGCCGGCCGCGAATACGGACGCCACGGGCGCGGCATGGATCTGGTTCCGCACGGATACGCTGCGCGGTACGAACCGCGTCCGCGCGGCGATTCTCGACGCGAACCCCGAGGGGCTCGAGACGCAGAATTTCACGGTATCCACCGTCCCGCGGAGTGAGATCGATCGCGTCGACCTGATGCTCTCCGGCGCCTCCTTCCGGGCGGGAGAGGTATTCGCGGGGAACGTCGCCGCATACGACCGCCACGGCAACCTCATCGACACCGATTCGGGCACCCAGCTCCGCCCGGCGGCGCTGCGCGCCTCCGTGCTGTTCACGCCCGACGTCATGACGCTCGCCGCGGGAAGATCGTCCTTCGCCGCGTTCGATTCGCTCGCCGGCGCGAACCGCATCACGGTGCTTTCCCTCGCCGGAGACACGCTCGCCTCTCCCGGCGTTCCGATCACGATCCTGCCGGCCCCGGCATATCGGATCGCGGAGATCATCGGCGACACCGCCGGCGTCACCGTCGGCGCCGCCGTCGAGCTGCGGGTTCGCGTGCGCGACCGGTTCGGCAACCCGGTCGCGGGAGAGATCGTCCGATTTCAGATAACGAGCGCTCTCGGCGGCTCGCCCGCACTCTGGGACGGCACCGGCGCGCCGAACGACGGCCTCGTGCTCACGGGCGCCGGCGGGACGGCGAGCTGCTTCCTCGTGACCGATCTGAACGCGGGCGTCAACACGGTGACCGCGTCCATTCTCGACGCCGATCCGCCCGCGTTGGAGCAGGTGACCTTCACCGTCGGCACCGTCGCCGGCACCATCGCGCGTTTCGACGTCGTCCCGGACGGCTTCTCGAAAAAGGCGGGGGAGGGCTTTTCCGTTCAAATCGTCGCGTACGATCTGAACGGCAACGAGGCGGCGGACGACGACACGACGCATGTCGAGCTCGGGAGCAACGGTTCGGCCGCCTTCGCCGTCAATCCGGTCGTTCTCTCGGGCGGCCGGGCGTCGGCGAACGCGAACGATACCGTCGCGGAGCGCCTCGTCCTGCGGGCCCGGACGCTCGCGGGGGGCGCCACGAGCTACAGCGACACGATCGTCGTTTCCCCCGAGGTTCCGAGCGGCACGATCGCCGCCGCGTCGGTGGATCCGGACACGATCACGGCGAACGGCACGAGCGCGAGCTCGATCACCACGCAACCGATCAGGGACATCTACGGCAACATCGTCGCGCCGGGGACCCTCATTCGCGTCATTCCGTCCCTCGGCGCGGTGGGGAGCGACGACCAGGATCCATCCACCCCGGACACCAAGGAACGCCGGACGGAAGCGAGCGGGGCGGTATCCGTGTTCATCCGCTCGGCGGCGTCTCCGGGCACCTCGAACGTCGTGTTCCAGAGTCTCGCGGGGAGCGCCGCCGGCTCGGCGAGCGTGGTCTTCGCCCCCGCGCCGTCGTGCTTCTACGCGGGGTATCTCGCGCCGCGCCACCTCGTGCCGACG
>DHHN01000217.1:0-3612 GCA_002403295.1 bacterium UBP1_UBA4771 | reverse complement strand
CGGTTCCCGACGGCTTGCTCGGCGGCACCTATACGCCCCGTCTCTCGCTCGTGGGAACCGACAGCCATGGCTCGCCGTACCGCGGCGAGTTCGGCGCCGGTTCGAATTCGGTATCCGTCTCGGATATCACCGTCGAGAGCGTCGTCGCGGGAAAGGCCATCGTGAGCAGGGGGGACACCTTTGTGGTGGATGTGCGGGTGCGCAACGGCGGGGGCGCCACCATCACGGTGAACGACATCACGCTGAACTACCGGAACGGTCTCTACGGCCTCGCGGGATCGTGGGATCCGCCGCTCTCCGGAACTCTCGATCCGGGAGGCGTGCGCGTGTACCGGCGATACGTATATGTTCTCGGCTACTCGCCCCTCGGCCCCGACACGATCGACGCCGCGGTGACCGCCCATGCGAACGGATCGCAGGTGCAGGATCCATCGGGCTGGCCGAACGTCGCGGCCATCGTCATACAATCGGCCGCGTCGATCTCGTACGTCGCCGGCACGCTCGCTCCGGACATCGTCTCGCAGGGCCAGACGCACCCGTTCGCGGTCTCGTTTCGTAACGGCGGGCAGGCGGCCGTCATACTCAACGCGATCGATACGCGGCTCGGCTTCACCGACGGCTTCCAGAACGTCTCGGTGCCCCTCGGCTTCGAAGGGGCGCTTGCGGGCAACAGAACGACGGAGCTCGTCTTCTCGTCCGGAGAGGTGCCCGCGGCGATGGCCGCGGGAGACTGGCCGGTGACGGTCAGGCTTCGGGGCACCGAGAACGGCGGGCATCTCGACACGACGCTCGTTCTCTCGGACCCGATGCGGGTCGTGAGTCCGGCCGCGCTCTCGTACCGCAACGGCACCCTCGCCCCGCCGACGGTGAGCAAGCGGAGCACCGTCTCATTCGAGGCCGGCGTCATGAACGCGGGCGGCGCGACGGTGATCTGCGATCCCGACTCGACGTGGTTGACCTTCACGGACGGTTCCCTGAGCTACACGGCGGCGCTCGACGCCGCCCGCGGTCGTTCGATCGTCCCCGGCGCCTCGACGCTCTACTTCCGGGCGGTCGCGATACCCGCCGGCATCGCCGTCGGCAGCTACCAGACGTCCGTACGGATCAGAGGGCTCGAGAACGGCGTCCGATTCTCCGCCGACCTCGCGCCGTCGGACCTCGTCGGCGTGCAGGAACCTTCGCAGCTCGCCATCACGAGTACGAGCGTGTTTCCGACTTCCCGCGTGACGGCCGATCAATCGGCGGCATGGTTTGCCGGCATACAGGTCCAGAACAACGGCGGCGCCGCCGTCCGGCTCGAAAGCCTCGCCCTGCGCCTCCTCGCCGGGCCGATCGAGGTGACGGAGCAGTGCGTTCTCACGCCGCTCGAGTTCCAGCCGAACGTCGATTCCCTGCTCGGCGGCGAGACGCGGACGATCGTCGTTCGGTTCGACGACAATCCCTCGAACGCGATGGCGACGGGCACGATCGTCATCGAGTCCGCGCTCGGCGGCCGCGACCTCAACAGCGGCGCGTCCCTTCTCGCCACGACCGAGTTCGGCGGCAAGGGCAGCTATCTCGTGCAGACGCCGGCGAACCTCGTCTTCACGGCGATCACCCCGTCCGCGGACACCGTCACGTCGCTGCAGGCGAAGGACTGGACCTGCGCCGTCGCCGTTCGAAACGCCGGCCAGTCGGACGCGCAGATCGATTTCACGCCGGCGGGCACCTCCATCGCGTTCTCGACGTCGGGAGACTTCACGACGGTCGCGCCGACGGCTCTCGCCGGCGGCGGCGCGGTGCTCGAGGGCGGGGCGACCGATACGCTCGTCTGGCGCGTCGACCAAACCGGCTCCGTCGCGGGGACCTGCTTCATAGAATCGACCGTCGGCGGCACCGAGATGAACAGCGGACGGGAGCTCGCCGCCTCGAGCGGCGCCCAGGGCGTCCGCGGGACCGTGCTCGTCGAGACGCCCGCGGAGCTCGGCATCGTCCGCATCACGCCGCTGCAGAATCCCGTGACGATCTCGCAGGAGCGCGCATGGACCGTCGAGATGGAGATACGCAACACCGGCCAGTCCGCCGTCGCGCTCGAGCTCTCGCGCGTCGATTCGACCCGCATCGTTCTGCCGGGAGGAACCGGATTCGTCATCGACAATCCCGTCTCGCTCGCGGGCGGCGGAACGATCCTTCGCGGCGGGGCTTCCGGCAGGCTCGCCTTCACCGTTTCCACGACGGGCTCCGTGCCGCCGGGCACCCTCGATCTCGCCGGATCCGTCCTCGCCGCGGAGTCGAACAGCGGCCGGCGCGTGTTCGCTTCCCGCGCCGCGGGCGGTGACACCGTCACCTTCCAGCTTCGCCCCGATCCGGCGTACGCGACGGGAAGCCTCGCGCCCGCGGTCGCGAGCAGCGGCACGAGCGTGTCGTTCGCGGCGGCGATCGATGCCGCCGCCGGGCCGTTCGCGACGCTCACCCTCGATCGCGCCGCGACCACCCTCAGTTTCGGCGACGCCGACGGCGACACCTTCCGGACGACGCTGTCGGGCGTTTCCGCGAACGTGCTGCCGCCGGCGGTCCGGCGGACGCTCCTCTTCAGCTCGGCGACGATCGATCCCGCCGTCGCGCTCGGGAAACATCCCGCGTCGATCCGGCTCGTCGGCGTGGAGAACGGCAATCCGTTTTCGCGCGTGTTGCCGCTCGAGCCCGACTCGATTCTCGTCGAGCGGGCGCCGCAGCTCAGCATCAGCCGCGTCGCGGCGCCCCGGTCGGTGACGCGTTCCCAGACGGCGCCGTGGAGCGTGCGGATGGTGCTCCGCAACAACGGCGAGGCCTCCGTCGCGCTCGACCTCTCCGCGGAAAAAACGTTCCTCACCTTCACGATCATCGGGGCGGGCGACCGCACCTATGAGTATTCCGTCGTCCGGCCGACGGCGCTCGCGGGGAGGGGCGGAACGCTGCTTCCCGGAGGCGCGGTCGACAGTCTCATCTTCACGGTCGCCGGGACCGGCTCGACGTCGGGGATCGCGCTCGTGAACGGCATCGTGACCGGCACCGACGTCAACAGCGGCCTCGCCGTTTCGGACGATACGTACAGCGGCGGGTTCAGCCACGTGGCGGTCGAGCTGCCCGGCGTGCCGGTCGTCGCGGCGAGCGTTCCCTCGCGCGCGACGGTGACATCGGCGCAGACGGCCGCGTGGCAGATCGTGTGCGAGGTGTGCAATACGGGGGAGGCGGCCCTGACCCTCACGCCCGACAGCGCGCGCGTGTATCATGACGACGGCGAGCAGCTCGCCCACGCGCGGCCCGCCTCGTTCGTCGAGGGGGGCCTCGGCCTTCCGGGCGGCGCCTGCCGGCATCTCCTGTTCACGGTCACCCCGACGCCGGCGGCGCCGGCGGGCGCCGATATCGCCCTTCAGGCCCGCGTCGGATTCGTCGAGGACAACAACGGTCTGTACCGCTTCTTCGATACGCGCCTCGCCGGGTCGGGCTCCGGCTCGATCCGCGTGCAGTCGCCGGCGCGGCTCTCGGTCGCTCTCGCCGCCGGCGCGGCGCCGCGCTCGCCGTACGTCAACGCGGGGCAGCGGTTCCCCGTCGTCGTCGAGGTCGCGAACGGGGGCGAGGCGCGCGCCGAGA
>DHHN01000038.1:4583-4743 GCA_002403295.1 bacterium UBP1_UBA4771 | reverse complement strand
GCCCTCGGCGTCGCCGACGACATGGCGAGCACGGTGCTGCTCGCCGCGCGGGCGCCGGTCCTCTTCGCTCCGGCGATGAACGACGAAATGTGGAAAGCGCCCGCGGTCGGGCGCAATATCGAGAGGCTCCGCGCTGACGGCCGGATCGTTCTTCGCGCCG
>DHHN01000038.1:0-4431 GCA_002403295.1 bacterium UBP1_UBA4771 | reverse complement strand
CCGCGAGGCGCGCGCCCGGGGCGCCAGGGTCGTCCTCGTGCACGGCGCGGTGGACGTCCCCGTCCCCGCGGCCGACGAAACGGTGCGCGTGACGGACGCCGCGGGCATGAAGCGCGCCGTGGCGAAGGCCTTCGGCGCCTGCGACGTCTGCGTCATGGCGGCGGCCGTTTCCGATTTCACGCCCGCGCGGCCGCTCGATTCCAAGATCAAACGGGGCGCGTCGGGCCTCTCCCTCGATCTTCGCCCGACCGAGGACATTCTCCGCTCGCTCTCGAAACGCAAGGGCCGCCGGATCGTTGTCGGCTTCGCCCTCGAGACGGAGAACGGCGAGGCGAACGCGCGGCGGAAGGCCCGCGCGAAGGGATGCGATTACATGGTCCTCAACGAGCCCGGCCCCGACACGGGATTCGCGGCGCCGACGAACCGGATCGTCGTGTTCAAGGGGACGAAGAAGCTCTTCGCGACGCCGGTCGTGTCGAAGGAAGAGGCGGCGCGCCGGATCGTCGACGCGCTCGCCGGGGACCGGCGCCTCGGAAACCGGGGACGGTAGCATGGCGGCGGACGTCCGGGACGGCGCGCGGAGGTATCTCGAGCGTCGCCGCATGAGCGGCGTCGAGGTGGTGTACCGCGTCGCGGCCGAATCCGCCGGCGAGCCCGCCGCGCCGGCCGGGCCGCCGGACGGGATCCCCGTCGCGACGTCGCCCGCGCCTCCCGCGGAGGAGCGGCGCGGCGTGCGTTTCTCGAGAGACCGGCACGTTCCGGTCCAAAGCTCCCTTTTCGCCGGGCCGGCGCCGGCCGAGCGGTTCGACCCGGGCGCGAACGATCTCGGCTCGCTCGAACGGCTCGTTTCGGCGTGCCGCCGCTGCGGGTTGTGCGACGGGCGGACGCGCACCGTGTTCGGGAGCGGATCGCCGGCCGCGAAGATCGTCTTCATCGGCGAGGCGCCGGGACGGGAAGAGGACCTGCAGGGGCTGCCGTTCGTCGGGCGCGCGGGCCAGCTCCTCACGAAGATGCTCGCCGCGATCGGTTTCACGCGGGAAGAGGTATACATCACGAACATTCTCAAGTGCCGCCCCCCGAACAACCGCGATCCGCAAGAGGACGAGATGGGCGCCTGCGAGCCCTATCTCGCGCGGCAGCTCGAGATCATCCGCCCCGCCGTCATCTGCGCGCTCGGACGCGTCGCCGCGCACGGTCTCCTCAAGAAGGGGACCTCGCTCTCGTTCCTCCGGCGGGCGGTGCATTACTACAACGACATACCGGTCGCCGTCACGTATCACCCGGCCGCGCTCCTCCGGAATCCGAACCTGAAGCGCGACGCATGGGAGGATCTGCAGATGGCCCGGCGGCTCCACGACGAACGGATCAGGGAGGAATGACGATGGAGACCACGGCCCACGCGCGAGGCGCGCTCGACCGCGTTCCGCCGCAGAACGTGGATGCGGAGCGCGCCGTTCTCGGCGGCGTCCTCCTCGATCCCGAGGCGGCGACCCGCGCGGTCGAGATCGTATCGCCCGAGGCGTTCTACCGGCCGGCGCACGGCCGCATTTTCCGGGCGATCCTCTCGCTCTTCACGCGGCGGGAGCCGATCGACGTCATGACGCTCTCCGAGGAGCTCGGCAAGGCGGGCGACCTCGAAGCGGTCGGCGGGATCGCCGCCCTCACCGATCTCGTCGATTCGACGCCGAGCGCGGCGAACATCGAGCACTACGCCCGGATCGTTCTCGACAAGCACATTCTCCGGCAGCTCATCCGAGCGTCGACCGAGATCGCGGAGGACGCGTTCGCGGCGAGCCGGGAGGCGGACGCCATCCTCGACTCCTCCGAGCAGAAGATCTTCAAGATATCCGAGTCGCGCGTGAGCCAGGGATTCATCCACATCAAGGAGATACTCAAGGAGCGCTTCGACGAGATCCAGCGGGTGCACGAGACGCGGATGAGCGTCACGGGGCTCCCGACGGGCTTCGTCGATCTCGACGCGTACACGGCCGGCTTCCATCCGGCCGACCTCGTCATCGTCGCGGGGCGCCCGTCGATGGGGAAGACGAGCTTCGCGCTCAACATCGCCCAGCACGTCGCGCTCGTCGAGCGCCGGGCGGTCGCCGTCTTCAGCCTCGAGATGTCGAAGGAGCTCCTCGTCCAGCGCATCCTCTGCTCCGAGGCGCAGGTCGACGCGCAGAAGGTGCGGCGCGGATTCACCCAGGCGAAGGACATCGAGCGCCTCACGAACGCGGCGGGGCTGCTCGGCGACGCGCCGGTCTTCATCGACGACACGCCGGCGATCTCCACCCTCGACATGCGCGCGCGCACGCGGCGGCTCAAATCGGAGCACGACATCTCGCTCGTCATCATCGACTATCTCCAGCTCGCCCGCTGCAGCGAGCGCGCCGAGAACCGCCAGCAGGAGATCTCCTCGATCTCGCGATCCCTCAAGGCGCTCGCCAAGGAGCTGTCCATTCCCGTGATCGCGCTCTCCCAGCTCTCCCGCGCGGTCGAGGCGCGCGGCGGAGACCGCCGGCCGATGCTGTCAGATCTCCGGGAGTCGGGGGCGATCGAGCAGGACGCCGATCTCGTCCTCTTCCTCTACCGGCCCGAATTCTACGACCCGAACGACCCGGACAAGCAGGGCAAGGCGGAGCTCATCATCGGAAAGCAGCGGAACGGGCCGACGGGCGTCGTGCCGCTCGTGTTCGAGAAGACATACACGCGCTTTCATTCGGCGGCGCCCGACGCCGTGGCGCCGCAGCCGGAGGTATACTAGGTGGCGCCGTTCACCCTCCTCGGCAGGTTCTTTCTCGAGCTCGTCCAGGAGATCGGCGGCGTGTGCATCCTCATCTGGCGGACCGCGCAGCTCCTGCCGCGGACCTTCGCGAACGGACGCGCGGTCTTCCAGCAGATGGACCGGATCGGCATCGGCTCGATCCCCCTCGTCTGCGTGACTTCCCTCTTCGTCGGGGCCGTCGCGGCGATTCAGGCGGCATACCAGTTCCACGGCTACGTGCCGTACAAGTTCATCGGGACGGTCGTCGGCAAGTCGGTCACGCTCGAGCTCGGCCCCGTTCTCACGGCGCTCGTCGTCGGCGGCCGGGTGAGCGCCTCGATCGCGGCGGAGCTCGGCACGATGAGGGTCACCGAGCAGATCGACGCCATGGAGATGATCGCCATCGATCCGATCGAGTACCTCGTCCTCCCGAGGGTCGTCGCCGCGACGATCATGCTCCCCGTGCTCACCATCTTCTCCGACTTCCTCGCCATCGCCGGCGCGGCGGTCGTGGCGAACATATCGATCGGGGTGAGCTTCGGCACCTTCGAGTCGGGGCTCAAGCTCCTCTTTCGGCAGCAGGATCTCGTGGGCGGGCTCATGAAGACCTTCGTTTTCGGTTCCATCATCGCGCTCATGGGGTGCTACAACGGATTCGAGACGCGGGGCGGCGCCGAGGGAGTGGGCATGGCGACGATGAAGGCGGTCGTCTCCTCGTGCCTGCTCATTCTCATATCCAACTATTTGCTCGCCTCGCTCATCTTCCGCATCATCTTCGCGCCGTCGTAAGGAGCCTCGCATGGAGCGCCGGACAGACGAACATATCGTGCGGCTCCGCGGCGTGACCAAGGCCTTCGACCGCACGCCCGTGCTCGAGGACCTCGATCTCGACATCGCGCGGGGGGAGACGCTCGTCGTCATCGGCCGCAGCGGCTGCGGCAAGAGCGTCATGCTCAAGCACATCACCGGCCTCATCGTCCCCGACGCCGGGGAGGTATTCTTCGAGGGGGAGGACATCACCCGGTTCGGCCGTAAAAAGCTTTTTCAAATGCGCATGCGCTTTGGTATGCTCTTCCAGAGCGCCGCGCTCTTCGATTCGCTCTCGGTCGGCGAGAACGTGGCGCTGCCGCTGCGAAAGCACACGGCGCTCGGCGAGGACGAGATACGCCGGCGGGTATGCGGCAAGCTCGAGCTCGTGGGCCTCACGGACGTCTACGACCGCTACCCGGCGGAGATGAGCGGCGGCATGAAGAAACGCGTCGGGCTCGCGCGGGCCGTCGTCATGGACCCCGCGATCGTGCTCTACGACGAGCCGACGACGGGGCTCGATCCGATCATGGCGGACGTCATCAACGAGCTCATCCGGAACCTCCGGCGCGAGCTCCGGATCACCTCCGTCGTCGTGACGCACGACATGAAGAGCGCGTTCAAGGTCGCCGACCGCATCGCGATGCTTCACGAGGGGAAGATCATTCATTCGGGCGCGCCCGACGAGATCCGGGAAACGACGAATCCCGTGGTGCGGCAGTTCGTCGATGGCTCGGCCCGGGGCCCGATTCAGGCGATCTGAGCGCGGGACGCCCGTTCCGGGCGGGCCGGGCGCGGGCCCGCGGGACGACGAACGGCGGGAGAACGGAATGGAATACAAATCGCTCGAGCTTCGGGTCGGA
>DHHN01000087.1:15540-16052 GCA_002403295.1 bacterium UBP1_UBA4771 | reverse complement strand
ATGGCGAGACACGCCCCCCAGAGCGTGGGAACGAGGCCGAGGATCAGCATGGCGGCCGTGGAGATCCCCATGCCGAGCGCCATCGTCGAGAGCGGCCGCATCCGCGACACGGCCCAGGCGACCGGCATCTGCAGGAGGATGATCATGCCCGGATTGATGGCGACGATCCATTCCATCGGCGCGCGCTCGGAGATGTGCCGCACGATGTAGAACGGCACCGAGAGATAGAGCTGCCAGAACATGAGGTCGAAGCCGGCGAAGATCAGCAGGAACACCATGAACTTCCCGTCGCCCAGCACGCGGAACATGTCGGCGAACGTCTGCTTCGTCGAACGGACCGGTTCGCCCGACCGGTCCGGCTCCCGGTACGCGAGGGCGGTGAAGATGAGCGCGGCGACGGCCATCGCCATCGAGAAAAAGCAGATGACCTGCATTCCGAAGGACTGCCACCTGAGCAGCTCGACGAACGAATCGGGCGTCATCGGCGGCGTCTGCTCGGCCGCCCTCGCCGC
>DHHN01000087.1:12963-15403 GCA_002403295.1 bacterium UBP1_UBA4771 | reverse complement strand
TTCACGGTCCCGGAGATGACGGGCTTGACGAAGGAGCCGCCCACGGCGATGAGGGCGAGGGCGGCGAGCGCCGCCGCCTTCGAGGGAAACGCGCCGAGCGCGCCGTAACCTGCGGCGAGCACGGAAAAGGCGATGAAGAGTCCGTTGCGGAATCCGATCTTATCCGAGATCGCGCCCGCCGGAATCGGCAGCAGGTACAGCGACGATATGAATATGGAGGTGATCGCGACCGCCGCCGCGTCGTCGAACCCGACCCGTCTCGTGAGGTAGATCGCGAGGATGATGTTCATCCCGTAGTACGCGACCCGCTCGAAGAGCTCGATCGCGTTCGCCGCCCAGAAGGTTCGGGGGAATTTCCTGATATCCGCAAACGCCACGACGACGGGCCCTCCGCGACCGTCAGAACGTCACGTGCATGCCGAGCGAGATTCCGAATCCGCCGAGATCGACGGCGCCTTCGCCGATCCCCGCCGCATCATCGGCGCTCACGGGGCCGTAGACCATGTAGCCCCCGTCCCCCTCGAAAAAGCCGAGAACGACGTCGGCCGTCTCGCCCTCCGTGCTCGTCGCCGTTCCCTCGAATCCCTTGATCTTCGCGTAGCGGCCGCGGACGCAGAGATCGAGCCCGACACGCGGCGCGACGGCGAAGGAGAGTCCCGCGCCGCCGTGCAGGCCGAACCCCCACGCGGAGAGCTCCGCGTCGTAGCCGACGACGTCGCCCGATCCGCCGAGACGCTCCTCGAATCCGACCGTCGCGCGGTAGGCCCCGCCGCCGGCGAACGCGTACGGCTTCGCGAAGGAGAACGGGGCGGGAATCTCCGCGTACAGCGTCGCGGTGAGGGGATACGCCTTGACCGTATGCTCGAACGAGAGCGTCGCCCCGCCGGCCGAGAATTCGAACGACGACGTGCCCCACAGCATGCCCGCGCCGGCGCCGAGCGAGAGGAACGGCGCGACGGGAACGGTCGCCTCGACGCCGATCTCGGGGATCCAGCGGATGTTCCCGAGCGTTCCCGTGATCGACGGATCGGCGGCGATGAGCTCGTTGACGCCGTCCGCGAATGCGTTGTAGTCGCCGTACGAGATGCGGGTGTATCCCCCGGTCACGCGAACCCCGGCCGCTTCCGCTTCGTTCACCCCGCAGAGCGCGAAGACGACGCACGCGGCTGCCGCACCGCTCCGAAACGTCATGCCGGCTCCCTTCCGTTCCGTTCCCTCCCCGGACGCCTTCCGAACTCCGGTCATTTCCTCTCCTTGAGCGTCTTGATCTTCTGGATGTCGAGACGCTTGCCGATCACGATGAGAATGTCGCTGTCCTTGATAACGAAGCTCGCCGGCGGAACGAGGATGAAATTCTCCGGCACGAGCTCCTTGATCCCGATCACCGTGATCCCGTACCGCGAGCGAAGCTGCAGTTCGGCGAGGCTTTTCCCGACGAAGGCCTCGAGCGGCGCGATCTCGGCGATGAGAAAATCCCCCGACATGGGGATGTAGTCGAGAACGTCGGGGGTGGAGAGGCTGCGGGCGACCTTGATCGCCATGTCCTTTTCTGGGTGGATGACGTCGGTGGCGCCGACCTTGCTCAGTATCTTCCCGTGATCCTCGTCCGTCGCCTTGACGACGATCCGCTTCACCCCAAGCTCCCGCAGGTAGAGCGTAATGAGGGTCGCCGCATTCTCGTTGTCGCCCATGCTGACGACCACGGCGTCCATCCCGTCGAGGCCGAGCGTCCGCATCGTGTCCTTCTGCGTCGCGTCGGCGAGAACGGCTTGCGTGCAGTACGGCTGCACCCGCTGGATGGCGTCCTCGTCCCTGTCGATCGCCACCACGTCGTGCCCCTCCTCGAAGAGGGTCTTCGTCACGTTGAACCCGAAGTTCCCGAGCCCGATCGTCGCATACTGCTTGGCCATGGCCCTTCCACTCTCCTTCCGGCGCAGGCCGGCTAGCCGATCATGACCTTTTCCTCGCCGTACCGGTACGGCGCCGCCACGCGGCGCGAGGTGACGACGTACGCCACGGTCAGGAGACCCACGCGCCCGAGGAGCATGAGAACGATGATGATGAGCTTTCCGATCGTCGTGAGCGTCGGGGTGACGCCCATCGACAGCCCGACCGTCCCGAACGCGGAGACCGCCTCGAAGACGTACGTGAGGAAATACTCGCGCGGCGGGGGCGGCTGCGTGATGAGGAGGAGCACGATCCCGGCCGTGAGCGTGATGACGGCGAGAATGAACACGGCGAGGGAGCGCGACACGGTCTCGCCCGGTATCGTCCGGCGGAAGAGGCTCGCCCGCACGCGCCCGCGGATGCGGTTCGAGAGAATGGCGACGAGAACGGCGAGCGAGGTCGTCTTGATGCCGCCGCCGCACGAACCGGGGCTCGCCCCGATGAACATGAGCATGATGAGGATGAAGAGCGTCGCCACCGAGAGGGAGCCGAT
>DHHN01000087.1:3001-12885 GCA_002403295.1 bacterium UBP1_UBA4771 | reverse complement strand
GCCGTCATGGTGAGCACGGCGCGGGTATGGAGCGACAGGGCGACGCGGCGACGCTGCCGTTTCGCGCGGACGCGGCCGGCGAGCTCGTGGATGACGGGAAAACCGATCCCGCCGAGCACGATGAGGCAGCAGACCGTCGCGTTGACGAGGATATTCCCCCGGAAGCGGACGAAGCTCGTGCCGAAAAACGAGAATCCCGCGTTGCAGAAGGCCGAGATCGAGTGAAAGACGCCGGCGAAGAGCGCCGGCCCCGCGGCCATGTCGGCGCGCAACGCGAGGAACAGGAGCAGCGCGCCCGCTCCCTCGACGAGGAAGGTGAACAGGAAGATCGACGCGAGCAGGCTCGTGACGTTGCGGATCGGGGACGGCGTGAAGCTCTCCGTGATGATCCAACGGCCGCGGGCGCTGAATCCGCGGCCGAGAAACAGGAAGAACACGACCGAGAAGGTCATCACGCCGAGTCCGCCCATCTGGATGAGCGCGAGGATGACCGCTTTGCCGAACACGGTGAAGGCGGTGCCCGTCTCGACGACGCCGAGCCCGGTGACGCAGAGCGCCGATGTGGCCGTGAAGAACGCGTCGACGAGCTCGAGGGGACCGCCCGTGGAGGCGGCGGGAAGGGACAGGAGCATCGTGCCGAACAGGATGACGACGAGGTAGCTGTAGATGATGATCGCCGCCGGATGCAGCTTCCGGAAATACCCCAGGAGCCGGCGCCGCCTCATGCGCCGCGCTCCCGGCATCTCCTCCTCGAGCATGGCAATGAGCTCTTTCATTTCACGAACCCGATGCGCCCCCCGCTCCCGGAACGCCCGCCGAGCACGGCGCCGCCGACCTCGGGCGTTTCGCCCCCGGCGAACCGCACGACGGTGTGCACGATGCGCCACGGAACGAGGAGGGTCGCGACGCTGCGCCTCGGTTTCTGTCGCTGTTTCGGTACGTAGCGCCCCGCCGCCGTCCGCACCTCGACCGTGACGAAGTTGCGGTTTTCGACCCACATGCCGATCTCGTCGACCGCGACGATGCGGCAGAAGACCGGCCCCTCCGCCGGAAAGCCGGCGAAGTCGAGCCCCTCGTTGCTCATGAGCTTCACGAGCACCGTCTCGCCGATCAAATCCCGCGCATCTTCCACGGCGGGCCTCCTTCCTCATGAACCGGGCGCGCCCGGATTCCCGACGCGCGCCGATTGTGGGGTCTCGCCGGCAAAATTTCAAATGAAAACGGCGCTCGTCCGCGGCGGCCCGGCTCAACCCTTCCGGTTGCCGAAAAAACGGCCCGCGAGCTCGAAATAGAGCCGCACCGCCTCTCCCGGGGCCTCGAGACGACGGCGGAAGAAGGCGAGCACCTCCCCGGTGGAAAGACGTCCCTCGCGCGCGAAACGGTGCATTCCAGCCGCGAGCCGCGAGCCGATCGCGCGCTCGAGGGCGAGCCGCGTTCGAAACCCGAGGACGTAGATGCGTCTGAGCGGCCGCGTCATGCGCGGAACGACGGGCGCGGAGCGCTCCCGCCGGGCGTGATACCGCAGGAGGCGCTCGAGCGTGCGCCTCTCCCCCGGCGCGCGCGCGTCTCCCGGAGCGAGGCCGCCGGCGCGAGCGCCGGGCGCGCCGGCGGAGGGACCGGCGTCGCGGTATTCTTCCGCGGGATTCACGGTCTCGGCGGCGTAGCGGACGAACGCCTCGTCGATCACCGCGCGATAGAAGGCGTCCGCCGGCGCGAGCGGCGCGGGCGGCCTGCCCCCGACGTCGTCTCGCATCGCGTGGACGACGAACCGCGCGGCCTCCCTGACCGCCGCCGGAGGGCGGAACGAGGTGACGAGCACCGCGTTCTCCGCGGCGACGTAGGCGGCGCCGTCCGCCTGGAGGCGCGCGCGAACGAGCGGAATCTCCCGCGGATCGAGCCGCCGCGACCGCAGATGGGAGGAGAACGCCTGATAGGTGGCCCGGCGGCGCACCTCGGGCAGCGCGCTGGCGAGCGGCTCGCGCCAGCCGCTGCGGATGGTCACCGTCCGCTTCATCGCGCCGGCGTCGAGAAAGCTCAGGATGCTCCTGATCGCGTCGTGCAGGAACGGCGTGTACCGGTCTCCCTCCTCGCCGTCCGTCCAGACGTCGATGATGTCGCGGTACGCCTGGTACTTGAGGAGCGGCGAGGTCGTGACGAGGCAGAAGCGCCCATCGTCGATCTCCACCGCCCCGGCGTTCTCGCGGCCGGAGCGCAGGAGCTCCCAATAGATGTCGTCGATATTCTGCACGATGACCGTCTCTCGGAACCGCTCTCCGATCGCCGACCGGACCGCCTTGGGCAGGTGGTTCGAGGCGAGATGCGACTCGCCGATGACGACGAGAATCGCGTGCCCCGGAAAGAAACGGCGGATCGTCGCGATCCGCCGGGCGGCGAGCCGATCGCGGCGCCGGATGGAGCGAAGGTGCTCGCGCGGCTCCGAGTCGATGCCGAAAACCGGGACGAAGGGGTCCTTGGCGAGCTCGAAGAAGCGGCGGAAGCTCGCCCAGTTGAATCCCCACTCGGACCGGTAATCGATCGCCTCGAGAAACTCCTTTTCCGTCATGCTTCCACGCATCCACCGGTCGAGATGCTCCTGCTGGTGAACGTAGAGCATTTCGAGGGCGAGCACGATCCGGCGTCCCCGCGCCGTGAGATCGCGCATGAGCCGGAGCGCCCAATCCTGGCTCGAGTCGAGCGGGTGATAGTCGCCGAAATAGACGATGTCGGCCCTCGCGGCCCGGTCGAACACCGCCTCCGCGGTGGTGACGCGCCGGAACCGGCGGAACTCGGCGTTGAACTCCCTGATGTAGCGCGACCGGTGCGACTTGTCGACGCCGAAGATCTCCCGCTTGAGCCGCGAGATGAGACGGCGGTGCGTCTCGATTTCCCTTTCCACGACCGTGTTCCCGGCCATTCCGCGCCTCCGCTTCCCGCCCCGGGCATATTTCCGTCGACAGACGGCTTCCGTTCGCTATAGCATGTGCCGTGCCCGGGGACATGAATCCGCCGGGGCGGGTCCATTCGCCCGGCGACAATAGCACGAACGACGCGCCCGCGATCATGCGAATCGCGCCGCGGAACGCGCGGAGCGGGAATGGAGGCTCGATGAGCGAAACGCACGGCGGGGATCTCGGCGCCATGGACGCCATGCTCGCCCGGGCCGGCGGCGAGGGCCGGCGCGACATCATCGAGCACGAGGCGTACGCGTTCCTCGCCGCGGCGGGGTTCCGCGTTCCCCGCTCGCTCTTCGTATCCCGGCGGGATGAGATCGACGCGCTCCCCCTCGAGTCGCTCCCCGGCGACACGGTCGTCTGCAAGCTCGCCAGCCCCGGCATGCCGCACCGGACGGAGCACGGCGGCGTGCGCTTCGTGCCGCGCTCGCGGGAGGCGCTCGCGAGCGTTTTCGACGATTTCGCGCGCATCGCCTCGCGGGCGGCGGTCGATTTCACCGGCATGCTCGTCGCCGAGCTCGTGGCGGGCCGCGACTGCATTCCCCACCAGCTCCTCCTCTCGCTGCGCCAGGACCCGGCCTTCGGCCCCGTCGTGTTCTGCGGTCTCGGCGGCGTCGGAACCGAGCTCTACCAGCGCAGCCTCCTTCCCGAAACGGGGCTCTTCATGCGCGCCGCCTCCTTCATGCGCGACCGAGCGGCGACGGAAGAGGCGCTGCGCCGGACGCTCTTCTATCCGATGATCACGGGAGCGGCGCGCGGAAGCGCCGCGCTCATGGACGGCGGGAAGCTCGTCTCGGCCATCGAGACGTTCGCCCGCGTCGCGGAGCGCTATTCCCACCGCTCGACGGCCTCCCCCTATACGATCGAAGAGCTCGAGGTGAATCCGCTCCAGATAACGGCCGCGGGCGAGCTCGTCCCGCTCGACGCGCTCATGCGCGTCTCGACGATGAAGCACGTCGAGAAGAACGCCCCCGGGGAGCTCATCCGCAGGCTCCTCGAGCCGCACAGCGCGCTCGTCGTCGGCGCCTCGGCGGCCAAGGTGAACGCGGGGCGCATCATTCTCCGCAACCTCGCCAAGGGCGGCGGCGTCCCGCGTGAACGCATCTACTGTCTCCATCCCGACGCGACGGAGATCGACGGCTGCAGGGCTTTCGCGAGCGCCGGCGATCTCCCCGAGAAAACGGACATGACGGTCTTCACCGTGCCAGCGGACGAGAAGGCGGCCGCGCTGCTCGACGAGCTCATCGAGGGGGGCAAGACCGCGTCCATAACGGTCATCTCCGCGGGATTCGGCGAAACGGAGCGGGGCCGCGCGCTCGAGGCTCGCCTGCGCGACACGATCACGAAAGCCCGCTCGCGGCCCGACGGCGGGGTCGCCGTGAACGGGCCCAATTGCATGGGAATCGTCTCGAAGCCGGGCGGATACAACACCTTCTTCATCCCGGAGCACAAGCTTCCGTTCCGGGGCCCCCATGGCGAACGCTGCGCCGTCGTCAGCCAGAGCGGCGCCTACCTCGTCACCCTCGTGAGCAACCTCGGGCACGTCTTCAATCCGAGGTACATGATCACCTTCGGAAACCAGATCGACGTGACGGCGACCGATTATCTCCTCGCGCTCAAGGACGACGCCGCCATCGATCTCTTCGTCCTCTACATCGAGGGCTTGCGGCCGTACGACGGCGAACGCTTCCTCGCCGCCGCGCGCGAGATCAGCGGAAGCGGCAGGAGGATCGTTCTCTACAAGGCGGGACGGACCGAGGCGGGCGCGGCGGCGGTCGCCTCCCACACGGCGGCGATGGCCGGGGATTACGCCGTGATGAAGCGCCTCCTCGAGGAGGCCGGCGTCATCGTGCTCGAAGGCCTCGACGAGATCGAGGACGCGATCAAGATATTCGTGCTTCTCGAGGGGAGAAGGCCCGCCGGCGGCCGCGTGGGCATCTTCTCCAACGCGGGATTCGAATGCTCCGTCGCCGCGGACGCGCTCGACTCGCTCGCGCTCGCGCGGTTCTCGGAAGCGACGGAGCGGAGCCTTCGCGCGGCGCTGCCCCCGGGCATCATCGACGTCCACAACCCCGTCGACGCCACGCCGCTCACGAACGCGGTGAACTACGGCCGCTGCCTCGAGGCGATTCTCTCGGACGAAGGCGTGGATTGCCTGGTGGCGGCGAACGTCGCGCCCACCCCCTTCATGGAGAACCTCGCCGCCGGCGAGGGGCACGACGAGGATATCCGCCGCGAGAACTCTTACCCGAACGTCACGATACGCGTCTTCCGCGCCACGGACAAGCCGATGGTCGCCTGCCTCAACTCGGGGGCGCTCTACGACCCGGCCGTCCGCATGATCGAGGAGGCCGGCATCCCCTGCTTCAGGAAGATCGACCGCGCCATGAAGGCCCTTGAGCTCTTCGCCCGCGACCGCGGGCGTTAGCCGAGCCGCGAGCCGGCCGCGCGGGTTTCCCGAGCCGCCCGCCCTCCCTCCATCCTGAACCCGGGGGAGCACCGTTTTCCGCCTCCTGAACGAAACCGTTCACGGACGCGGCCGCGGGCCCTGAAAAGAAACGTCATGTCGTGGCCGTATCGTGCCACATTTAAAAGCGATACGATTAATTCGCGAAATGCGAAACGCCGGGCATTTCTTCTGCATGCCTCCGCGGTCGGGGCGGGACGGAGATCCCGCGCGGCCGCCGGTTGTTCGACGCGCCGGAAGACACACCAGCTACGGTGAAGCATGGAGGGTGGCATGATGAAAAGAATCGTTCCCGCGATGATCGCGCTCGCGCTCATCGCCTTTCTCGCCGGATGCTTCCTGACGGAGGATTCGCCGACCTCGCCGGCCCCGGTGCCGGCGGCGCCGGAGGGCGCGATCGATCTCAACTCGCCCACGGGCGGATTCACGATGTCCGACGAGGCGCCCGCTTTCGGAGAACCGGAGCAATACGAAGCGCTTTCCCAGGAAACGCAGGTGCGAGACCCGATCGAGAACACGTACGAGTATCAGACGCAACTGCGGGCCCGCGGCGCCCGGATCTTCGAGTTCCGCGCGGTATGGGGCGCCCTGTGGAATCTCGACGACTCGACGCGGACCGATCCGTGTCCGCTCGACTGGTCCGGAAGGCTCCGCCTCGAGGGAGGCGTCATCAGCGTGCACCAAACGATCGCGTTCGAGCCCGAGGATTCCCTCTACCGCGTCGATCCCTCGACGATCGGCTGGATTTCACACACCGGCAGGCACGTCGACGGCATCCACGTGAAGCTCGTCGTGCCGCCCGCGCCGCCGGCTGACAGCGCGCGGGCCGATCGGCCGGCGCCGCGGCTCGTGCTGCGCACGGGGCCCTTCAGCCGGTCCTTCACGATCGAGGAGCTCGCGGCGCTCCGCCTCATCGAGCCCGTCGACCGGTGCGGCAACGGGATCTCGATCGCGAGCGTCGAGCGGCTGCTTCCCTGCCCGCACGGCCAGCTCGCCGGCGCGTGGAAGCTCCTGCCCCCGGACAGCGTCGCGGCGCCGGATTCGAACGGGACGGTATACGGCCATTTCCGCGGCGTCTGGATCGGCGCCGGCGGGCGCATCTCGGGCCACCTGCGCGGCGTCTTCGGCGTGAACGGCGAGGGCGCGCGGGTGTTTTTCGGAAAATACATCGACACGACCGGACGCTTCATGGGCATCCTGCGCGGCGAATACGGCGCGCGGCCCGGCGAGGCGGAAATATCCCGCTATCCGCTCGGCTGGTTCGCCGGCGAATGGGTCGGGCGCGGCGAGACGATCGGAAGACTCAAGGGCCACTGGATGATGGACGCGGAGAACGGCGCGGGATGCTTCCACGGCGTGTGGGGCATGAAGTGCAGCCCGAACCTCTGACCGCGCCGTGCGTTCATCCTGTGCAGCGGGGCCGCGGGCGACCGCGGCCCCGTATCCATTATCCCCGGATAAAACGCGTGGCGAGTCCGGCGACGCCTTCGGGCGTGAAATGCCGCCGCGTGACCTCGACGATCCGCTCGCGGACGGCGGCGGAACCGGCGACGATGTTGCCCGATTCGAGGAATCCGGGCTCGCCGAAGAAGTCGCTCGTTTCCCCTCCCGCCTCGCGGACGATGAGCGCGCCGGCGGCCATGTCCCACGGCTTGAGATAGAGCTCCCAGAAGCCGTCGAGGCGGCCGCAGGCGACGTGGCAGAGATCGAGCACCGCCGCCCCAGCCCTGCGGACGTCGCTCGAGACGACGAATAGATCCCGGAAGGTCCCGAGGTAGGCGTCGATATGCGCGGGCGCGCCGAAGGGGAATCCCGTTCCAAGCAGGCACCGCGCCATCGCCGTTTCGTTCGACACCCGGATCGGGGCGCCGTTCAACGAGGCGCCGCCGCCGCGCGTCGCCTCGAACAGCTCGCCGCGCAGAGGGTCGTACGCGCATCCGAGCACGACCTCTCCACGATCCCAGAGCGCGATGCTCACGGCGACCGCCTGGTAGCCGTGTATGAAATTGGTCGTGCCGTCGAGCGGATCGACGATCCAGAAGGAGTCCCCGGAGACCGCCGCCGCGGACTCCTCCGCGAGAAATCCGACGCCGGGGATCGCGGCCGAGAGGATCTCCCGGATCACCGACTCGCTGCCCGTGTCGTACGTCGTCACGAAATCGCCGGGCCCCTTCTCGACGATCTCTCCTGCGAACCCCCGTTCGAAACGTCCCCGGAGGAGCGCGCCGGCGGCGAGCGCTGCTCGCCGGGCCGCTTCTTTCCGTTCGAGCATCCCCGCTCCTTTCGTTATCGCCGCGGCGGCGGCGCCGAGCGAATCACGGACCCCGTGAGACGCCGCGGCAGGGCCACGCCGAGCTCGGCGGCGAGCACGGCGAGAAACGCCCGGATCGCCGCGCTCAGGTATCCCCGGGCCGGAATGACGAGCCCGATCGAGCGTTCGATGGCGAGCCCCGCAACCCGCGGGGACCGCACGGCGCCGCGCCGGACGTCGTCCCGGACGAGGCGTTCCGGCAGGATGGCGAGCCCGAGGCCGGCGGCGACGAGATTCCGAATGGCCTCGGGGCTGTCCGTCGTGATCGTCACGCGGGGCGCCGCCCCGTGGCGCGCGAGCCCTTCCTCGATGATGCGCCGCGTCGTCGCGCCGTCGTGGAAGGAGATGAACGCCTCTCCATCGAGATCCCGCGGCGCGAGCCGCCGCGAGCGGGCGAGGCGATGGGCCGGCGGCGCGATGAGAACGAGGCGCTCGCGGTAGACCGGATGGATTTCGAGATCGGCGGCCCGCTCGACGGGAAGCGTTCCGACGGCGAGCTCGAGAGAGCCCGCGCGGAGCATGCGCACGAGCGGCGCGGTGGCCGTCACCTCGAGATGTATCTCGATCCCCGGATACCGCTCGCGGAAACGCGAGAAGACGGGCGGCAGCACGTAGGAGCTCGCCGCGTCGATCGTGCCGATGGCGATGCGGCCCCGCGCGAGACCCTCGAGGTCGGAGAGCTCGCGGGCGAGCTCCTCCGCCTCCCGGAGCACCCGGCGCGCGGTCGCGAGCGCGGCCTCCCCCGACGCGGTGAAGCGGATCCCGCGGCCGCTCCGATAAAAGAGCTCCGCGCCGAGCTCGCCTTCGAGCTTCCGCAACCTGATGCTCACGGCGGGCTGGGTGAGGTGGCGCGCCTCCGCCGCGGCGGTGAGGCTCCCGAGATCGGCCAGGGAGACGAGACATCGCAGGGTCGTCATATCCATAAATATTCCTTATCTATCTCATAAACATTATAAAATTGCTTTATCACGTTCCGCGGTCGAGAATCAAGACGTTATTTCGGCTGCGGCGCCGTTCCCCCGGCGCCGCGAAAGGAGCGCGGAATGGAGACCACGAAGAAACCGGCGAAGCCATCGGGCAGGCTCGGCATCCTCACGCCCGGCATGGGCGCCGTGGCGACGACCTTCATCGCGGGGGTCGAGGCGGCCCGCCGCGGCCACGCGAAGCCCTTCGGCTCGCTCACGCAAATGGGAACGATCCGGCTCGGCAAGCGCACGGAGAACCGCTCGCCGCTCATAAAGGAGTTCGTGCCGCTCGCGGAGCTCGACGACCTCGCCTTCGGCGGCTGGGACATCTTCGAGGACAACGCCTACGAGGCGGCCGTCAAGGCCGGCGTGCTCGACCGCGCGCTCCTCGACGGCATCCGCCCCTTCCTCGAGGGCGTGAAGCCGATGCCCGCGGTCTTCGACCAGCACTACGTGAAGCGCCTCTCCGGCACGTGGGTCAAGAAGGCGAAGAACTGGTACGAGCACGCCGAGCAGCTCAAGGAGGATATCCTCGCCTTCAAGGAGCGCGAGCGCTGCGACCGTCTCGTCATGATCTGGTGCGCGAGCACGGAGATCTTCATGAAGGAGACCGCGGCGCACCGCGACCTCGCCTCGTTCGAGAAGGCGATGAAGGAGCGCAGCCTCGAGATCGCGCCAAGCATGGTCTACGCCTATGCGGCGCTCTCCCTCGGGGTGCCCTTCGCGAACGGCGCCCCGAACCTCACGCTCGACGTCCCGGCCCTCGTTGAGCTCGCCCGGGAGAGAGGCGTCCCCGTCTGCGGCAAGGACTTCAAGACCGGCCAGACCCTCATGAAGACGATCGTGGCGCCGGGCCTCAAGGCCCGCATGATCGGACTCAGCGGCTGGTACTCGACGAACATCCTCGGAAACCGCGACGGCGAGGTGCTCGACGACCCCGAGTCGTTCAAGACGAAGGAAGAGAGCAAGCTCTCCGTGCTCGAGTACATCCTCCAGCCGCATCTCTATCCGGATCTGTACGAGAAATTCTCGCACGTCGTCCGGATCAACTACTATCCGCCGCGGGGGGACAACAAGGAGGGCTGGGACAACATCGACATCTTCGGCTGGCTCGGTTATCCGATGCAGATCAAGATCAACTTCCTCTGCCGCGACAGCATACTCGCGGCCCCGATCGTGCTCGACCTCGC
>DHHN01000087.1:1739-2970 GCA_002403295.1 bacterium UBP1_UBA4771 | reverse complement strand
CCTCTATCCGGAGCACGATCTCTTCATCCAGCTCATGAAGCTCAAGAACACGCTCCGCCACATTCAGGGGGAGGAGCTCATCACGCATCTCGGCCGGGAGTACTACGACTGAGGGCGGGGGAGGAACGAATATCCGGCGCGGACCCTCCCGCGCCGCCCGGATGAGGGAAACGGGGCGCCTCCCGAGGCGCCCCGTTCGCGTAACCGGGTTCGTTCGGGCTCGAGCCGCCCGCCGCCCTAATCCTTCAGCACGACGTGCACGCGGGAGCCGTCGCGCCAGATCGTGAGCAGAATCTTGTTTTCCTTGAGTCCCTTGAGGCGGGCGTTGAACTCGCGGATGTTGCGGGTGGGCATCCGGTTGACGGCGACGATCACGTCCCCCTGCCGCAGGCCCCTGTCGGCCGCCGGCGAGTTCGGATCGACCTCCGTGATGATGATCCCCTGCACCTCGGCGGGTATCTCGAGCCGGGCGCGGTAGGAGCGGTTCAGCTCCTCGAGCCCGAGACCGTTGAGGAGCGCGAGCTCCGGCTTGATCGCGGCGCTCTCCTCCTCGCTGGCCGAGGCCCGCTCGCGCTCCTCCGGACGGGATTCCACGTTCGCCGCCGCCGCCATCGCCTTGCCGTCCCGCACGAAGTCTATCTTCGCCTTTTGTCCCGGCTTGATCGCGGCGACGATCCTCCGAAGGTCGTTCATGTTTTTCACGGTCTCGCCGTTTATCGCCGTCACCACGTCATCGACCTTGAGTCCGGCCTTGTCGGCTGGGCTCCCCTCGACGATCTCCGTGAGGATCACTCCCTCGCCCTTCTTGAGGCCGAAAAACTCCGCTTTCTCGGCGGTGAGGTCGTCCATGTTGACGCCGAGATACCCCCGTATGACGCGCCCGTGCGCGATGATGTCGTTCATGACCTCCCGGGCGAGGTTGATCGGAATGGCGAAACCGAGACCCGCGTAGCTCCCCGTGTTCGAGTAGATAGCCGTATTGATCCCGATGAGCTCGCCGCGGGTGTTGATGAGGGCCCCTCCCGAGTTTCCGGGATTGATGGCGGCGTCGGTTTGGATGAAATCGACGAATACGCCTCTTCGCTCCACATCCTTGAACGTCCTCCCGAGCGCGCTCACGATCCCCTGCGTGACGGTCTGCCCGACGCCGAATGGATACCCGATGGCGATGACGGTCTCCCCGAGCCGGAGCGTCGAGGAGTCGCCGAGCCGGATCGTCGGCAGGTCCTTC
>DHHN01000087.1:0-1562 GCA_002403295.1 bacterium UBP1_UBA4771 | reverse complement strand
GGATCCCGGAACATCGGCGGCACCTGTTGGGCCACGCGCTCGATCCTTTTCGTCTGAATGTTCACGACGGCCGGAACGGCCCGCTCGACGACGCTCGGGATGTCGCGGCCCTCGCCCGGCTGAGCGAGCGCCGCCGGAAAGAGGGTGTCCCCGGTCGCCGGGCGCCCGGCGAGACCGATGATGCGCTCGGCGCCCATTCCGAGCATGAATATGACGGCGACGCCGGCGACGGCGAGAATCGCCTTCGAACGTTTCGTTTTCATCTCCATGATCCGACCTCCTTGCCTCGTGGTGAGCGGGCATATGCTCATCATGGTACGCCGAACCGGGCTCGAGGTTCCAGCGCGATGCCTCATTCGGCGCTAGAAGCGCACGGAAAAACCCGTTTCCGTGCCGAGCGGCGGGATCTTCGCGACGTCGAGTCCGGTCACCTCCGCGCTGCGCGGCCCGATCCGGAGGTCCTTCAGATACGACTCGACGATGCCGCCTTCCGCCTCCGCCTCGAGCTCGACGACGCCGTCCTCTCGGTTTCTCACCCAGCCCCTGATGCCGTAGTCGCGGGCGAGGTGCATGGCGAAATAGCGGTAGCCCACGCCCTGAACGACGCCCGTGACGACGACGCGGACTCTCGCGAGATCGTCCATCGACTCCCCCCGCGGCGGCGAACGGCGCGGCGCGCCGAGGGCGCCGGCAGCGCGGCCTTCACCGGTAGGTCTTGATGAACCGCTCGAAGGAGCGGTCCCAGGTTCTCTCGACGTCGGGCGGAAAGGCGCACGCGGGAAGCTCGCGGCTCGCGAGGTGATACCGCAGGCACTCGCAGCAGTTGCCGTGGCGCGGGCATCCCTCGTACGTGCAGGGGCACCGTTGGACGTTTTCTTCGATATTCCCGCAGCGTTTCGTCATCTCGAGCTCCCTTCGCGCCGTGGCATACTATACCACATCGGCCCGAGGAAGGAACAGGCAACGAGGAGATGACAAGGCGCCGAGCGGCAGGAGCCATCCTCGCGGTTCCCCTTCCCGCCGCCGACGCGAGGTCCGAAATCCCGGTCACGCGGCTCGTTCCCGCCGGATGATCATGCGACGATCTCGACGGCGCCGCTCTCGACGTCGTATACGGCGCCCACGACCGCCGGGCAACCGGCCGCGACGAGCGGGGCGAGCACCGGATCGTTCGATGCGATGAGCGAAACGGCCGCCGCGACGTTTTCGCGGACGGCGTCGCGAGCGATATCCCCGCCGAGACCCCGGGCCCGCTCGACCGCCGGACTGACCGCCTCGATCACGAAGCGCGCGTTTCCCCGCGCCTCGCTCCCCTCGATCGCCGCCTGAACGGCGCCGCAGCGCGTGTGGCCGAGGACGACGACGAGCGGCACGCCGAGGTGCGACGCCGCGTACTCGAGGCTGCCGAGACCGGCCGCGTCGAGCGCGTGTCCCGCCGTGCGAACGACGAATAGGTCGCCGATCCCCTGATCGAAGAGTATTTCGGGCGGCACGCGGGAATCAGCGCACGACACGATCGCGGCGACGGGCTTCTGCCCGACCGCCGTCTCGGCGCGGCGTCG
>DHHN01000091.1:4308-8540 GCA_002403295.1 bacterium UBP1_UBA4771 | reverse complement strand
TCCTGAACGCCGGGGCCGCGACGGCGTGCACGTACGACGAGCTGACGATCATCGTGTGGGTCGGCGATCCGGCGGTGTACGACACCTGCGTGCAGCGTGTCCATGTCGTCGAGCCTCAGCCGGTGCCCCTCTTCACGGTGCCGGTCGTGACGATGCTGGTGCTCGCGCTCATTCTCGCCGCAGCGGTCTTCATGCGCCGTCGTGCGGCGGCCCGGGCGTAGCGCGCCTGTGACCGTTTAACGAGAGTCACTCGCAGCGAGTAACTCATTGGGCCAGGGAAAGAAGCCAGAAGTCGAAGAAAAGAAGAGGCCGAGAGGACCGTCCTTTCGGAAGGAGTTTCTGCTCTTCCTTGTTCTCTTCTTCTTCATCTGGCTTCTTTCCTATTTTCTCACGCGGCGGCTTCCCGGCGCGGTCGACGCGTCGCAGATCGTCGTGGCGCGGGAAGTGGCCTGGTTCCTCGACCTTCTCGGCTACCGCCATGCGATCGACGGCTCCATTCTCACCTTCTTCACGGCGCACGGCGGCCAGCGGATGTCGATCATCCCCGAGTGCACGGGGCTCTACACGACGATCATCTACGTCGCGATCGTCGGCGCCTTTCCGGCCCGGGCCCGGGAGAAGGCGGTCGGGCTCCTCGTCGGCGTGCCGGCCATCCACGCGCTCAATCTCGCGCGGATGGTCTTCATCTCCCTCGTGCTCTTTCACCGGCCCGATCTCTTCGCGTTCTTTCACGGATACCTCTGGCAGGTGGGCTTCGTGATCTTCATGCTGCTCCTCGTGATCCTGTGGATGTGGAAGATCGTGAAGCCGCGGACGGCGGGTTGATGCCCATCATGAACCCCGACGGGCGGGAGTCGCCGGCGCGCGCGAGGGACATCCTCGCGTTCTTCCTGCGATTCCTCGCGATCTCCGCCGCGCTCTACCTCGTCTTCTACCTGTTCGCCGGGAAATACTACGTGCGCCTTATCGCCCTCGTCGCGGGCCCGATGCTCTCGGCGTTCGGCCATCGAATCGTCGTGGACCGGGCGATGAAGATCGCCGAGGAGATATCGCTCAACCCGCTCGTCTTCGTATCGCTCGTCGCGGCCGTGGGACGCGTTCCATGGCGGACGAAGCTCCGCGGCGCGGCGCTCGGCGCCGCGATGCTCTTCGTCGCGAACGCCCTCACCGTGACGTTCGCCTTCGTCGCGAATTACCGGAACAGCGAGGGGTGGTGGACGGGAACGGAGATTCTCAACCTCACGAACAACTTTTTCCTGCCGATCCTTCTGTGGCTCGTGCTGATCCCCGTGCGATCGGCCTTCCCCTTCCTGCGCCGCTTCGACGGTAACGGCGCATGATGGAGCGCGCGGCCGAACGCCGCGCCGCCTCCGCGAATCCCGCGCTTCGAAAGAGCGACGCGACCCCGGTCCACGCAAAGGCGTCGGGCATCGTCCCCCCGCGCGGCTCGACGGGGTAGGCCTCGACGGCGGGCGCCCCCCGAAGAAACGCATGCCGGACCGCCCCGGCCACGAGCGCCGCCGCGACGCCGCGGCGTCGCCACGGACGGGCTATGAAGAAGCATACGATCGACCAGACGGGGAGATCGTCGACGCGCCGCAGCACGCGGGAGCGCTCGAGCACCGGAAAACGCTCGCGGGGCCCCACGCAGCACCAGCCGACGGGAGTTCCTTCATGGTAGGCCATGAGGCCGGGAACCTCGCCCGACGCGACGATACGGCGGAAGGAGCGCCTGTTGGCGGCGCCTTTGTTCGCCTCGAACTCGCGCCGGGGGATCCGCCACCACATGCACCAGCATCCGCCGCAGGCGCCGCGGGGGCCGAAGAGCTCGACGACGTCCTTCCAGCGATCCGGCGTGAGCGGCAGTATCTCGAAGCGGATCTTCATGTCAGCGGGCCGGCTTCACGAGCGGTCCCGCCGGCCGGTCTTCTATGACGTACCCGAGCTCCGCGGTGCGCCGACGCAGATCGTCGGCGCGTTTCCAGTCCTTCGCGCGCCGCGCATCCTCGCGCTCGGCGACGAGCGCGGAGACCTCGGGCGGGATCTCTATCCGGGCCTTCGGAAGCCCGCCCTTGAAGAGGCCGAGAATGCGGTCGAAGGTCTCGAACGCGGCGCGGGCTTTTTCGAAGGGCGCGGCCGAGGCGATCCGCCCCCCCTCCCCTTCGGCCCGAAGCCGGTTCAGCTCGCGCACGAGCCGGAACACGTGCCCCGCGGCCTCGCCGCTGTTGAAATCGTCGTCCATCGCCTCGACGAACGCCGCGGTCACCCCGTCCGTGAACGATTCGAGGCGCTCCGCCTCGGGCGACGGCCCGGCCGCGGCGCCCCGCAGGCTCTCGATCCGCTCGTCGATCCACATGCAGACGTTCCGTATCCGCTCGAGCCCCGCCTCCGCCTCGCGGAGCCGCTCCCGGCTGAACTCGGTGCTGCTCCTGAAATGGGTGGAGAGGAGATAGAAGCGGACGACCTCGCCGGAGAACTCCTTGATGATGTCCTCGATCGCGAAGAAATGCCCCGTCGACTTCGACATCTTCTCGCCGCGGAGATTGAGGAGCCCGTTGTGCATCCAGTACCGTATGAACTGCCTGCCCGTCGCGGCCTCGCTCTGGGCGATCTCGTTCTCGTGGTGCGGAAAGACGAGATCCAGCCCGCCGCCGTGCATGTCGATCGTCCGCCCGAGGTACTTCATCGACATGGCCGAGCATTCGATGTGCCAGCCCGGCCTCCCCTTCCCCCACGGGCTCTCCCACGAGGGCTCCCCCTCCTTCGCCGCCTTCCAGAGGGTGAAATCGAGCGGGTCCTCCTTTTCCTCGCCCACCTCGATCCGGGCGCCGCTTTGGAGCTCGTCGACGTTCCGCTTCGAGAGACGCCCGTACCCCGCGAAATTGCGCACGCGGTAGTAGACGTTGCCGCCCGCGGCGTACGCGAACCCCTTTTCCTCGAGCGCCCGGACGAGCGCGACGATGTCGCCGATGTGCTCGGTCGCGAGGGGATAGACGTCGGCGCGCATGATGTTGAGCTCTTCGGCGTACCGGAAATACTCCTTCATGTTCCGCTCGGCGATGACTCGATAATCGACCCCCTCCTCGTTCGCCTTCGCGATGATCTTGTCGTCGATGTCGGTGAAGTTCTGGACGTAGGTGACCTTGAACCCCTTGAACATGAGATGGCGCCGTATCATGTCGCCGGCGACGAAGGCGAGCATGTGGCCGATGTGCGGCTTGTCCTGCACGGTCATGCCGCAGAAGTAGATGCCGGCGGCGCCCGGCGTGACCGGTCTGAACTCCTCCTTGCGGGCGCGGAGCGTGTCGTACACCTTGAGAGCCATTCGAGGTTCCTTTCGGTCATGGGCGCCCCGCCGGCCCGATCCCGGACGAACGGGCGGGCGGGGCCCCCGCATGCTAGGCGAAGGCGGCGACCGTTTTCCCGTCGAGCGTCTTCACGACCTCGACCACGAGCTTCACGGCCGCGTCGAAATCGCGGCGGCAGATGATGCCCGCCGCGCTGTGGATGTGCCGCGCCGGCACGCCGACGACGATCGTCGGCACGCCCCGGGCGTTGAGATGCACGCGCCCCCCGTCCGTTCCCCCGAAGGGAACGGCGCTCAGCTGGTGCGGAATCTTCTTTCGCCGCGCGACCCCGATGACGTGGTCGCGGAGCCTCGTGTTCGGAATGAGCGTGGCGTCGTAGACGCAGATGGAGACGCCTTCGCCGAGCCGGCCGGGGCTCTCGGTCCCGGATCCCGGCGTATCCTGCGCGACGTCGACCTCGAGAACGACGCATACGTCGGGGTTCGTATGGTGGCCGCTCGTGGCGGCGCCCCGTATGCCGACTTCTTCCTGGACGGTGCCGACGCCGAAGACGGCGTTGCGGCGCTTCGGGGCGGCGAGCGCGCGCATCGCCTCGACGAGCATCACGCACCCGGCGCGGTCGTCCCACGCCTTTGCCATGTAGGCGCCTCCCGGAAGGATCGTGAATGGGCACAGCGGCGTCACCGGATCCCCCGGACGGATCCCGAGCGCGTCCGGCTTCTTCTTGCCGAAGAGCCCGACGTCGACGAAGAGATCCTTCGCCTTGAAGGGGCCCTTCCGCTCCTCCTCCTCCATCTCGAAGGGGTTCTTCGACGCGATGACCCCCGGCACGTCGCCGCGGGAGGTCCGGATGCTCACCGGGAGCCCGATCATCCGCGGCCCCCACCAGCCGCCGAGCGGATTGAACCGCACGAACCCGCCGGT
>DHHN01000091.1:1693-4243 GCA_002403295.1 bacterium UBP1_UBA4771 | reverse complement strand
GCGATCGGCGAGAGGTGCCGCGCGAGCAGCGCCGCCACCTCCCCCTCGAACCCGCTCACACCCGGCGTTTCGGTGAACTCCTTCATCATCAGCTCGATTCGATCCATCGTCGGCTCCTTTATCGCTTCCGGGCGAGGGCCATCCGGCAGATTCGTTCGACGAGCTCCTCGAAACCGATTCCGGCGGCGCGCGCCGCCATGGGAACCAGCGAGAGCTCGGTCATGCCGGGCAGCGTGTTGACCTCGAGACAGTACGGCTCCCCCGCGGGGGAGAGCCGGAAATCGACCCGTGCGTAGTCGCGGCAGCGGAGCGCCTCGAACGCGCGCACCGCGTGCCGCCGGATGAGCGCGGCGGCCGCCTCGTCGAGATCGGCGGGGGCGACGTAGCGGCTCGATCCCTTCTGGTATTTGCACCGGTAATCGTAGAAACCGCCCTCGGGAATGATCTCGACGAGCGGCAGCGCGGCACCGCCGAGGATCGCGGCGGTGATCTCGCGCCCCGGCACGTAGCGCTCGACGAGGCATTCGGCGCCATAGCGCATGGCGTCGCGGAGCGCCTCGTCGAGACCCGATCCGTCCGTCACGTAGGAGAATCCGACGCTCGAGCCCTGGCAGTTCGGCTTGACGACGACGGGGTAGCCGAGATCCTCGGCGGCGGCGCGGCCCGCCGCGTCCGGGGAGGCGGCGTCGACGAGCACGTGCGGCGCGGTCGGCACGCCCGCCTCGCGGAACAACGCCTTCGCGCGGTCCTTGTTCATCGCGAGCGCGCTGCCGAGCACTCCGGAGCCCGTGTAGGCGAGCCCCGCCGCCTCGAGCAGGGCCTGCGCGACGCCGTCCTCGCCCCACACCCCGTGCAGGGCGTTCATGACGACGTCCGCCCCGCGGACGGGAGCGGCGTGGAGCCACGCGAACACGTCTTCGTGCCGGAGCGAGGCGGGCCGCGCTGGCGGCCGCTCGCCGATCCGGGCCTCCCCGGGTTCGGCCGGGCTGCCGGGCGGCATCGCCGGATCGATCGCGGCGACGTCGTGGCCGCGCGCCCGAAGCGCCTTGATCACGGCGGCGCCGCTCGCGAGCGAAACGTCGCGCTCGGGAGAATCGCCGCCGAGGAGCACCGCAATCTTCATGAACGTCCTTTCGATTCCCGCCGCGGTCATACCGGGTCCCCGTTCCGCGATGCGGCGTCCCGCAGACACGCGAGCACGTCGTCCCGTCCCCGTATCTCCATGACGCGGGAGAGATCCGGGCCGTGCAGCGACCCGGTCAGCGCCGCCCGGAGCGGCATGTAGAGCGATCTTCCCTTTCGGCCGGTCCGCGTGCCGAGCGCCTGCAACGCCGCGGCGATTGCCGGCGCCTTCCATTCGCCGGCCGCGGCGAACGATTCGGCGGCGGCGGCGAAAAGCGCTCCCGCCCCGCGCGCGGCGTCGAGCGCCTCGCCGGCGATCTGCGGCACGCCGGGGCGAAAGGCCGACGACGCCTCCGTGAGACGCGAGAAGCACGGCAGGTTCTCGGCGGCGATATCGAAGATCTCCTTGAGCCGCTCGCGCGGGTACGCGGCGCGGAGTTCCGGCGGAAAATACTCCTGCGCCTCCTCGAAATACCGCGCGGCGCCCCCGCGCCGGATGTGGCTCGCGGCGACCCAGTCGAGCTTGGCCTCGTCGAATATGCCGGGGCTCGGAGAGACGCGCTCGAGCGTGAAATCGCGGATGAGATCCTCCACGCCGAGAATCTCCCCGCCGCCGGGCGGGGACCATCCGAGAAAGGCGAGGTAGTTGACGATCGCCTCGGCCGGGTACCCGCGCTCGCGAAAATCGCTCACGTTCGGCGCGCCGTGCCGCTTGCTCAGCTTCGAGCGATCGGCGCCGAGGATGAGCGGCAGGTGCGCGAAGACCGGGACCGGCAGATTCATCGCCTCGTAGAGGAGAAGCTGGCGCAGCGTGTTCGACAGATGCTCCTCGCCGCGAATCACGTGGGTGATCCCCATGCGCGCGTCGTCGACGACCGCCGCGAAGTTGTAGACGGGAAGGCCGTTCGAGCGCAGCACGACGAAATCCCCCACCATGCCCGCGGGAAAGGAGACCTCGCCGCGGACGACGTCGACGAGGCGCCGCTCCGCGTGATCGCCGACATGGAATCGAATGCTCTCGGGGCGCCCCGCGGCGCGCTCGCGATCGCGCTCGGCCTCGCCGAGCGAGCGGCAGGCGCCGTCGTACCGGGGCGCGAGCCCCGCGGCGAGCCGCTCCTGCCGCTTCCGGGCGAGCTCCTCGTCGGCGCAGAAACACGGGTACGCCTTTCCCTCGGCGAGCAGGCGCTCGGCCTCGGCGCGGTAGACGGCGACGCGCTCCGATTGCCGGTAGGGGCCGGAACCGCCGCCGTGGTTCGGCCCCTCGTCCCACGTAAGACCGAGCCAGGCGAGATCCGCGACGAGCTCGTCCTCGAGATGGCGCTCCGAGCGGGCGAGATCGGTGTCCTCGATGCGGAGGATGAAGGAGCCCCCCTCGTGGCGGGCGAAGAGCCAGTTGAAGAGCGCCGTGCGGGCGCCGCCGAGGTGGAG
>DHHN01000091.1:0-1496 GCA_002403295.1 bacterium UBP1_UBA4771 | reverse complement strand
TCGGCGTGGACGACGCAATCGGCGTTCACGAGCCTGAAGCCGGCGCCGTTCACCATCGCGGCGACCCGCGCGAGGATACGCGTGCTCGGCGCGTCCTTCCATTCGGGGATTTCGGGAAAATGCGCGCCGAGATCGCCGAGGTTGGCCGCTCCGAGGAGCGCGTCGCAGAGCGCGTGGACGAGGGCATCCGCGTCCGAATGCCCCGCGAGCCCGAGCGGGTGGTCGATGCGCACCCCGCCGAGAACGAGCGACCTCCCCGCGACGAGGGGATGAACGTCATAGCCGATGCCGATGCGAAATGAGCCCATGCTGTTTCCGGATCTCCCGGCGGGCCGGAGGCGGCGTCACTCTGCTCCGCGGGGAGGAAGCTCGAGCCGCCGCCCGGAGAGAAAGCTCCCCATGATCTCGAGATCTTCCTTGACGGTAACCTTTATGTTCCAGACCTCGCCCTCGACGACCTTCACCGGATATCCCGCCTGGAGCACGAGCGAGCTCTCGTCGGTGGCCGTGCGCACCGCCTCGCCGGCGGCGCCGAACGCCTTCGAGAGCACGTCGAAGCGGAAGGCCTGCGGCGTCTGGATGCCGACCACGCGCTCGCGCGGGACGATGCCCTCGAGGACGTCGTCCCTGAGGCGCGCGAGCGTCTCGACGACCTGCAGGGCCGGCACCGCCGCCCCGTGCTCGCGCGCGGCCGCGACGACCCGCGCGACGAGCGGGACCGAAACGATCGGGCGGCAGGCGTCGTGAATGAGAACGATAGCCGCTCCCTCGACGGAGGCGAGGCCGACCGCGACGGACTCCTGCCGCGTCTCGCCCCCGGCGAGAACGCGTACGCGCGCGTCGGGAACGGCCCCGGCGATCTCGCGCGCGGCCTCGGCCTCCCACCCCCCCGGAACCATGACGATGTACTCCGCGATCCCCCCCCAGGCGTCGAGCGCGCGCAGCGACCACGCGAGCAGCGGCCGCCCCTCGACGGGGTAGAAGCTCTTCGGCATCTCGCGTCCGAAACGCACGCCGCGCCCCGCCGCCGCGATGATGCATACGATTCTCTCTCCCGCTTCGGGCATCGCCGTCTCCCGTTCTCAGAATATCGAAATCTTCAGATACTTCTTCGGATTCGCCTTCACGTCGGCGACGAGATCCCCGAGCTCCTTCACCGTCTTGTCGAGACGGTCCATGAAGGCGCGGTCGTTCATGAGCGCGCCGAGCGTATTGTCGTCACGCTGCAGTTTCGCCGCGACGACGGCGAGCGTGTCGGTGAGGCTCCGCATGCGGCGCGCGAGCTCCGGCAGATCCCTGCTCATGGAGCCGAACGAGGCGAACATCGTGTCGACGGCGCCGCTGTTCCGCTCGAGCAATCCCTCGACCGTCTCGGCCGACCGGCGCAGCGAGCGCACGCCCGCGTGGAGCTCGGGCCCGTCCCGCTCGAGCAGGGCGCGCATCTCCCTCGTGATCACCACGAGGTTGTCGACGGATCCGGCGAGCTTGTCCCCCTG
>DHHN01000179.1:6393-6563 GCA_002403295.1 bacterium UBP1_UBA4771 | reverse complement strand
CTCGCCGGCGGCATCGGGCTCTTTCTCCTCGGCATGGTCATGCTCACGGACGGGCTCAAGGCGTTCGCCGGCGAGGCGCTGCGCCGCGCCCTCGTGCGGTTCACCGGCACGCCGCTCAAGGCCTTCGCTTCGGGGGCGCTCGTTACGGCAATGGTGCAATCCTCCAGCGC
>DHHN01000179.1:5794-6219 GCA_002403295.1 bacterium UBP1_UBA4771 | reverse complement strand
ATCTTCGTCGGCATCGAGACGCTGCAGGAAGCGATGGGCGGCCTCTCCGGCGTATTCAACCTCGCCCGTCTGCCGGCGGGCGGATTCGGCGGACACCTCCTCGCCATGGCCATCGGCGTTGGGATGACCGTCGTGATGCAGTCCTCGAGCGCGGCAGTCGCCACGACGCTCACGGCCCTCCACGCGGGGGCGGTCAACTTCGATCAGGCGGCCTCGCTCGTCATCGGCGCCTCCGTCGGGACCACGGTGACGGGCGTGCTCGCGGCGATAGGGGGGAGCGTTCCGGCGAAGCGCACGGCGCTCGCCCACGTCTCGTTCAACCTCGCGACCGGGCTCATCGCGCTCGCGCTGCTCCCGGCGTTTCTGAGGCTAATCGGCTGGGCCGGGATCCACCTCGGCCTCGACGGCGGGGCGATGAGCCTCGC
>DHHN01000179.1:3937-5669 GCA_002403295.1 bacterium UBP1_UBA4771 | reverse complement strand
CGCGAGGTTTTCGCTCGCCTTCTGGCGGCGATCGAGCGACGCCCGGTGCGCGGAGAGATCGCCTCGACGGAGGTGCTCGGGCAGGCGCTCGATCGCATTCAACAGTTCCTCGGGCGGATCCCGCCGATCGCGGCGGACGAGCCGCTCTCGAACCTCCGAGTGGCCGAAATGCACGCGATCGACCACCTGACGAGACTCTACGCGCGCCTCGAGCCCCCGGCCGGCGTTCGGGACGTTCTCGGCGACGAGCGGCTCGATCCCGCGCTGAAGCTCGGAAGAGAGATCCTATCGATGGGGGAGAGCGGATTGCGAGGCGAGGCGCCCGAGGATTGGCTCGCGCAGCTGGATAAGCTCGCTCTCGACCTCGCCGCGATGCAGCAGCGGGAACGCACGGCGATCCTCCAGCAAACGGCCTCCGGCGGCTATCCGCCCGGCCGCGCGCTCGCTCTCCTCGACGCCATCCGGTGGATCGAGCGCGCGGCCTACCACGCGCTGCGCATCTGCGCGTATCTCGCCCCCGAAACGCCCGAGAGAAAGGAAATCGAGACGGCCCGCGAGGCCGTCCTCGATGGCGATTAGCCGCGCATTTCTACCTCGCGAGCACGGTTTTCCTCGTCTGCGAGAACGAGCCGGCGTCGAGCCGGTAGAAATATATCCCGCTCGCCGCGAGTTTTCCCGAGGCGTCCCGTCCGTCCCAGATCTCGACGTGGCGTCCCGCCGTGCGCTCCGCCTCCACGAGGGAGCGCACGAGGCGCCCCGCGGCGTCGTAGATCCGCAGGCTCACGCGCGCGGGGGCCGCGAGCCCGTATTCGATCCGCGTCAGGGGATTGAAGGGGTTCGGGTAGTTCTGCGCGAGATAGCTCGTCTCGGGCGGGGGCGGCGTCTCCCCTCCGGTCACGTCGTCGGGCCGAAGAAGCGCGAAGCCGCTCTCGTTCCCGTGAACGTCCACGGCCGAGACCTTGTAGTAGTAGCCCTCGCTCCAGCTCCATTTGCCGTCGAAATAGGCCGTGTCGCAGGGAGAGGCGACAAGGTATTCCTCGGAGGGCGTGAAATTCTCCTTGAACCCTCGATAGACGCGGTAGCCGCCGAGGTCGCTCTCGATGTTTCGGCGCCAGGTGAGGTTCAAGCCGGCCGGCGCATGGCTCTGCTCGCCGGCGAGACGGAGCGGCGCGCAGGGCGCGAGGTTGTCCACGGAACGCCCGCTGTCCGGCGCAGATTTCCAGAAGATGCGCGGGTCGATCGTGTGGGCGACGACTTGGAAATAATGGTACGCGCCGCATACGGCCGTCGAATCGAAGAGCGTGGGCACGGGCTTGCCGTAGGTTTCCATGAAAGCGGCGTCGATCGTCTCGACGAGCTCCCAGTAGTAGGCGAGCCCGCCGGCCTGATCGATGCGAAAGACTCTCTTGCCCCCGGCCGCGTCGAGTCCCGAGAGGGACTCGATGACGGAGGCGCCGTCGTCGATGGCCGCCGCGGCGTAGGCGGCGCTGATCGCCCGCCACACCGAGTAATGCGACATCGCCGATTCCATGAATAGATCGGCCCGCGCGGCTCTCCAAGAGAGGTAGACCTTTCCGCCCTGATCCCCCGGAACGTCCCGAACGGAGCGGATCGCCGGCGCGAGCACGCCGACGCGCCCTGAAACGTCCACCGACTGGCCGTAGACGTCGGAATCGCCGCAGCGACCGTCAGACCATCCGACGATCGTGCCTCCCATGCCGTCCGGAACGAG
>DHHN01000179.1:0-3735 GCA_002403295.1 bacterium UBP1_UBA4771 | reverse complement strand
TTGCCGCTGCGAAAATCCTCCCATGCGAAAACGGCGCCGCCCGCGCCGTCGGCGTCGATTGCGGGCCTCATCTGCGTTCCGGCCGCCGCGCAAACGGCGAGGCCGTTCGAGGTCCACTGAGCCGTCCCGGAGGCATTCATCCGCTGCGCGTAGATATCCGCGCCGCCGCCGCGGTTATCGGTCCATGCTGCGATGACGCCTCCCGCGCCGTCCGAAGCGATCACGGCTAAGTTCTGTATTCCGGTCGCCGTGCAGACGGCGACGCCGTTCGACATCCATTGAACGGCGCCCGATGCGTTCACGCGCTGCGCGTAGATATCGTTCGTGCCGCTGCGATAATCCTCCCATGCGACGACGGCTCCTCCCGAGCCGGCGCTCGCAATAATCGGATAATACTGATCCGAGGACGCTGAGCAGAGAACGACCCCGTCGTACGTCCATTGAGCGACACCCGATGCGTTCACGCGCTGCGCGTATATATCCCAGTTGCCGAGCCGATAATCGGACCATACGATGATGGCGCCGCCCGCTCCGTCGGACGCGATGGCGGCTACTTCCTGCGACCCGGTCGCCGTGCAGACGGCGACGCCGTTCGACGTCCATTGAGGGACGCCCGAGGCGTTCACGCGCTGCGCGTAGATGTCGTTCGTGCCGCTGCGCATGTCCACCCATGCGACGACGGCGCCGCCCGCTCCGTCCGAGACGATATGGGGAAATGTTTGGTGGCCGCTCGCCGTGCAGAGAGGGACCCCGTTCGCCGTCCACAGAGGCGCCCCCGAGGAGCTTACCCGCTGGACGTAGATATCTCCGTTGGCGCTTCGGTAATCGTGCCACGCGAAGATCGCCCCGCCCGCCCCGTCGGAGATCATCTTGGGGAACTGCTGGTTCGACGGGGCGACGCATATCGCGGCGCCGTCCGGGACCCAGTATGCCGCAAGCGGCGGCGCGGCCGCGAGGATCGAACAAAACGAGATGATGAACATGCGCCTCTTGACGTTGCTCATGCCTGTTGCCCCTTTCCGCAATCACGCGTTGAACGATCGATCGGTTCGAAGCCGCGGCGGCGATCGCTGCGTCGCCCCGCCCGGGTCCGTGCCCCGATCGGGCGCAGCACGGCTGCTTATAGTTTGACTGCCGCGGCCCTCAATATGACACAGATTATGGCGAACTCAGAGAAGATAGAGATGAACCGATAGCTTCTTTTTTCATTTTGACTTGGCGCGCCTCGGGGGCTACACTTTTTACGGCGGCAAAACGCTCATCCAACAGCCAAAGCTCTATCGAGTCGCCCGGCGAGGCGTCCGCATGATCGGTAAAACCATATCTCACTACCGAATAGTCGAGAAGCTCGGCGAGGGCGGGATGGGGGTGGTCTATCGCGCCGAGGACACGAGGCTCAAGCGTGCCGTGGCGCTCAAGTTCTTGCCGCCCGAGCTCACGCGCGATCCGGAGACGAAAGAGCGATTCATCCAGGAAGCTCGGGCGGCCTCGGCCCTCGATCATCCCAACATCTGCAACATCCACGAAATCGACGAAACGAACGAAGGCCGGATCTTCATCGCCATGGCCTGCTACGAGGGGGAAGTGCTCCAGTCGCTGATCGAGCGGCGCGAGCTCGGCCTCGCCGGCGCGGTCGGGATAGCGGGTCAAATCGCGAAGGGGCTCGAGAAGGCCCACGAGAAGGGTATCGTCCATCGGGACGTGAAGCCGGCGAATATTCTCGTTACGAACGACGGCCTCGCCAAGATTCTCGATTTCGGTCTCGCCAAGCTCGCCACGCAATCGCGCCTCACGCGGATCGGCACGACGGTGGGGACCGCGGCGTACATGTCTCCCGAGCAGGCGCGCGGGGAGGAGGTGGACGAACGAAGCGACATCTGGTCGCTCGGGGCCGTTCTCTATGAGATGGCGACGGGGAGGAAGCCGTTCGCGGGGGAGCACGAGCAGGCGATTATCTATTCGATATTGAATCAGACGCCGGAGCCCGTGAGCCGGTTCGAGCCCGGAGCGCCGAAAGCGCTCGACCGGATCGTCGCGAAGGCGCTCGCAAAAAATCCCGCCGAGCGGTATCGGACGATGAGCGACCTCTCGGCCGATCTCGATCTCCTCGGCGAGAGCCTGCGCGCCTCGGCCGCGCTTCGCGCGGCCTCGCCGAGAGGCGTCTCGCGACGACGCCTGTGGATCAGGCTCGGTGCGGTCGCCGCCGCGGCGGCCCTCGTTTTCATCGTCGGCCGGCTGCGTTCTCCGGCGCCGGTCGAGAAGCCGATCACATCGATCGCCGTTCTTCCGTTTCGCAATATGTCCCCGGATCCCGAGCAGGAGTATTTCTCGGACGGCATGACGGAGGCGATCATAAAAGAGCTTTCCCAGATCAAAGCGCTCCGCGTGATATCGAGAACCTCGGTGATGCGGTACAGGAACACGGAGAAGCTCGTGCCGGAGATCGCCCGGGAGCTCGGGGTCGACGCCGTCGTGGAAGGCTCGGTGCTCAAGGCCGGCCGCGACGTGCGGATCACGGCGCAGCTCGTGGCGGCGCATCCCGAGAAGCATCTCTGGGCGGACGACTTCACGCGCGCTCTCGAGAACGTGCTGCTCCTTCAGAGCGAGGTCGCCCAAGCGATCGCTCGCGAAATAAGGATCACCGTGACGCCGCTGGAACGGGAGCGGATGGCACGCGCGGGCGTGGTGAATCCCAAGGCGCACGAAGCGTATCTCAGGGGCAGGTTCTTCGGGCACAAGTCATCGCTGGAAGACTGGCGCAGGAGCATCCGGTTCTTTCAGCGGGCGATCGAGGAGGATTCGACGTATGCGCTCGCCTACGCCGGGATGGCGGAACTGTACGACCGCCTCGCGAGCGCGGGCTTCGAGCGCCCCGGCGATGCGTGGCCCAAGGTGAGAACGTACGCCGAAAAGGCGCTCGCTCTCGATCCCCATTCCGTCGAGGGGATGCTGTCTCTCGCGGAGCTCGAGTATTGCTACGACTGGGACAACAAGAGCGCCGAAGAGCACTTCAAACAAGCGCTCGAGCTCGACCCGAACCATGCGACGGGCCGCTTTTGGTACGGCTGGTTTCTCTTCGCCGTTCACGGCCGTTTCGAGGAGGGGATCGCCGAGGTCAAACGCGCGATGAGCCTCGATCCATTCTGGCCGCGGATGCTGTTCGGGCTCGCGTACATCTACGAAGCGGCGGGCGAGTACGACAGCGCCTTCGTGTATCTCGAGCGCATAGCCGAAATCGACAGCAACGACGCGCACATTTTCGTCAGAAGGCCCTACATTTACCTACGGCAAGGCAGATACGCCGAGGCCGTCGAAGCGGCCGAGGATGGGATCGCGCGCGGCGTCATCCCCAACTGGGAGGCTCTCGCCATAGCGCACGCTTTGGCCGGCCGAACCGATAAGGCGCGGGAATCTCTCGCGAAGCTCTTCGAGGCTATCGGCGACGATTACTATTCCCCGTACGGCATAGCCGATGTCTACGCCGCCCTCGGCGATCGAGAGAGGGCGCTCGAGTATCTCGAACGATGCTATGAAGAGCGGGGGTTTCCGCTCTCCCCTGTATTCACGCCCCCATGGTGGGATTTTCTCAAAGCGGATCCTCGATACCGCGAGATCATGAAAAAGGGCGGTATGGAGCCATGATCGGCAAAACGATTTCACACTACCGAATAGTCGAGAAGCTCGGCGAGGGCGGGATGGGGGTGGTCTATCGCGCCGAGGACACGAAGCTGAAGC
>DHHN01000127.1 GCA_002403295.1 bacterium UBP1_UBA4771 | reverse complement strand
GCGTATTTTCCGAGAAGCTTCCAGAAACCGATCCGCGACAGGGGCCCGCCGGCGTAGTTGAGAAAAACGTAGGGCGACGTGCGGTTGCGCAGCAGGACGGGGCGCGAGTCGGCGAAGTACCGATCGCAAGCGGCGGCGGCGCTGCGGCCGAACGGAACGACCCGTTCCTTGTCCCCCTTGCCCCTGATGCGCGCGAGGCGCTCGTCGCGATCGATCGCGCCCACCGCGAGCCCGCACAGCTCGGAAACTCGCATGCCCGTGGAATAGCCGAGCTCGAGGAGCGCGCGATCGCGAATCCCGAGAACGCTCGCGTCGGGCTGCTCGAGGAGGCGTTCGATCTCATGCTGGGAGAGAACGAACGGAATCTTCCTGCGGATGCGGGGAGCGGCGAGCCCCTCGCTCCCGGGCGGCGCGACGGCGCCCTCGTCGCGGAGAAAGCGGTGAAAACCCTTGATTGCGGAGAGCAGGCGGGCGCGCGACTCGACGCTCTTCCCTTTCTCCTCGTAGGCGAGATACGCGATGGTCGATTCAAGAGTGACGGCATCGAGGGCGCCCCGGCCGGACCCATTCATGAATATAATGTAATCGTTTATGTCATGCTCGTAAGCCGTTATCGTCGCTGCACTCAGACCCCTCTCGACACGCAAATGATCGAAGTAGGCCGCCGCGGCCGTTTCCAGGGGGCCGGCCGGCGCGTCATTGCTCTTCATGGAGAACCTCGCATATCGCGGCGGCGCATTTCGGGCCGATGCCGGGCACGGCGGCTATTTCCCCGGGAGCGGCCCGCCGCAGCCCCTCCAGGCTCCCGAACGCGGCGAGCAGCGCGGCACGCCTCTTCCGGCCGATGCCCGGGACCTCGTCGATGCCGGAGCGGCTCATGCGCTTTCCCCGAAGCGCGCGGTGATACGCGACCGCGAAACGGTGCGCCTCGTTGCGAAGCCGCTGCAGAAGCCGCAGCGCCGGACTTCTGCGCGGCAGGCGAAGAGGCTCCGACCGCTCCGCGAGGTGGATCTCCTCGCGCCTCTTGGCGAGACCCGCGACGGGTATCGATCCCAGGCCGATATCCGCGAGCGCGGCGCGGGCCGCCGACACCTGTCCCTTTCCCCCGTCCACGAGAATGAGGTCCGGGCGGCCCGCGCCTCCCCCGCCGAGACGCGCGAGCCGCCGGGACAGCACCTCGCGCATCATGGCGTAATCGTCCGCTCCCGCGACTCCGCGGATCCTGAAATGCCGGTACCCGGCCTTGAAGGGCGCGCCGCGCACGAAGGTCACCATCGATCCGACAGCGTCGCTTCCCTGCATGTTGGAGATGTCGAACGCCTCGATTCGGGACGGCGTTTCCGCGAGCCCGAGCGCGTCCTTGAGCTCCCGCAGCGCGGGAACGGACGCCGCGCGCGATTTCGTCAGCGAGGCGATCTGGAGGAACGCGTTCTTTCGGGCGAGTTCGACGAGCGCCCGCCGGTCCCCGCGCTTCGGCGTCGACACCCGCACGCGGCGCCCCGTTCGTCCGCCGAGCCATCGCTCGATGAGGGCCCCGTCCTCGAGCGCCTCCGGCACGACGACCCGCGGCGGGACGTCGGTCGCGCCGTGGTAGTAGAGCTCGAGGAACGTTTGGAGCATCTCCCGCTCAGCGTCGAAATCGCTCGCGGGCAGGAGAAACGCTTCGTGCCCGAGTATCCTCCCCTCGCGCACCTTGAGAATCACGCCGCAGGCGCGCCGGCCTTCCCTGACGACCGCCGCGACATCCTCGTCTTCGCCTCCCGGCACGACGGCCCGCTGGCGCGCCGTCACCATCTCGAACGCCGCGATCTGATCGCGCAGGGTCGCGGCCTCCTCGTAGCGCCTCTCGCGCGAGAGGCGCCACATCCGCTCGCGCATCGAATCGGCGATCTCGTCGCGCTTCCCCCGCAGAAAGAGCCGGACGTTCTCCACCGTTTCGCGATACTCCTCCTCGCCGATCCGCCCCGTGCAGGGGGCCGGGCAACGTCCGATGTGAAAATTGAGGCATTCGCGCCCGCCCGTCCGCCCCGCCGTCGTACCGCAGTCCCGCAGCGGAAAGACGCTCCCGAGCGTCCGAAGGGTCCGGCGCACGGCGCGCGCGTCGGTGAACGGCCCGAAGTAGTCGGCGCCGTCGTCGGCGATGCGTCGGACGAGCAGCAGCCGCGGGAACCGCTCCCGCACGGTAAGCTTGAGATAGGGATAGCGCTTGTCGTCCTTGAGCCTGACGTTGTACCGCGGACGGTGTTCCTTGATGAGGGTGCACTCGAGAACGAGCGCCTCCACCTCGCTGTCGGTGGCGATGTAGTCGATCCGTCTCGCGGCCCGCATGAGCGCCGCGGTCTTCGGATCGAGCGCCTCGGGGCGTTGCAGGTAGCTGCGGACCCGCGCGGAGAGGCTCTTCGCCTTGCCGACGTATATCACCCGCCCGGCCCCGTTTTTCATGAGGTAGACGCCGGGCGTCGCCGGAAATCCCGCTGCGCGCTCCCTCAGATCGATCGGCTGCGCACTTGACATCGCCGGGGCCTTTCGTTATGTTTAGCGCTTCATGGAGGTGTAGTGCTCATGCCGACACACAAATCCGCAATGAAACGCATGCGGCAGAACGAGAAGCGTCGCGTCGTCAACAAGTCGAACCGCACGCATCTGCGCAAGGAGCTCAAGTCGTTCCGGGGCCTCGAGGCGGGCGAGCCCGCGAAAGCGCAGTATCCGCGTATCGCGTCGGAAATCGACAAGGCGGCGAAAAAGGGGATCATTCATCATCGGACCGCCGCGCGCCTCAGATCCCGGCTCTCGCGGAAGACCCGCACCGCTTAGCTCCGTATCCGTTGCACGATCCGGGCGGCGGCCTCCGGAACGGGAATCTCCTCCGCGTGGCGGCTCGCCCGGTCGTACAGCTCCACCATTCCGTCTTTCAACTTCTTCCCGATGGTGAGCCGCAGCGGCACGCCGATGAGATCGGCGTCCTTGAACTTCGCCCCCGCGCCGAGATCCCGGTCGTCGAGCAGCGCCTCGATCCCCTGATCCGCGAGCTCCCGCTCGAACCGCTCCGCGGCGCCGCGGATGAGCTCGTCGTGGACGTTGACCGGCAGGATGACGATCGGGAACGGGGCGATGGCCGCGGGCCACACGATCCCCTCGGCGTCGTGCCGCTGCTCGATCGCCGCCGCGACCATGCGCGAAATGCCGAAGCCGTAGCAGCCCATGATGAAATGGCGGCTCGTCCCCGTTTCGTCGAGGAAGGAGGCGGCCATCGCCTCCGAATACTTCGTCCCGAGCTTGAAGATGTGTCCGACCTCGAGTCCGTTCGATTGCTCCATCGGCTCTCCGCAGCGCGGGCACCGGTCTCCCTCGCGGGCCCAGACGAAATCCTCGAACCGCTCGACCGTGAAATCGCGCCCCGCGACCACCCCGGCGAGATGCGCGTCGCGCTCGTTCGCGCCGACGATCATCGAAGCGTAATCCCGCACGAGATGATCGGCGTATATCGCCGTCCCCGCGGGGAGCCCGACGGGGCCCGCGAAGCCGACCGGCGCGCCGGTGGCAGCCTCGATCTCCGCCGGCTCGAGGAACCGGATCCGGGGGTCGCCGAGGGCGCCGACGAGCTTGATGTCGTTGAGGTCCCGGTCTCCCGGAACCAGCACCGCGACGGTGCGGTCCCCCGTGCGATAGAGGAGCGTTTTCACGATCTCCCGCGGCGAAACGGAGAGGAACCGGGCGACCTCGTCCACCGTCGCCGCGCCCGGCGTGCTGACGCGATCGTACGCCTCTCCCCGGGGAGCGCCGCGGCCGCCGCTCCGCTCCCGCGCCGCCGCGCGCTCGCTGTTGACCGCGTACCCGCACGCGCAGCTCAGTATCGTCGATTCGCCGTTCCCGGCGAGAACGACGAATTCGTGGGATTCGTTGCCGCCGATGTACCCCGAATCCGCCTCGACCATCCGGTACGCGAGACCGCATCGCTCGATGATCCGCCGGTACGCGCCTTCCATCGCGCGGTACGTCTCCTCGAGCGATTCCTCCGTCCGGTGAAAGCTGTACGCGTCCTTCATGATGAATTCCCGCGCCCGCACGACGCCGTAGCGGGGGCGGATCTCGTCCCGGAACTTGATGAGGATCTGGTAGAGGCATTGCGGAAGGGCCCGGTAGCTCTTCATGTCGTCCCGCGCGATCATCGTGATCACTTCTTCGTGCGTCGGGCCGAGCGCGAAGAGACGGTCGCGGCCGTCGCGCAGCTTGAAGAGCTCGGGTCCGAAACTGTCGAGCCTCCGCGATTCCTCGTAGATCTCGACGGGATGAAGCACCGGCATGAGCATCTCCTGACAGCCGATCGCGTTCATCTCCTCGCGGACGATCGATTCGATCCGCCGGAGCACCCGCAGCCCGAGCGGCAAAAACGTGTATACGCCCGAGGTGAGCTTGCGGATGAGGCCCGCGCGGAGCATGAGACGATGGCTCGGGATCTCCGCCTCGGCGGGATTTTCCTTGAACGTCGGTATGCAGCTTTTCGACCAGCGCATCGATTCCTCTTCGTGAAAGCGTCCTTGTTCCGTTCGGTCACCGTTGTGTACAATACTACGCGAGGCTCTGCGATTGCGCAAGGTTGAACTGCCGCTCGGCGGCGGCGGAGGTGCTCTCGATGGCGCGTTCGTTCCGTGAAATGCTCGACGGGGGCATCGTTCTCTTCGACGGCGGCATGGGAACGGAGCTGTACGAGCGAGGCATATTCATCAATCGCTGTTTCGACGGCATCAACCTCTCGAACCCCTCCCTCGTCGAACACATCCACCGCGAATACATCCTCGCCGGCGCCGACTGCATCGAGACGAACACCTTCGGGGCGAACCGGTTCAAGCTGAAGCTGCACGGTCTCGACGACCGTCTCGCCGCGATCAACGAAGCGGGCGCCCGCGTCGCCCGCGCGGCCGCCGGCGGCGACGTCCTCGTCGCCGGCGCCGTCGGACCGCTCGGCATAAGGATCGAGCCATGGGGGCCGACGGCGAACGAGGAGGCCGCCGCGGCGTTCGCGGAGCAGGCGCGCGCGCTCGCGGCCGGCGGCGTCGACCTCTTCGTTCTCGAGACCTTCGCCGACATCAACGAGATCCGCCAGGCCATCGCCGGCGTCCGCTCCGCGAGCGACCTGCCAGTCGTCGCCCAGATGACCCTGCAGGCCGACGGACTCGGCCTGTACGGAACCGAGCCCGCCGCATTCGCCCGCAGACTTTGCGAGTGGGGCGCCGACGTCGTCGGCGTCAACTGCTCCGTCGGACCGAAGATCATGCTCGAGGCGATCGAGGCGATGGCCAGGGTCGTGGACCGGCCGCTCTCGGCGCAGCCGAACGCGGGCGTTCCGCAGAACGTGGAGGGCCGGAACATGTACCTCGCCTCCCCCGAGTACTTCGCCGAGTACGCGCGCCGCTTCGCGCAGGCGGGCGTGCGCGTGATCGGCGGATGCTGCGGGACGACTCCGGCGCACATCCGCGCGATACGCGACGCGCTCCGGACGGTTCGGCCCCGCGCCCGCGCGCGGCCGGGGGCGCCTCCCGCGGAACGACGGCGACCGCGCGTCCCCGCGGCGCCGCGCCCGGGGGCGTCGGCGCTCGGCGCGAAAATCGTTTCCGGCGGATTCGCGCGCATCGTCGAGGTCGTGCCCCCCCTCGGCTGCGACCCATCGAGGATCCTCGAGGCCGCCCGATGCATCGCCGCCGGAGGCGTCGACGCGATCAACATCCCGGACAGCCCGCGCTCGACCTCGCGCATGAGCCCCCTCGCGCTCGCCGTTCTCCTGCAGAACGCGACCGGCGTCGAATCGCTGCTCCATTACTGCTGCCGCGACCGGAACATTCTCGGCATCCAGTCGGATCTCCTCGGCGCCCACGCGCTCGGCCTCCGGAATATCCTCTGCATCACCGGCGATCCCGTGCGCGCGGCGAGCTATCCGGACGCCACCGCCGTCTTCGACGTCGACTCGATCGGACTCACGAACGTCGTCGCGGGGCTCAACCGGGGCGAGGACATCGGGGGGCGCGAGATCGACCCGCCCACCTCCTTCCTCATCGGCGTCGGCGTCAATCCCGGCGCCCCAAACTTCGACGAGGAGATTCGGCGGTTCGAATGGAAGATAAAGGCGGGCGCCGACTTCGCCGTCACGCAGCCGGTCTTCGATCCGGCCGTATTCCATCGATTCCGCGAACGGATCTCGGGGAAGGGAATCCCCGTGATCGCCGGCATCTGGCCGCTCGCGAGCTACCGCAACGCGGAGTTCCTCAACAACGAGATTCCGGGGATCGTCGTCCCGGCGGCGGTGCTTGATCGGATGCGCGCCGCCCCGACGGGGGACGACGCGATTCGGGAAGGCGTCATGATCGCCCGCGAGATCCTCGAGGAGCTTCGCCCCCACGTCGCCGGCGTGCAGGTCAGCGCTCCCTTCGGGCGCTACGAATGCGCCCTCTCGCTCCTCGGAGATCGCCGAATCTAGAAGTTGAATCCGAGGAACAGATCGATCCGCCAGTCGCGCTCGATCGTTTCGAAATCGGTGAGCCGGCTGAAGTTCACCCGCGCGACGGGCAGGTATCCGAGGTTGAGCTCCACGCCCGTCCCCACGCTCCCGATCCAGCCCGTATCGAGGAGAAAACCGCTCGCGCGCCCGGCGTCGAGAAAGAGCGACCCGCGAAGGAGCGGAAACTCGATGAGACCGATGGGCAGCTTCATGACGAGCCGGTCGATGAGGGGAAAGCGTATCTCGCTGTTCACGAGCCACGTCCGCGTCCCGGCGAACTGGCGGAAGCGGTATCCGTGGAGGTCCCACGAGCCGCCGAGGTAAAAGAGCTGGAGATCGTCGCCCCACGCGCTCCTCGATACGAACCGCTGCGCGAAGACCACCCGTTCGCCGAGCGGGACGTAATGCCGCAGATCGACGTTCATGGTCCGGCTCTCGTACCGGTTGCCCGAAAGATCGAAGGTGTTGCCGAAGGTGACGGAGAGGCGCCGACCGCTGAGGGGGCCGCCGATGTACCACAGGATGTTGTCGAAGGTGAACGAGAGGTAGTGGGAGAGCAGCCAGCTCGATCCGCGCCGGAGCCCGAGCCACGTAAAATCGTCCTCGCGCTCCATGTTTCGCAGGACCGTCGAGATCCCCGCCCGCGCGAAGGTGTTGAACGGATACACGACTGCGGCGGTGGCGCCGGTGCGGCGCTCGTACCGTATGAGATCGTACGAGGATCCCGTGAAGCCGGCGAGCCGGAAGGCCCCGACGGCGTAGTTCAGCCGGCGCGAGAGGTTCGCGTAGGTGACGGCGACGTTCAGCTTGTCGAGAATCTCGTCGAAATCGTCCGTCGCGGCGCCGATGAGCCCGATGAATTGATGGTTGCCGAGGATGTCGGTGAAGAATAGCTGCGCCCCGTTTCCCGAGCTTCCGTAGTCCGGATCGAGGGCGAACGTCGCCCCGATGAAATCGAGGCCGAGTTTCATCCGGTAATCCCGTTCGACGACGCCCGCCGCGGTGTCCGGCGAGCCGGGCGTCCACGCGCGGGCGTCGCACGGCTCCTCGTCCGGCGAGGCCGAACCGGCGGCTCCCCGTTTCAGGGGGATCCGGAACGATCGGAAGGCGCCGGCCTCGTAGGCCGCGCAAAGAAAGGTTTCGTCGTCGTAGGGAGCCGGGCTGTACACGCCGCCGAGCGCGTTCGTCAGCCGCGCGAGGCCGCCGCCGCTGAGCAGGTAGGCGTCGGGCGTTCCCTCGCGGTCCGAGGAGAAGAGAACGCCCGATCCGTCGCGGAGCCAGCGAGGATCGAGATCGCGGAAGCCCCCGCCCGTGAGCGCCTCGACGACGCCGCCCGCCGGGTCCGTGGCGTAGAGCGCGTACGAGTCGGCGAGACCCTCGCATCGGTTCGAGCTCCACACGATGAGCGGCAGCGTCGGATGCCAGTCGGGGCTCGCGTCGTCGTGAAAGTCGTCGGTGATTCGAGAAACGGCGCCGCCGGCGAGATCGCAGACGAAAAGATCCGACTTCCCCCCGCCGTCGATCGCCGAGAACACGATCGAACCGCCGTCCGGCGAGAGGGACGGCGAGCTCAGGACGCGGCACCCGGGCGCGCCGACCGCGTGCAGGACGCGGCGGCGCGCGACGTCATAGACGTACACGGCGTCGGCCGCTCCCGCCTTCGACACGAAGAGCAGCGTATCCCCCCGGGCGTAGAGCCGGCTCCGCATCGCCGGTACCGATTCGAAACG
>DHHN01000163.1 GCA_002403295.1 bacterium UBP1_UBA4771 | reverse complement strand
CGCGACGTCGACAACCCGACGGTCGAGCTCAAGATGGCGGCGGCTGGCCCGGCGATGTCGGTGGTTCTCGCCGCGCTCTTCTTCGCGTTGTCGAAGATCTTCGCCTCGCAGAGGCTCGTGTTCGTTCTCACGCACAACCTCGCCTACGTCAACATGCTCGTGCTCGTGTTCAACATGGTGCCGGGGTTCCCGCTCGACGGCGGGCGGATACTCCGCGCCGCGATCTGGCGCCGGACGGGCAACATCCAGAAGGCCACCCGCATCGCGAGCCGCATCGGCAACGCGTTCGCGATCGTCCTCATGATATGGGGGGTCGTCAATCTCTTCGGCGGCTTCGTCATCGGCGGGCTCTGGCTCGTCTTCATCGGCTTTTTCCTGCGCCAGGCCGCGCAATCGGGGTACCTCCTCGTGACCTTCAAGCGGACGCTCGGGCACCTGCGCGTCTCGGACGTCATGCGCTCGCCGGTCGTCACGGTCGACGCTTCGGAGAGTCTGCGCCGCCTCGTCGACGAGTACGTCCTCCGGCACCACTACGCGTCGTTTCCGGTGATCGGGGAGGGGCGGCTCGTCGGGATGGTCTCGCTCAAGGACGTGAAACGGGTCGACATGTCGGAGTGGAACGAGGCCCGCGTGGAGGACGTCGCGGATCGCGAGATCGTGAAGCACGCGCTTCGCCCGGAGTATCCCGCCGAAACGCTCATCGGCCTCATGATGAAAAAAGGCTTCGGCCGTCTGCCCGTCGTGGACGGGGGCGGCGCGGTGGTCGGGATCGTATCGCGGCGCGACCTGATGGAAACGATCAAGATGATGGCGTATCTCGAGGAGTAGCTCAGGCCTCCTTTTCTTCCTGCATGTCCTCGAACTCATCGAGCTCGTCCGGTTCGCCGAGCTCTTCGACCACGTCCTCGAGGATCATGTTGTAAGCCCCGTACTTCTTCACCTTCTTGTCGGTGCCGTCCAGAAGCTTGCGCCGAGGATCCGGTTCCGGACGATGATTCCGCTTCTTCTTCGGCATGGGCCTGCGCTTCAAAGTGAAACCGCTCCTTTCCCGATAAGGCCTTCCGCGAAGGCGACACATTGAAACCGGCTGCCATAAGTATAGCAAAATCGATTTCGAATTTCACCAGTCTGCAAAAAGCGTGACAAATGGCCGGACCCGCTGCGAGGAGCGGCCGCCCGAACGGCGAACGGCCGCCCCGGGGGCGGCCGTTCGAGGGGTTGTTCCGGCGGCGACTCGGCGCCGCGGCGGGCGATATCGGGAGGCGCCGGCCGGCGGGGGAGACGCTTATTGCGCCGGCGGGCGGTTCTCCTCGAAGAGGGCGTCGTCGATCGCTTCGTCGAACGCGATCGCGCTCCACAGGAACTCCTCGGCCTTCCGTCCGCCCGCGTACACCGTGACGTGAAAAGGCACGAGGAATCCGTGCGAGTCGCGGTAATCCTCGAGGATGAAGACCCGGTCCGTCGCGGGCTCGATGCGCCGCGCCGGCAGATGCGTCTTCGCGTCGATGTCCCAGAGAACGGTGTCCCCGCGGAGAACGCATCCGGCGCGGAGAAGTCCCGCGCCCGAGAGGAGCGAGTCGCCGGGCACCTCGGGAACGGCGAAGAACGTGTCGCAGGCGGCGAGGTAGTACGCGATGCCGTCCACGCGCTCGATGAGGTTCTTCATGTTCGCGGTGACGTTCGGGCTGCGCCCGATGTTGAGATTGACCACGTACCACGCGTCTCCGCCGTTGTAGTAGTACATCCGGTAGAACGGGTGGTCGTAGGCGCTGTTGTCCTGATCGATCTTGAGCTTGTCGGGTTTCTTGACGGCGCGCGTGTAATCCGCCTTCAGGGTTCCCCAGCCCGGCGTATCCCAGGCGATGTGGATCCCCGTTTCGACGCGCGACGTCCATGCGTTGTCCTCGCCGATGGCGCTCGATGCCTTTGCGAGGAGCGTCTTCGCGCCGTTCGCCTCCGCTTCGGCCGCGGCGGCCGGGAGCGCCGCGAGGAACAGCGCGGCGGCGGCGAGAGCGGCGAGAGCGGATTTTCGGGAGCGTGTCGTAGCCATCGATTCGTCCTCCATCCGTCAAACGGTGAGCTCGCGGTGCGCCTCGACGAGTTTCGATCGTATCGCGAGGCCGTGCGGACAATTTCCGTCGCAGGGCGCGTCGCACGAGACGCAACGCGCGGCGCTGCGGCCCGCCGGGAGCCGGCGGTAGAGCGATATCGCGCGTTTCTCCTCTCCGTAGCTGTGGAAGTAGAGGCGGTAGCGGAGGATCTCGGCGATCGGCACCGCGTGCGGGCACGCGGCGAGGCAGCTCGAGCAACCCGGCCGGCAGTAGTCGCGGTCGAGGAGCATCCCGTAACCCCCGAGCGCCTTCCGCTCCTCGGGGGTGAGCTCCGGCGCGCCCGAGGCCGCGACGTACTCGTCGATCTGCTCGATCGTCCGCATGGTGAGACAGACGGTGTCGAGATCCCCGTGCGCGAGCATCCATTTTATGACCGCCTGGCGCACCGTGCCGTCGTCCCTGGCGAAGGGAGAATAGTCGATCTTCCGCGCCGCCGAGAGGCTCTTCATCGCGACAACCGCCACACCCTTCTTTCTCGCCCTGGCGAGAAGCGGTTCCAGCCCCTTCGTCATGAAGTTCATGCCCGGCATGATCATGTCGATCGGCGTGTTGTCGATGAGCCAATCGAAGTCCTCGACCATGCGCGGGCCGTGGGAGCTCGCGCCCCAGCCGCGGATCTTTCCCGCCCGCTTCGCCTTCTCGAAGGCCTCGACGACATTCGGATTTTCGATCTTTTTGGGATCGGAGAGCTTTGGATCCTCGCCGACCGAGTGTATGAGAACGCAGTCGATATAGTCGGTGTTGAGCCGTCCGAGGCTCTCGTCGATGGCTGCCGTGATCTCGTCCGCGGTGGTCGATGCGGTGAAGAGCTCGGGCATGAGTTTCGTCGTGATGAAGAGCTTGTCGCGCTTCGCGGGGAAGATCTTGCCCACGACGACCTCCATGTCGTAGTACTGGCGGGCCGTGTCCACGTAGTTGATGCCGCGTTCCATCGCGTATTCGAGGAGCGAGGGATCCTGCATGCCGGCGTTTCCGAACGACACGTCCGAGACCTTCCAGCCGGTCCGCCCGAGCGGGCGGTACTCCTTGATCGCGGGCTTCGCGGCGGCCCCCGGCGCGGGCCCGGCCGCGGGAGCCCCCGCCGTTTGCGCGCGGAGCCCTTTCGAGGCGGCGAGGCCGAGGCCGAGCCCGGCGATCGAGGCGAGGCTTCGGCCGATGAACGATCGCCGCGAGAGCCCGCTTGTCTTGTCGCTCATGCTGTACCTTCCTTTCGCGCCCGTGCCGCGTCTATTCCTTGTCGAGATCGATCCCGTAACGGTCGCTGATGTCGAGCGGCGGCATCGCGCCGTCAAGCGGCTTCGCGTCGCGCACGTACCAATCGAACCAATCGAGCTGCCGGTGGAGAACGTCGGCGCGGCCCGGCTGCCTCGCGTTGCCGTGACCCTCGCCCGGATACTGGACGAACCGCACGGCCGGATGCTCGTTCATCGTGAGCAAGCGATAGAACTCGAGGCTCTGCCCCGGATGCACGCGCGGGTCGGCGGCGCCTCCCACGATGAGCACGGCCGTTTCGCTTTGGTGCGCCCAATAGATGGGGCTGCGTTCGAGGCTTTGCTGCCACATCTCTTCGATCGGCTTTCCCGAGTGCACGTAGAGCTCCTCGTACGGAATGTCCGTCGTGAGGCGCTTGCTCGTGAGGTCGCTGATGCCGACGAACATGCAGACGGCCCGCACCTTCTTCGTGTAGAACGAGGCGAACCACGCGGCCGCGTACCCGCCGTACGAGCCGCCCGTGAGCCCGACCCGCGCCGGATCGGCGAGACCGGCCGAGGCGAGGTGGTCGATGCCGTCGGCGATGTCGTCGAACTCCTTGCCCGCCGCGTCCATATATCCCCCGAGGGCGAATTCGAGCCCGTAACCGGTGCTCGCGCGGTAGTTCGGCAGGAGCACGGCGTACCCCGAGCCCGCGAAGACCTGCGCCGGCGTGCCGTACGAGCTCACCCATCCGTTCGAATAGTGCGACTCGGGGCCGCCGTGGACGATCACGATGAGAGGATGGCGCGCGCCGGCCTTGTAGCCGACGGGATAGATGAGAATGCCCTCGATCTCGAGCCCGTCGCGCGCCTTCCAGCGGACGACCTCCTGCGCGCCGAAATCGCGTTCGGCGAGCTCGGGGTTGAGCGAGGTGAGCCGCTTCGGCGACTTCGCCTTCCCGTCCCAGAAATAAACGTCGCCCGGGCTCCGCGGCGTGGATCCGGTGAAGGCAAAGCCCTTGAAGTCCTTCGTGAAGCTCGGCGCGTCGAATATCACGCCCGCGGTCCTCGCGTCGAGGATGACCGAGCGCTTTCCGCCCCTTGCGGCGACGAGACTCAGCGTCGGATAGACCCCCTCGCCCGCACGATAGATGACGGTGCTCCGGTCCTTCCAGCCGACCCATTCGACGTGGCCGCGGAAGGCCGGCTCCGTGAGGTTCCTCGTCTCGCCGGTCTTCGCGTCGACGACGAAGACCTGGCTCTCGGCGTGGTCGCGAAGCTCCTTCGCCGCGTTGCAGGCGATCATCGAGCCGTCCGGGCTCCACGCGAAGTTGCCGAGCTTGCCGGGATTGTTCGAGAGCTGCCTGCGCTCCTTCGTCGCGACATCGATGAGCCAGATCTTCTGGAACATGTACTGATGATCGACGAGGTTCTTCGGCGAAACGCCGGCGGCGATCGTCGCTCCGTCGGGGCTCCATTCGAAGCTCCACACCGAACACCCCTCGGTGAGGATCCGCGCCTCGCCCGCGCCGCCTTCCTCTCCGACGTCGAGCACGTAGAGGTTTCGATCCTTGAGGTTCTCCTCGAAGAAGGTGAAGCCGTAGCCCTTCTTGTCGAGCTCCTTCTCGCGTTTCGTTTCCGGGGCGGCCGCGACGTAGGCGATGCGGTTTCCCGCGGGGTGCCAGCGGAAGGTCGAGACGCTCGTCTCGGACGAGGTCACCTGCCGCGCCTCGCCGCCGCGAAACGGTATCATCCAGACCTGCGTCTTCGCCTTCTCGCCGCGCGCCATGAGAAAGGCGATACGAGAACCGTCGGGGCTCCACTGCGGGGAGCCCGCGTTCACCTTGCCGGCGACGAAGGGACGCGCCTCGCCCGTCTTCGCCGACACGACGTAGAGCTCCCCGTACGCGCGCCCGGCCTCGTCGGCCGGCGTCCTCGGAACGGAGACGGTGTAGGCGATCCATTCGCCCGAGGGGCTCATGGCCGCGGACGCGGGACGTTTGAAATAGAGAACGTCCTCGGGCGAGACCGGCGCGCCGCCCGCGCCGGCGGCCGCATGGACGAGGAGAACGGCGATCGCGGCGAGGGAGAGGATGACCGCGATGCGGCGCTTTGTGTTCGACATGCTCATTCCTCCTGCATGCGTGGTTGCGGCGTCATTGCGATTGGCCGGACGGCAGCTCGAGCCCGTACTTCTGGCGCTTGTCGGCGTTGCGGAGAAGCAGCGCGAGAAAGATCGATATGACGCCGAGCACCACGAGCATGAGGATCGGAATCGTATAGTCGTACGATGCGATCTCGCCCGCGGCGCGCATCTCGTCGATCCTCGTCGAGACGGCTTCCGGAGCGAGCCCCTCGGCCATGAGCCGCGAGCGGGCCCCCTGCATCTCGGCGATCACCTTGGGATTGGCGAGATCGAGCACCTTGCCGATCCCCCAGTAGAAGGCCGAGAGACCGTAGTTCTGGATCGTGAACATCGTCGCGTAGGCGGTGCCGAGCTTGTTTTCCGCCACGATCTTCGCGACCGACGGCCACATCGCCGCCGGCACGAGGGAAAACGCGACGCCGAGCGCGAAGAGCCCGGTATAGCCGAGAATGACGCTATTGAGAAGCGAAAGGGTGATGTGCGCGTAGATGAGGAGTATCGAGCCGAGGATCATGATCGAGGCGGCCTTGCCCTTCTTGTCGACGAGCCGCCCGAAAACCGGCGTGAAGAACATCGTGCCGAGCGGGATGAGACCGCTGACCTTCGGTCCGTTCCGGAAGAACACCGTGACCTTTTCCCAGAAGGTCATGCCGCTCATGTCCGGCATCGCGAAGGTGAAGCCGAATTTGTTCACGAGGAGATCCGGCGCGTATTGGAGGAACGGAAAGACGGCCGAGTAAAAGGCGACGCAGAGAAGCGAGATGTAGATGAAGGAATGGTCGGTGAGGAGCTTCCCGAGGTCGCTGAACTTGAACTTCTCCTCGGGGGCCGCCTCGGCGCCGGCGGCCATCTGCCGGTCGAGTCGGACGTCGAAGATGAGGTAGGCGAGAAAGAGGATCGTGCCGAAGAGCACGAGCGACGCCGCGGTGATCATCGCGACGCTGATGTTCCCGCCCGACCAATCGAGGCCGAATGAGATCGCGAGGTAGCTTCCGAGCCTCGCCACGAGCAGGTTGAGCCCCATGGCGAAGGCGAGCTCGTGCCCCTTGAACCATTTGACGATCGTCCTGCTCACGAGCACGCAGGTCGTCTCGAGCCCCACCCCGAAGAGGATTCGGCCGATGATCATCGACGTCATCATGGCCTTCTTCGATCCGCCGAAGTAGCCCTTGCTGCCGAGGGCGACGACGAAGGCGCCGATCGTCGCGATGAGGGCGAGCGCCATGCCGGTTTTCCGGATGCCCCAGCGGTCGAGGGCCATGCCGCCGAGGATGATCATGAGGGCGAGGTTCGCCCACGTCGTCGAGCTCACGAGGAGCCCGTACTGGCTGCTCGTGAGGCCGAGCTGGCTCTCGAAGAGCCCCTTGAGCGGGCTCAGCACGTCCTGAAACCAGTACGTCCCGAACATGAGGACGCTGATCATGAAAAGGACGCTGAACCTGAGCGCCGCCGAGTCCTTCAGCAATCGCTTCGCCTGTTCCATGTATCCTCCCCCCGAACGACATCGAGAAACGGAGGCCGTCCGCGGACGGCCATCTCCCGCGCCGCCGCGGCCGCCTGCCGGGCGGCCGGCGCGGAATGCGGCGACTATACCAAAACGGAGGCGTTTTGATAAGCTTTGACTGCCGGGCGGATCGCATTGTAGATTGATGCGCCGGTACGCGACCCTGAACCGGACCCGTCGAAAAGGAGCGTCTGAGATGGCCGATGAATCGAAAAAGCTGCATCCCGCGGCGTTCCGGGAGCTGAAGCCGGGAGAGACCTACGAGCCGATCGTTCCCGCGTCGGTCTCGACGTTCGAGGTGACCGTCCGCGCCGTTTCGATCGGGCTCGTCATGGCCGTCATCTTCTCGCTCGCCTCGGCCTACCTCGCGCTCAAGGCGGGGCAGGGGATGGAGCCCGCGATCCCGATCGCCATCCTCGCGGTCGGCATGGCGGGGCTCTTCGCGCGGCGGAGCACGATCCTCGAGAACGTGATCATCCAGTCGATCGGCGCGGCCTCCGGGGCGGTCGTCGCGGGCGCCGTGTTCACGATCCCCGCGCTCTACATGCTCGACGTCGAGGTTTCCTTCTGGCACATATTTCTCACCGCGCTTTTCGGCGGGTGTCTCGGGGTCTTTTTCCTCATTCCGCTCCGGCAGTTCCTCATGGTCAACGAGCACGGGAAGCTGCCGTTCCCCGAAGCGATGGCGACGACGGAGATCCTCGTCACCGGCGAAGGGGCGGGGTCGCAGGCGAAGGTGCTCGTCTGGAGCGCCTCGATCGCCTTCCTCTACGACCTCTGCGTTCTCAGCTTCGGCTTCTGGCGCGAGATCATCACCTTCCGCGCGGTGCGTTTCGGCGCGTGGCTCGAGGACCGTTTCTCGATGGCGTTCCGCGTGGACGGTCTCGCCGCGATCGTGGGGCTCGGCTACATCGTCGGGCTCAAGTACGCCTCGATCATCGCGTCGGGCAGCTTCCTCTCGTATCTCGTCTTCATCCCCTTCGTGAAATACATCGGCTCCCACCTCGCGGGCGTCATCCCGCCGGGGACGGTGCCGATCGCCGAGATGGGGGTCGACGACATCTTCCGCAACTACGTGCGGCTCATCGGCATCGGCGGGATCGCGGGCGCCGGCATCATGGGCATCATCCGGAGCCTTCCCTCGATCGTCCAGTCGTTCAGCATCGGGATCAAGGGGATCGCCGCGTCGCGGAGCGGCGAGGGGGACGTCGCGCGGACCGATCGCAACATCGGCATGCGGGACGTGCTCCTCGGCATCGTCGCCGTCGGCGTGTGTCTCTGGATCTTCTTCGCGACCGGCGTAACCTCGTCGGTGGTCGGGCTCGTGGGCGTCGTCATCGCGCTCGTCATATCGTTCCTCTTCACGCTCGTCGCCGCGCGTGCGATCGGGCTCATCGGGACGAACCCCGTCTCCGGCATGACCCTCGTCACCCTCATCATCACGAGCGTCGTGCTCACGCGGATGGGACTCTCCGGCAAGGAAGGGATGTTCGCGGCGATGATCGTCGGCGGCGTCGTCTGCACGGCGCTCGCGGTGGCGGGCGCCTTCGCGACCGATCTCAAGATCGGCTACTGGATCGGCTCGACGCCTCGCAACCAGCAGGCGTTCAAATTCGCGGGCGTGATCGTCTCGGCCGCGGCGTGCGCCTTCGCCATGATGCTCCTCGGGAGCACCTACACCTTCGGCTCGCTCGAGATGCCGGCGCCGCAGGCCTCGGCGATGCGGGAGATCATCGTCGGGCTCATGGGGGGCGGCGCCGGGGTGCAGTGGATCCTCTTCGCCTTCGGCGTCATCATCTCGGTGATCCTCGCCCTCGTGAGCGTTCCGGCGCTCGCATTCGCGCTCGGGATGTACCTCCCGATACAACTCAACACGGCCGTGCTGCTCGGCGGATTTCTCGCGTATCTCGTTTCGAAGAGCACGCGAGACGAGAAGGCCGCGAAGGAACGAGGCGAGCGGGGCGTTCTTGTCGCCTCGGGCTACATCGCGGGGGGCTCGATCGCGGGCGTCGTCGCGGCGGTCATCGCGGCGACGGGGCTGCAGGAGAAGATCCCGGCCGTCTGGCCAGGCGCTCTCATGGACTCGTGGGGCGAGATCGCGGCGATCGTCATGGTCGCGCTCCTGTCGATCTTCATGTACCGGTACGCGACGCGGGCCGGACATTCGAAGTAGCGGATGCACGATGCGACGCGATCCCGAAAACCTCACGTACGATCACACGATCGATACCCTGTGTTCCGAGGGGGGGTATCGTTTTCAGCGGGAGAAGTACGCGCCAAAGCTGGAATTCCTGAAGTCGCGTTTCGGCGAGCGGTTCCCGGAGATCGCGTTGCTCGACGTCGGCGTCGGGTACGGCATCTTCCTCAAGATCGCCTCGGAGGACTACGGGCTGCGGAACATACGAGGCATGGATCCGTACCCGCAATCGATCGAGATAGCGAAAACGATGACGGAGGCGCCGATCGATCGGGGAAGCATCTTCGACGAACGGTGGCCGTTCGCGGAGGGGTGTTTCGACGTCATCACCTGCTTCGACGTGCTCGAGCACATCGAGCGCCCGGCGGCCTTCCTCGAGAAGGCGAAGAGCTACCTGCGCCCCGAGGGGCTCGTCGTTTTCACGACGCCGAACAAGGGGCTGCCATACCGGATGCGGTCGATTCCGCTCATCGGATTTCCCGACACCAATCCCACGCACATCAACGTCCATCCTCCCGCATACTGGAAGCGCCTCGTCGCGGATACCGGCTACGATATCGTCGCGTTCTGGAAGGGCGAGCACCTCGCGCATGTCCGCTGTATGCCGAAAGTGATTCGGGCGCTCTGCGCGGCGCTGCGCCTCGATCATAGGAAAATCCCGCTCGTGAACGCGTTCGAACAGTCGATCGTCATTGTCGCGCATCCGGCGCATCGGCGGAGACGGGAAAGATAGGAGCGATCATGGCGACCCCCGCCCCCGACAAGATCATCTACTCGATGCTCCGCGTGAGCAAGTTCTACGGCACGAAGCAGGTGCTCAAAGACATCTCGATCTCCTACTTCTACGGCGCGAAGATCGGAGTCATCGGGCTCAACGGCTCGGGCAAGAGCTCGCTGCTCCGCATCTTCGCGGGCGCGGACACCGAGTTCAACGGCCAGGCCGTTCTCTCCCCGGGGCACACGGTCGGCATGCTCGAGCAGGAGCCGCGGCTCGACGATTCGAGGACCGTGCGCGAGATCGTCGAGCAGGGAGTGAAAGAAGTCGTCGACCTCCTCGCCGAATTCAACCGCATAAGCGAGAAGTTCGCCGAGCCTCTCTCCGAGGACGATATGGCGAAGCTCATCGAGCGACAGGGCGAGGTGCAGGAGAAGCTCGACCATCTCGACGCGTGGGATCTCGACTCGCGGCTCGATCTCGCGATGGACGCGCTGCGATGCCCGCCCGGCGACACGCCCGTCAAGGTCCTCTCGGGGGGCGAGAAACGGCGCGTGGCGCTCTGCCGTCTCCTTCTCCAGAAGCCCGACATCCTGCTGCTCGACGAGCCGACGAACCACCTCGACGCGGAGAGCGTCGCGTGGCTCGAGCAGCACCTCCAGCGGTACGCGGGCACCGTCATCGCCGTCACGCACGACCGGTACTTTCTCGACAACGTGGCCGGGTGGATCCTCGAGCTCGATCGCGGCGCGGGGATCCCCTGGAAGGGAAACTACTCCTCGTGGCTCGAGCAGAAGAAAGGCCGTCTCGCGCTGGAAGAGAAGGCGGAATCCGACCGCCAGAAGACGCTCCAGCGCGAGCTCGATTGGATCCGCATGGCGCCCCGCGCCCGCCACGCGAAGTCGAAGGCGCGCATCCAGTCGTACGAGAGCCTCCTCTCCCAGGAGAGCGAGCGGCGGGCGCGGGAGCTCGAGATATTCATACCTCCCGGGCCGCGTCTCGGCGGCGTCGTCATTCAGGCCGAGAACGTCTTCAAGGCGTACGGGGACAACATTCTCATGGAGAAGATGAGCTTCTCGCTTCCCCCGGGCGGCATCGTCGGCGTCATCGGCCCGAACGGCGCGGGGAAGACGACGCTCTTTCGCATGATCACGGGGGAGGAGAAGCCCGACCGCGGAACGATCCGCCTCGGCGACACCGTGACGCTCGCCTACGCCGATCAGGACCGGAGCCTCGATCCCGAGAAATCGGTGTGGGAGACGATCTCCGAGGGCAAGGACACGATCCCCCTCGGAGGCCGGGAGGTCAACTCGCGCGCCTACGTCGCGCGGTTCAACTTCTCGGGGACGGACCAGCAGAAGAAGCTCTCGATGCTCTCGGGCGGCGAGCGGAACCGCGTGCACCTCGCCCGCACGCTGAAGCGAGGCGCGAACGTCATCCTGCTCGACGAGCCCACGAACGATCTCGACGTCAACACGATGCGCGCGCTCGAGGACGCGCTCGAGGCCTTCGGCGGGTGCGCCGTCGTGATCAGCCACGACCGGTGGTTTCTCGATCGCGTCGCGACGCACATTCTCGCGTTCGAGGGGGAGAGCGAGGTCTTCTGGTTCGAGGGGAACTACACCGAGTACGAGGAGGCCCGCCGCCGCCGCGTCGGCGCGGCGGCCGACCAGCCCCACCGCATCCGTTACCGGCACCTCACGAGGGAATAGAGGCTGATCTGTTGCAAGGAGGAGAAACTACGAATCGCAGGCATAGAGCGTTGTGGCCGCTGCTCGCCGCAGCGGTTCTTCCGGGTCTTCTGTCCGGATGCCGTCCCGAGCGCCAAACGGCGACCCCGCCGGCGGCGAGGATCCAGCCGGTGTCGCTCGAGAAGCACGGCCACGCGAGAACCGACAACTACTACTGGCTGAGGGAACGGGAGAATCCGGACGTGATCGCCTATCTCGAGGCGGAAAACGCCTATGCGGATGCCATGATGCGTCACACCGGAGATCTTCAGAAAGAGCTGTACGAAGAGATCGTCGGACGGATCGAGCAGACCGACGTCTCCGTTCCGTACAAACTGGACGGCTACTTCTACTACACGCGATTCGAGGAGGGGAAGGAGTATCCGATCCACTGCCGGAAGAAGGGTTCGCTCGAGGCGGCAGAGGAGATCATGCTCGACGCGAACGAGCGCGCGGCGGGACACGGCTTCTACTCGGTCGGCGCCCGCGAGGTCAGCTCCAGCGGCGGGCTGCTCGCGTTCGCGGAGGATACGGTGGGCCGGAGGTTCTATACCGTCCGCGTGAAAAACCTCTCCACCGGCGAAATGCTGGCGGACGAGATTCCCATGGTGACCGGAAACGTCGCCTGGGCGAACGACGACAAGACGCTCTTCTACGGAAAGCAGGATCCCGTGACCCTTCGCTCGTATCGCGTGTACCGCCATGCGCTGGGCGCGGATCCCTCCGCGGACGAGCTCGTGTACGAAGAGAGAGACAACACCTTCGGCTGCCGCGTCTTCCGGACGAAATCCAAGAAATACCTGATGATCGCTTCGACGCAGACGCTGAGCGCCGAGTACCGGTATCTGGATGCGGACGCTCCGGCCGACACCTTCACCGTGTTCCTGCCGCGGGAAGCCCGCCACGAGTATTCGGTCGACCATTACCGGGATCATTTCTACATCCGCACGAACGACGGGGCGAAGAACTTCCGCCTCATGAAGACCCCCGTGACCCGAACGGCGAAAGAGCACTGGGCCGAGGTCATTCCTCACCGGGATGACGTCTTGCTCGAGGGCTGCGAGATCTTCAGAGATCATCTCGTGGCGGTGGAGCGGAAGGCCGGACTGATCCGCATGCGCATCCGGCCGTGGGCGGGAGAAGGGGAGCATTCCATCGACTTCGGCGAACCGGCGTATCTCGCGTACGCGAGCACGAACCTCGACTTCGACACGAATATCCTGCGCTACGGCTACACGTCGATGACGACGCCGGCCTCGATCTACGACTACGATATGGTCTCGAGAGAAAAGACCCTGCTGAAGCGCGACGCGGTGCTCGGCGGATTCGATCCAGGGGACTACGTGACGGAGCGCCTGTCCGCCCCCGCGAAGGACGGCAGGCCGGTGCCGATCTCCATCGTCTATCGCAACGGATTGAAGAGGGACGGAACGAATCCGCTCCTTCTCTACGGCTACGGCTCGTACGGGGCCAGCATGGATGCGACGTTCAGCTCCCCGCGCCTCAGTCTGCTGGATCGCGGATTCGCATTCGCCATCGCCCACATCCGCGGGGGAGAGGAGCTCGGGCGGGAGTGGTACGAGGACGGGAAGATGCTGAACAAGAAAAACACCTTCACGGACTTCATCGCGTGCGCGGAGCATCTCGTCGCCGAAGGGTACGCTGCGCCGGACAGGCTCTTCGCCCAGGGAGAAAGCGCGGGAGGGCTGCTCATGGGCGCGGTCGTCAACATGCGTCCCGATCTCTTCAAGGGGGTCATCGCCGCCGTGCCGTGGGTGGATGTCGTCACCACGATGCTGGACGAGAGCGTTCCGCTCACGACATCGGAGTACGATGAATGGGGGAATCCGAACGAGAAGGAATACTACGAGTACATGCTGTCGTATTCTCCGTACGACAACGTGGAAGCGAAGGCGTACCCGAATATGCTCGTGACCACGGGCCTGCACGATTCGCAGGTGCAGTATTTCGAGCCGGCGAAGTGGGTCGCGAAGCTGCGGGCGCTGAAGACCGACGACAACGTGCTGCTGCTCCGCACGCAGATGGAGGCGGGACACGGCGGGGTCTCGGGCCGCTATCGCCAGTATCGGGAGACGGCGTTCCAGTTCGCCTTTATGCTGGATCTCGCGGGGATCGACGACTGATTGCCCACGGAAGACGGGCAGACGGCAAGCGAGCGTTTCTATCCGTCCAATCCAAGCCGCTCACGACCGCTCGAGCTCAGGAAGCCGTCTTTTCGAGCTTCTCGGTAC
>DHHN01000201.1:7260-9113 GCA_002403295.1 bacterium UBP1_UBA4771 | reverse complement strand
CCCGAGAGCAAGTACCGGGCGCTCGAACGGTTCACGAGGGACTTCGTGGATCTCGCGCGCCGGGGAAAGCTCGATCCCGTGATCGGCCGCGACGAGGAGATTCGGCGCGTGAGCCAGGTGCTGTCTCGGCGCACGAAGAACAATCCCGTTCTCATCGGGGAGCCGGGGGTCGGCAAGACGGCGATCGTCGAGGGGCTCGCGCAGCGGATCGCCTCGGGCGACATTCCGGAGAGCCTCAGGGGCAAGCGCCTGCTCGGTCTCGACATGGGCTCCATCGTGGCCGGCACGAAGTTCCGCGGCGAGTTCGAGGAGCGCTTCAAGGCCGTTCTCAAGGAGATCACGGATGCCGAGGGGCGGATCATCCTCTTCATCGACGAGCTCCATACCCTCGTCGGCGCCGGCGCGGCCGAGGGAGCCATCGACGCTTCGAACATGATCAAGCCCGCGCTCGCCCGCGGCGATCTCCGCTGCATCGGGGCGACGACGCTCGACGAGTACCGCACGCACATCGAGAAGGACGCGGCGCTCGAACGCCGGTTCCAGACGGTCCTCGTCCGCGAGCCGAACGTGGACGACACGATCGCGATACTGCGCGGGCTCAAGGAGAAATACGAGGTCCACCACGGCGTGCGCATCCTCGATTCGGCGCTCGTGGCGGCGGCGAAGCTCTCCCACCGGTACATCACCTCGCGGTTCCTGCCCGACAAGGCGATCGATCTCATGGACGAGGCGGCGTCGTGCCTGCGACTCGAGATGGACAGCGTGCCGCGGGAGCTCGCCGAGATCCAGGACCGGATCACGCAGCTCGAGATCGAGCGGCGGGCGCTCGAAAAGGAAGGGGACGGCGACGGCGGCCGGGGGCGGCTCGCGTCGGCGAAGGAGCGGCTCGCGGAGCTCGGGGAGCGGGCGGCGGGGCTCCGTGCGCGCTGGGAGAACGAGAAAGGAGCCGTGGCCGGGATCCGCTCGCTTCAGGAGCGGCTTGACCGCGCGCGCACGGACGAGCAGATCGCCCAGCGCGAGGGCAATCTCGAGCGCGTCGCCGAGATCCGTTACGGCGTGATCGTCGATCTCGAGCGCGAGCTCGAGGCCGGACGGGAGCGGCTGAAGGCAATGCAGGAATCGGAGCGGAGCCTTTTGCGCGAGGAGGTCGCCGAGGCGGATATCGCCGAGATCGTGAGCAAGTGGACGGGCATTCCGCTCTCCCGGATGCTCGAGGAGGAGCGGGAAAAGATCCTGCACCTCGAGGACCGGATCGCGCGCCGCGTCGTCGGGCAACGCGAAGCGATCGACGCCGTGGCGAACGCGGTGCGGCGGTCCCGCGCCGGGCTCCACAACCCGGACCAGCCGCTCGGCTCGTTCATCTTTCTCGGCCCCACGGGCGTCGGCAAGACGGAGCTCGCCAAGGCGCTCGCCGAGGTTCTCTTCGACGACGAGAGCAGTCTGGTGCGCATCGACATGTCCGAGTTCATGGAGAAGCACGCCGTCTCCCGCCTCGTCGGCGCGCCGCCCGGCTACGTCGGATACGAGGAGGGCGGCTATCTCACCGAGGCGGTGCGGCGCAATCCGTATTGCGTGATCCTCTTCGACGAGATCGAAAAGGCGCACCCGGACGTGTTCAATATCCTGCTGCAGCTCCTCGACGACGGACGTCTCACCGATTCGCAGGGGCGCACCGTCGATTTCAAGAACGCGATCGTCATCATGACCTCGAATCTCGGAAGCCAGTTTCTCAAGGAGCGCGGGCGGCTCGACGACGAAGATCTGTCGCGGCGGATGGCGGAGGCGCTCCGCGCGTTCTTCCGGCCGGAGTTTCTGAACCGGATCGACGAGATCATCGTGTTCCGTTTCCTCGG
>DHHN01000201.1:5844-7061 GCA_002403295.1 bacterium UBP1_UBA4771 | reverse complement strand
AACGGCGGGAACGGGCCGGAAACGGCCCCGCGCCGGCGGCTAACCCGCTTCTCGGGCGTGATTTAACGGCATGCTTGACAAAGAGTTATATTTCGTGTAGTATATTATTCGTAGTCTCTGGACGCTCCACTCTCGCCGCGGCCATGGCGTTCAGACGGTAAGGAGCTGCATCATTCGGGCGCGCAACAACCGGTTCTGGAGGCTGCGAAACTCCGGGGCACCATACACACGCATCGCCAGGAGGGTTTCCGCATGGGACGGATTCTGTCCGCATTCTTCGCTCTCTCCCTGTTGATCGCAATGACGGTGTCGGACGCGTCGGCGGCGGCGCTCTCGTGGACGTTCTCGCTCGACGAGTCCCGGCTCGCCGTGCTCGACGACGCGTCGGGCGGGGTGAAGATCGAGATCGAAGGGTACGGATCGCTCGAATACCTCGGGTATCCGCCGCTTCCATACCGCGTCGTGAGCGTGCTGCTCCCGCAGGGGGAGTCGGTGAACGGCTTCCGGCTCGAGGTGCGGGATGAGATCGGCATCGCCCCTCCCGGACCGCTCGCCCGTTACGACGGCGCGCGCCGAGACGACGGCGCGACGGCCGGCCTCGTCGCGTCCCTCGAAGAGGTTCAGTCGGAGAGCGGGATCTTTCCGAAGTGGCGCGTGCGGCATCTCGGCACGAGCCGGTACCGCGGCTATTCGATCGCGTCCTTCGCGCTCTATCCGGTGCGCTGCGATCTCGAGAGCGGCCGCGTCCTTCTCGGCCGCGAGGTCGTGCTCTCCGTGGAGACGGCGCCCGCGGCGGCGGCGGAGGAGACGGCGGATCGTCTGCGGCGGGTGGAGGGTTTCCGTGAGGAGACGAGGCGCGAGGTGGAGGGGATGGTGGTGAACCCCGAGGCGGCCGCGGGGTACGTCTTCGACGAGATCGCGGTCGACGCGGGGACGCGCGCGTACGCGCCGAGCTACGAGCCGAGCATGGAGGGGAGCGAGGTCGCGTACCTGATCGTGACGAACGAGGCGATGGCGCCGGCGTTTCAGCGGCTGGCGGACTGGAAGACGCGCAAGGGCGTGCCGGCGGTGGTGCGGACGGTGGAATGGATTTCGACGCGCTCGCGCTCGGGGGCCGATCTCGGGGAATCGATCCGGAACTACATTCGGGAGGCCTACGCGAAGTGGGGGGTCGAGTGGGTGCTCCTCGGGGGCGACTCGGACGTCATCCCGGCGCG
>DHHN01000201.1:0-5725 GCA_002403295.1 bacterium UBP1_UBA4771 | reverse complement strand
CTCGACCCTCGCCGAGGCGAGCATTCTCGTCGACAAGTCGATCGGCTACGAGACGCCCGAGGAGATCGCCTCGAAACGGAAGTTCCTCATGCTCGCCGAGGTCATCTTTCCGGTTCCCTACAACCCCCCGCAGACCATCGTGCTGGACGGCGCCGAGGTTTCGAACGAAATCTACGAGCTCTACCTCGCGATGGATCCCTGGGTCGTCACGACTCGCCTCTACGAGAATTACGCCGCCTATCCCGGGTCGCTGCCGCTCACGAAGGAGCGGAGCATCGATTCGCTCGATGCCGGAACGAATCACGTGCTCCATGTCGGCCACGGCTACAGCTACAACATGTCGGTCGGGGATGGAACCATCCTGAACTACGACGCCTCCCAGCTGGCGAACGGAGGTTCGCTCTTTTCCATGTACCTCTTGAACTGCACGAACTGCGCCTTCGACACCGATTGTCTCGCCGAGAGCTTTCTGCTGAATCCGTCGGGCGGCGCGTTCGCGGCGACGGGCGCGACCAGGTCGGCGTATCCGAGCGCGTCGCGCCCCGTGCTCGAGGAGTACTACCGCCTGCTCTACGCGCGGGGCGTCGTGCGGCTCGGCGAGCTGTTCACGCGTTCGCGGCTGCCGTACACGCCGACCTCCCTCGGCGAGACGGCGGACCGCTGGACGCACTTCATCTACAATTACTTCGGCGATCCCGAGGCGATGATGTTCCGGGGAACCCCGAAAACGCTCGCCGTCACGGCGCCCCCGTCGCTGCTCTTCGGCCCGAACGCCGTCGCGATCCGGGTCGAGAGCGGCGGTCTGGCGCTCGACTCGGCGTTCGTCTGCCTCTACAAGGGGGGAGACGATTACGTCTACGGATATACCGATCCTTCGGGCGAAATAACGTTCGGGGATTTCACGGTGAAGAGCGCGGGATCCGTCGCGCTGACCGTTACGGCGCGCGACCACGCGCGCCACGAAGGCTCGATCGCGGTCGCGCAAACGGGAAGCGCGTACCTGCGGGTCAGCGACCGCACCGTTCAGGACGTCATCGTCGGGAACGGCGACGGCGTGCTCGATGGAGGCGAGACGGTCAGGCTCCTCGTGCGGCTCAAAAACACCGGCCTCGCGGCCGCCACGGGCATCAGCGCCGTTTTGCGCTCGAGCGATCCCGCGGTGACGGTGACCGACAGCACGGCCCTCTATCCCTCGATTTCCCCCGGGAACGAGGCGTGGGGATCGGATCCATTCGCGTTCAGCGTATCGGCCGCGGTGCCGGACGGGCATACGATCGAGTTCTCGCTCGCGGCGAGCGCGTCGGGCGACGGTCCGTGGCGGGACCGGTTCGCGTTCGAGGCGCACTGCCCGGCGCTCGAGATATACGTGTGCTCCGCGAAGGACACGCTGCCCTACGGCGACAACGACGGCGTGATCGAGGAGGGCGAAAGCTTCCTTCTCAGGATAGCCCTCAAGAATTTCGGCACCGGCTCGGCGCGCGGCCTCTCGGGAATCGTGCGCTCGCTCGATCCCGACATCGTCGTCACGGACAGCACCTCGACGTACGGCGAGGTGCCCCTGCTGGGCGTTTCGTTCGGTTCGGGCTACGTGCTGTCCGAAACGAGCATCGGCGACACGAATTACTACCGATTCGAGGTGACCGATTTCTACGGGCGGACGTTCGCGAAGCGCATGGAGCTCGAACGTCCGGGAGCGCCGACGAGGGTCGTTCTCAATTCGACGTACGGTCCGACGGAGATGCACGTCACGTGGCGGGCGCCCGACGCGCTCGAGCGCTACCGGTACCGCGTATACCGCGCGCTCGCCGCCGGCGGGCCGTTCGGGCTCGTGACGCCCGACCACGTCGGGCATACGATGTTCACCGACGCGGGGCTCCTGCCGAGCACGCGGTACTACTACGCGATCTCGACGGTCGATTCGTGCGGAAACGAGAGCCCGCCGAGCGACGTCGTGACGGGCACGACCAATCCGCCCGCTCAGGCGGGCTGGCCCCTCAAGGTCGCCAAGGAAACGGCTTCTTCCGTCAAGGTCGGCGATATCGACGGGGACACCCGCGCCGACATCGTCATCGGTTCCAATCGCGTGTACGCCTGGCACGCGGACGGCATGGAGCTGAGGGACGGCGACGGGCAGCCGCTCTCCTGGGGGGTCTTTTCCCCGCTCGGGGACAACTTCACCGCGACGGTGGCGCTCGCGAATCTCGATGGCGTGCCGGGGCTCGAGATCATCGCCGCTTCGTGGAACACGAGAGAAATATACATATTCAACAAGGACGGAGCGGTGCTTCCCGGCTGGCCGAAGTCGACGGCCTATCTCTGCTGGGCGAGCCCCGTGATCGGCGATCTCGACGGAGACGGCGACCTCGAGATCGTCGCGTACGACCGAAGCGGCGTCGTGTACGCGTGGCACCACGACGGCACGGAGCTTCGCGACGGCGACGCGAATCCGGCGACCAACGGGCCGTTTTTCGTGACGAAGAATCCCGGCACGTGGCACTTCTCGACCCCGGCGCTCGCCGACGTGGACGCCGACGGCGTCGTCGAGCTCATCGTCTGCTCGCCCGCCGACAGCATCTATTGCCTGAACGTCGACGGCAGCCGCGTGCCCGGCTGGCCCGTGCCCGTGGCCGACGCGGGGGCAACGATCACGGCGAGCCCCGCCGTCGGCGACATCGACGGCGACGGGAATATGGAGGTGATCGTGCCGAGCAGCTCCGGCCGGATCTACGGCCTCAACCACGACGGCACGTCGATGGCGGGCTGGCCGAAATGGGTGTACATGAACACGAGCACGATCGCCCCCTCCCCGGCGCTCGCCGATCTCGACGGGGACGGCCTGCTCGAGGTCGTGATCGCGGGGCTCGACGGAAAATGCTACGTCTTCCGGCACAACGGCGCGGCCTACCCCGGCTGGCCGCAGCCGTATACCTCCTTGAGCTCCGGCCGGACCGAGTCGTCGCCCGTGATCGCCGACATCGACGGCGACCGGAGTCTCGATATCATCCTCGCCTGCGAGGAGGGGCGGCTCAACGCGTGGAGATCGAACGGCCAGACGATCGCGGGCTTCCCGATCGAGACGCACGCGTTTCTCCGCGGCACGCCGGTTCTCCACGATATCGATCGCGACGGCGACGTCGAGCTCATCACGTCCTGCTGGAACACGAACATCTACGTCTGGGATCTCGACGGCGAATGGTACGACGGATTCGCTCAGTGGAACGGATTCCGCGCGAATATATACAACAGCGGCTGGAAGGAGTTCAATGCGGCGACAGGCGCGGGCGGCGAAGAGGAGATGCCGGTCGCGGCGGCCCTCGAGCTCGCCCAGAACTACCCGAATCCGTTCAATCCGACGACGACGATCCCCTTCACGGTGCCGGGCGGCGCGTACGCGATGCGCCGCGTGCGGATCGCGGTGTACGACGTTTCGGGGGCCGTCGTGCGAGTGCTCGCCGACGGCATGATGCGGGGCGGCCGGGGAGAGGTCGTCTGGGACGGACGGAACGCCCGGGGACAGAAGGCCGCTTCCGGCGTCTATTTCATCCATCTATCCTCCGGGCCATTCGAGATATCCCGCAAGATGGTTCTGCTGCGGTAGGTCCTCCGCGCGCCGGGGGGATGGGGATTGACACCCCCCGGCGCATGTTTTATTGTCTCCCTTTGCCGCTCGCTATCGGGAAACGTGTCTTCCTGAAATCGCCCGTCGGGCGTTTTCGTTGTTCCGGCCGAGGCGCGAGGAAACGAGATGAAATACCCGCTCACCGAACAGGAACGGATGATCCAGAAAACCGCGCGGGATTTCGCGCGGAAGGAGCTCGCCCCCGTCGCCCTCGAGGCGAACGAGAAGGGTTTTTTCCCCGAGGAGATCTACGCGAAGCTCGCCGAGCTCGGCTTCATGGGCATCACCGTGCCCGAGGAATACGGCGGCGTCAATCTCGACACCATGAGCTTCATGCTCGTGCTCGAGGAGATCGCGGCCGTCTGCGCGTCGACCTCGGTGACGATGTCGGTTCACAACTCGCTCACGAACTGGTGCATCCTGCACTACGGGAGCGAGGATCTGCGCGCCCGGTATCTGCCGCGCCTGGCGGCGGGAGAGATACTCGGCGCGTACGCGATCACCGAGTCGGAGGCGGGGAGCGACGTCGCGGCCATGCGCATGACGGCGGCGAAAAAGGGTAACGAGTACGTCCTGAACGGCGCCAAGATATTCATCTCGACGGGGGATCGGGCGGGAGCCGTCATCGTGTTCGCCCGCACCGATCCGAACGATCGCGCCAAGGGGATCAGCGCGTTCGTCGTCGATCCCGCGATGCCGGGCTTCTCGATCGGCAAGGTCGAGAAAAAGATGGGACTCAAGGCGTCGAGAACGGTCGAGCTCGTATTCGAGGATTGCCGCGTTCCCGCGGGGAACCTCCTCGGCCGCGAGGGGCAGGGTCTCAAGATCGCGTTCGCCGGGCTCGACGGCGGCCGCATCGGCATCGCCGCGCAGTCGGTCGGCATCGCCCGGGCCGCGCTCGAGGAGGGGATCCGCTACGCCCGGGAGCGCACGCAGTTCAACTCGCGCATCGTCGATTTTCAGTCGACCCGGTGGAAGATCGCCGACGGGGCGACCGATATAGAGGCGGCGCGTCTTCTCGTGTACCGCGCCGCGAAGCTGCGCGACGCGGGCGATACGCACACGAAGGAGGCCGCGATGGCGAAGCTGTTCGCGAGCCGCGCGGCGAACAGGGTCGCGTACGACGCTCTCCAGATGCACGGGGGCGTGGGATATACGCAGGAATTCATCATCGAGCGGCTCTTCCGGGACGCCCGCGTGACCGAGCTCTACGAGGGAACGAGCGAGATCCAGCGCCTCGTCATCGCGCGAGCGGTCATCGAGGAGTTCGAGCGGACCATTCCGGAGTGAGGCGGCGTTCGGCGAAAGGAGAAGCCGTTGAAGATCATCGCGCTCATGAAGCGGGTGCCTGACACGGAGGCGAGGATCCTCATCAATCAGGAGGGCACCGGCATCAAGGATGAGGGGATCAAGTACGTCATCAGCACGTACGACGAGTACGGCATCGAGCAGGCGCTCCGGGTCAAGGAGAAGGCGGGGGGCGGGAGCACGGTGACGGTGGTGTGCGCCGGCCCGGAGGAAGCGACCGAACTCATCCGCACGGCGCTCGCGATGGGCGCCGACGACGCGGTGCACATCTGCGATCCGGCGCTCGCGGGAGGCGATCCGTTCCTCACCGCCGCCGCGCTCGCCGCTGCCGTCAGGGACGGCGGCTTCGACATCGTTTTCTGCGGCAAGCAGGCGATCGACGACGACATGGGGCAGGTTCAGGCGATTCTCGCCGAAATGCTCGACATTCCGCAGGTCAACGTCGTGACGGGATTCGAGCTCGCCGGGGACGGCGCGCGGGCGACGCTGCGGCGCCGCATCGAGGGCGGAGACGAGAAGGTCGAGACCGCGCTCCCCGCGCTCATATCCTGCGAGAAGGGCCTCAACGAGCCCCGCTACGCCTCGCTCCCGGGCATCATGAAGGCGAAGAAGAAGGAGATCCGCCGGAAAACCCTCGCCGATCTCGGCATCGGCGCCCCCGGCGGCGCGCGGAGCGAAATCGTTCGCTGGGTGCCGCTCCCGAAGAGCTCGGGGTGCCGGATGGTGCAGGCGGAGGAGACGCGCGAGGCGGTTCGCGAGCTCGTGAAACTTCTGCGCGAAGAGTCGAAGGTCATATAA
>DHHN01000193.1:6144-25079 GCA_002403295.1 bacterium UBP1_UBA4771 | reverse complement strand
TCGCGATGTCGTTCGCGTAGCAGAAACCGGAGGCGCGGTCGCGGTGCGCGTGGTGGAACCCGCCGCAGGGATTGAACGCGCCCGCGGCGCCGGCGGCCATGAGCCGCGCCGCGGCGAGGCTCGCCGTCGCCGAGATCGCGGCGAAATCGTACACGCCCTTGAAGACGGGATTCTCGGCGGTGCCGACGCCGTGGTGGAGCATCTCGACGTCGACCTCGACGCCGTCGTTCGCGCGCCGGAGCGCCGCGACGTATTCGGGCGTATGAAACCGCTCGAGCACGCCGCTCTCGGCCTCTTCGATCTCCACGACGGACACCCGCGGCCCCGAGAGGAGCCCCCGCTCCTCGCACATCCGGTAAACCCGCGTCACGCGCTCCGGGTTGAACGGATGGTCCGGGCTGAAGCGGAAGCCGCCGAGGCGCTTCGAGTTGACGAAGAATGTCCGCGGATCATTGCTGCGGCCGCTCACCCGGCTTGCTCCTCTCCATGAAATCGACGCGGATCGAGTAGACACCCTCCTCGAGGCGGCTTTGGACGGGATAGCCGCACTTGTGGAACACGTGGAGCATCTTCTTGTTGTCGGCGAGCACGTCGGCCTTGAAGCCGTCGGCCCCCATCTCCTGCGCGATCTCGATGAGCGTGTTCATGAGATAGGTGCCGACCCCGCGGTTCTGCCAGTTGTCGCCGACGACGAAGGCGATCTCGGCGAAGTCGTCGGTGTGGTCGAGCTTGAAACGGCCGATCGCGATCATCTCCTCGTCGCCCGGCTCGCCGGTGAGCGCCACGATCGCCATCTCCTCGCGGTAGTCGATGTTGACGAGCGGCTGGAGCTTCTCGTGCGGCATGGTCTTGAGGATGTTGAAGAACCGGTAGTAGATCGTTTCGTCGCTCAGCGAGTAGAAGAACGAGCGCTCCATCGCCTCGTCCGTCGGCTTGATCGGCCGGAAGAAGATCCGCGTGCCGCCGAACGCGGCGGCGTGCTCGTACTGCTCCGGGTAGAACCGGCCGGCGATCGTGAGCGGCATCTGGTCGAGATGGACGAGGCGCCGCTGCTTCGCGTAGTTGAGGAGCTCGTCACGGAAGTCGGGATGGGCGACGCCGATGAGGGCGAGCGCGCGCTCGCGGAGGTTGCGGCCGTGGAGATTGCAGATCCCGTACTCGGTCACGACGTAGGCCACGTCGCCGCGCGAGGTCACGACGCCCGCGCCCTGGTCGAGAAACGGCACGATGCGCGAGACGGTTCCTTTCTTGGCCGTCGAGGGCAGCACGATGACGGGCTTGCCCCCTTTCGATCTCGCCGCGCCGCGGACGAAATCGACCTGCCCCCCGATCCCCGCGTAGAAATACTCCCCGATCGAGTCGGCGCACACCTGGCCCGTGAGATCGATCTGGATCGCCGCGTTGATCGAGACCATGTTGTCGTTTCGCGCGATGAGGAACGGATCGTTCGTGTAATCGCACGGATGAAACTCGATGAGCGGGTTGTCGTCGACGAAGTCGTAGAGGCGTTGCGTCCCCATGCAGAAGGTCGCGATGATCTTGCCCTGATGGAGCGTTTTGCGCGCGTTCGTGACGACCCCCGCCTCGACGAGATCGATGATGCCGTCCGAGAACATCTCCGTATGGACGCCGAGGTCGTGCTTGTCCTTCAGGTGGGCGAGGATGGCGTTCGGGATCATGCCGATGCCGGCCTGAATCGTCGCGCCGTCGCGCACGAGGTGCGCGACGTTCTGCCCGATCCGGTCGGCGACCTCGTCCGGCTCCGGGGGGAGCCACGCGGGAAGCGGGACATCGCTCTCGACGATGTGGTCGATGTCCTTGAGGTGGACGAAGCAGTCTCCGAGGGTGCGCGGCATCCGGCGGTTGATCTCGGCGACGACGATCTTGGCGCTCTCGGCCGCGACCTTCACGATGTCGACCGACACGCCGAGCGAGCAGAAGCCGTAGTTGTCGGGCGGCGCGACCTGTATGAAGGCCACGTCGATCCGCAGCCGCCCCGAGCGCAGGTACCACGGCAGCTCGGACATGAAGATCGGCGTGTACTCGGCTCGTCCCTCGTTCACCGCGCCCCGCACGTTCGCGCCGATGAAGAACGCGTTCTGGTGAAACGGCTTGCTGAGAACCGCTTCGGTGTACGGCGTCGTGCCGAGCTCGATGAGATTGATCGTTTCGTGGTCGGCGATCGATTTGCCCCGCTCGATGAGCATGTTGACGAGCGTCTGCGGCTCCGCGGCGCCGGAGCCGATGAAGATGCGGCTCCCCGGCTTCACGATCCGCACGATGTCGTCCACGTTTCGCTTCTTCGACTCGTAGAGCTCGAGCGCCGACCCGCCGAGCCCCGCTGGCTTTTTCGAATGCACGATTTCGCGACCTCCTGTGTTCCCGTATGGTAGTGCGCCCGGCGGGCCCGGCGCCACGAAAAATTATTGTAAAATGAATCGGCTCCGGTATATTCGTGCTCCGTGCCCGGCGGTCCGGGCGGCGCGCGCGATCCGCGAGTCATCGAGGAGAGAGCCGGTGAGCGAATCGAAGACGAACGCGAGCGGCGGCGGGGCGGCCGGAGAGCGGCTCGGCGGACGGACCATCTTCGCCCTCGGCTGGGTGAGCTTCTTCATGGACGTCTCGAGCGAGATGATCTACCCGCTCCTTCCCGTATTTCTCTCGTCCCTCGGCGCCGGAACCGTCGCCATCGGTTTCGTCGCCGGCCTCTCGGAAGCGACGGCCTCGCTCTTCCGCGTGATCTCGGGAGTGATCTCGGACCGCTTCCGGAAGCGCAAATCGGCGATCCTGCTCGGCTACGGCCTGTCCGTCCTCGCCCGCCCCATCCTCGCGCTCTCGGCCGGGTGGGGTCAGGTGCTCGCCTTCCGGCTCGTCGACCGCGCCGGCAAGGGGATCCGGACGCCGCCGCGCGACGCGCTCATAACGGAGGCGAGTCCCCCGGACCGATACGGCCGCTCCTTCGGCATCCAGCGGGCGATGGACACGGCCGGAGCGGTGGTCGGCCCCGTGCTCGCGACGGCGATCCTCGCCTCGGGACTCGCGTACCGGTCCCTTTTCTGGCTCGCGATGATACCGGCGGCCGCGGCCGTCGCGACGATACAGATCTTCGTGCGCGAGCACGCCCGCCGGCCCGGCGCGGCGGCCGCGGCCGGCCCGGCTCTCACGCCCCACGGCGCGGTCCCGGCGGGCCGCTCCGCGGGCGGCGCTCGCGAGGGCGGAGACGCGGCGAGGACGCCCTTCTCCCGCGAGATGAAGCTCTACCTCGCCGTCACCGCGATCTTCTACCTCGGCAACTCGTCGAGCTTCTTTCTCATCCTGCGGGCGAAGGAGATCATCACGGAGGCGCGCAGCCCGTGGTTCACCGTGAGCCTCATCCCGATCCTCTACCTCACGATGAACCTCTCGAGCGCGCTCCTCTCCTATCCCGCCGGAAAGCTCGCGGACCGCGCCGGCAGGGACCGGATAGCGTTCCTCGGCTATTTCCTCTTCGCGGCGGCGTACGCGGCGTTCGCGCTCGCCGGAAGCGCGGCGGCCCTCTGGCTCCTCTTCCCGCTGCAGGGAGTCTATCTCGGCTTCACCGAGGGCGTCGGCACCGCATACCTCGCGACGATCGTTCCGAAGGAGCGGCGCGCGACGGGGTTCGCCCTGTACCATACCGTGATCGGTCTCGCCCTTCTGCCCGCCGGGCTCCTCGGCGGCTGGCTCTGGAGCCGGTTCTCGCCGGAGGCGACCTTCCTCACGGGCGCGGTCCTCGCCCTCGCCGCCGGTTGCCTCTTCGGAGCGCTCCTTCTGCGAAGACGCCCGGCGTGATGCCCGCCGGCCCGGCGCCGGCGGGGCACGCGCCGAGCGGCGGGGAAAAGATCCGTGTTGCCGTCGCCGGCGCCCGCGTGACCGAGACGCAAACCGAGAATATCGCGTCGAAAAGGCAATGATCCCTCACGATCCGCCGGCGCCGGCCGCCGGCGCCTCCTCCGGAGGGCGCTTCCTCAAGTCGCAGTCTTCCCGCGATCCGGACGGTAACCGTATAAGCAGTTATACCCAATGCCGCATAGGCGGCGCCGATTCGGTATGATTTATGCCCGAAACGGATGATACGCCGAAAAAGCCGGCCGCTCGGGGCCGGCGAACATGGCCATTCCGCCCCGGCGGCGGCCGAGGCGGCCGGCTCTCGTGATGCGCGCGATCGTCAACTGCTACCGGAGAACGACGCATGAAAATACTCGTGGTCGACGACGACAAACTGTATCGCGAAATCCTCAAGGACGCCCTGATCGAAAAGGGGCATGAGGTCGTCACCGCCGAAAACGGCGTCGAAGCGACGACGCGGATCTTCTCGAGCTCCGCCCGCATGGTCATCACGGACTGGGTCATGCCCGAGATGGACGGACCGGCGCTGTGCAGGTGGATCCGCTCGCAAACGGCTCCCGGCTACATCTACATCATCATGCTCACGTCCCGAAGCCAAAAATCGGATATCATCGAAGGGCTGCGGGCCGGGGCGGACGAGTTTCTCATGAAACCGTTCGACCCGATCGAGCTCGAAGCGCGCATACGCGTAGCGGAGCGCATCCTGTCCGCGGAGCACCACTATATGGTCATCTTCGCGCTCGCGAAGCTCGCCGAATCGCGCGATCCCGAGACGGGACGCCACCTCGACCGCATTCGCGAATATTCGCGCCTCCTCGGCAACATGCTCGTCCATTCGAGCGAATTCGCCGGCGCCCTCTCGCATGCCGACGTCGAAACGATTTACCTCACGAGCCCCCTCCACGACATCGGCAAGGTCGGCATTCCCGACGCCATTCTTCTCAAGCCCGGCTCTCTCGATCCCGCCGAATTCGAGATCATGAAAACCCATGCCATCATCGGCGGCAAGACGCTCGGGCAAGCGCTCGCGCAATATCCGGGGGCGAAGTTCCTCAAGACGGCGCGCGACATCGCGTTCTGGCACCACGAGCGGTTCGACGGAAGCGGCTACCCGCACGGTCTCGGGGGTAACGACATCCCCGTGAGCGCCCGCATCGTGGCGCTCGCGGACGTGTACGACGCGCTCACCTCGAAACGACCTTACAAGACAGCTCTGCCGCACGAACGCGCCCGGCAGTACATCCTCGATCAGCGGGCGAGACAATTCGACCCGGCCATTGTCGACTGTTTCCAGCGGGCGGAAAGGATCTTCGCCGAGGTTTCGAAGCGCCTCTCCGACAGCGAACCCCCGATCGCCGCAGCTCCCGCGCCGGCCGCGGCGCTCGTGGACTAGAGGATTCGCCGCCCGGCGCCGGACATCGCTCGGTCGTGTCTTCGAAAAACCCCCTTTCCCGCCGCTGCATCTCCCGCTTGCCTCATCGGCATGTCATTCATTACAGTATATGGGGAATAGCCCGCGTCGGCATTCGGCATCGCATCGAGGGGGTACTATGCGCGCACGACATGGCGTGGCGGCCTGGGCGCTCGTGATCATTCCGGCGCTCCTGCATGCGGCCGGGAGCGCGGAGGCGACCGCGCCCCCGCGTCGCTGGGGAAAATTCGAATTCGGTCCCCATGCGGTGGGGTTCCGCACGATGGAGCGTTACGACTATTCCCGGACCTTCCGGGACAGGCACGGACCCGCCGGAACGGTGCGCCCCGGCGAGCGCGCCCGGCCCGTGCTCATCTATCTCTGGTATCCCGCCGAGGAGGCCGCCGGCGCGCCGCGGATGGTCTACGGCGAATATTCCTTTGCGGCCCCGCGTGATCCCGAGCTTTTTCCGCTCGTTTCGCGCCTCCAGGAGCGCGAGATCTACTCGGCCCTCTATCCGTTCTTCCAGGGGCAGCGCGGCGGCGTCGTCGATCTCATGAACGTCGCGCTCGCCGCCGTCCGCGACGCGACGCCGCTCGCGGGAACGTTTCCGCTCGTCGTGTACCACCCGGATCTGCGGGGCGCGCCCGGGGAAAACGCGCTGCTGTGCGAGTATCTCGCGAGCCACGGCTACACGGTCGCGACGTCGCATTCGGTCGGCGGCATGCTGCGCGATCCCGCCGCCGATCTCGACGATCTCGAGGCGCTCGTCCGCGACAAGGAGTTCATCGTCGCCGCGCTCCGCGACTGGCCGCAGTACGACGGGGACAAGCTCGCGCTCGCGGGAAACGGGTTCGGCGCCCTCTCGGCTCTCGTTCTCGCCATGCGGAACACCGACGTCGACGCCGTCGTGACGCTCGGCGAATGGACCGCCGGCGCGGGCCGCGCGGAGCTCGTCGCGCGATGCCGCGGCTACCGGCCAGAACGGTTCTCCGCGCCCCTCCTCTCGATTGTCGACGGGGAACGCTCGCCCGCGGTCTCCGCGTCGGTCGATTCGCTCGTTCACTCGACGCGGTTCCTCGCGACGATGGCCGCCGCGGAGCCTCGAGGCTTCTCGAACTACGCCGCGCTCGCCGCGGCGGTGCCGGGACGGGGCGCGGACCGAGGAGACTCCTCCTACGTTTCTCTCTGCCTGACGGTGCGTCTGTTTCTCGACGGCCACGTGAAGGGAAGCGTCGAGGCGCTCGCCGCGCTCGCCGGCGCCGTTTCCGGCGCGCCGCCTCCCGGTGTCGAAGCGGTCCGCGTCGCCCATGCGGTTCCGGCCCCCCTCAGAGACGAGGAGATCGCCGCGGTCTTCTGGGAAGAGGGAGTAACGGCGGGGGTCGCGCTCCTGCGGCGCTTGCGCGCCGAAGGGGCCGCGGCACCCATCGCGCCCGCGGCTCTCAACACGCTCGGCTATCAATTTCTCGCTGCGCAGCGCCTCGAAGAGGCGACGGAGATATTCAAACTCGAGACCGACCTCTACCCGGGCTCGGCAAACGCATGGGCGAGCCTCGGCGAGACGTGCGCCTACGCCGGCCGGGCGGACGAAGCGCGCGGCTGCTTCAAGAAAACGCTCGACCTTCTCTCCATCGATACGTCCCTCGACGACGAGATGCGGGACGCGCTCAAATCTCAGGCCGAGGCGATGCTCAAGAGGCTCGGCGGCTAGAGGAGGAATCATGGATCGAAATCGTGCGGAAATCACGCGCCGGGGATTTCTCTCGGGAGCGCTCGCGGGGCTCGCCTCGGCGGCCGCGCTCGCCGCCGCGCCNNCCTTTTCGGCGCCGCGGCCACGGGGGCGCGGCCCCGCGTTTCGGGGGGCGCGCCCGCGGGCGAGATCGTTCGCCGGACGCTCGGCGCGACGGGGATCGAGCTCCCCGTCGTGAGCATGGGCGTCATGAACGCCGACATGCCGGGGCTCGTGAGAGCGGCCTACGATCTCGGGGTGCGGCATTTCGACACGGCCGCCAACTATCAATTCGGCCGCAACGAAACGATGGTCGGCTCCGTCATCCGCGAGCTCGGCGCGCGCGGCGAGGTCACGATCGCCACGAAGGGGCACACGCGCCAGCAGCGGCGGGGTCTTTCGGCCGCGGACTCGAAGAAGAAGCTCCTCGCCGCGTTCGAGGGAAGCCTCCGGCGCCTCGCCACCGATTACGTCGATATGCTCTACATCCACGACGTCTCCTCGCCGGAGGATATGAACGAGCCGGGGGCGATCGAGGCGCTCGAGGAGTTTCGACGGTCCGGCAGGGCCAGGTTCGTCGGCGTCTCGACCCACACGAACATGGCGGACGTGCTGGAAGAAGCGGCGCGCGGAGGATTCTTCGACGTCGTGCTCGCCTCCTACAACTTCACCATGGCGGACGATAAGAAACTCGAAGGGGCCCTCCGCAACGCCGCCGCAAAGGGCGTCGGCGTCATCGGGATGAAGACCCTCGCCGGCGGCGACCGCCTGCCGAACGACGACACCCGCGCGAAATGGAGCCGCGAGACGATCACGAGGGCGTGCTTCAAGTGGGCCCTTCGAGACGAGCGCGTCACGACCGTCATCCCCGGGTTTACGACCCGCGAGCAGCTCGAGCTCGATTTCTCGGTCGCCCGCGACCTCGCGCTCACCGCCGACGAGAAGCGCTTCCTCGCCGACAAGAAGGTGAAGCTCGGCATGGGCTTCTGCCGCCAGTGCGGCGCGTGCCTCGCGAGCTGCCCGCGCGGCGCGGACGTGCCGACGCTCGTGCGCACGCACATGTACGCCGCGCAGTACGGGAACCTCCTCGCGGCGCGCGAGGCGCTCGACGCGATCGAGCCGGGACGCGGCGTCGAGGCCTGCCGCTCGTGCGGCGACTGCGAGGCGCGCTGCGCACACGCGGTCGACATCCCGCGGCGGCTCGAGGAGCTGAGAATGTTCAGCGCCTGATCGAAATCGCGCCTTGACCTCGCGGCCGTGAAGCTTCGTATGGGGTTGCGCCCGCACGAGGCTATTCTCTACAATGGAGATCCCGCGCCCGGACAGGCCGGGCGCCTCTCGCGCGTTGCACAAGGAGGATCGTCATGAAACGCCGTTCCGTCGCAGCGCCGGCGCTCGCCGCGCTCGTCGCCGTATTCTTCGCCGCGCTCGTCCCGGCGAGCGCTCCCGCGGCCCCGGCGGCCGGGCGGCCGCCCGCCGCCGTCCGCGGCCTCGTTTTCGACGACCTTTTCGCCATGAAGAGGATCGGCGGCTTCGAGGTCTCGCCCGACGGGAAATGGATCGCCTTCGAGCTCACGAGCTTCGACAAGGCGGCGAACTCGTCGAACATGGACATCTGGCTCGTGCCGGCGCGCGGAGGCGACGAGGCGCCGTTCGTGCAGAGCGACGGACGGGACGGCTCCCCCCAGTGGTCCCCCGACGGGAAACGTCTCGCCTTCATCTCGGATCGCGGCGGCTCGTCCCAGATCTGGACGATTCCCGTCGACGGCGGCGAGGCGGCCAGGATCACGAGCGTTCCGACCGAGGTCTCCACCTTCCGCTGGTCCCCCGACGGCCGCACGATCGCCTTCACCTCGGGCGTCTATCCGGACTGCCCCGACATGGACTGCAACGCGAAGCGGATCGAAGAGAAGGAATCGAGCAAGGTCAAGGCGGAGCTGTTCGACTATCTTCTCTACCGCCACTGGAACGCCTGGCGGAACGAGAAATGGGAGCACCTCTTCCTCACCGACGTCGAGGGCTCGTATCTTGTCGAGGTCACGAAGGGCCGCACGGACGTTCCCCCGATCGCGCTCGGCGGCGATCGCGACGTCGAGTTCTCGCCCGACGGCAAGGAGCTCTGCTTCGTGATGAACCCGGACAGCTTCGTCGCGACCTCGACGAACAACGACCTCTACGTGATGAGCCTCCCGGGCGGCGCGCCGCGCAACATCACGGCGGCGAACCGCGCGAACGACAACAACCCGCGCTACTCGCCCGACGGCCGGTACATCGCCTACCGCGCGATGATGCGTCCCGGCTTCGAGGCCGACCGCGTCCGTCTCATGCTCTACGACCGCAAATCGGGCGCCGCCGCCAATCTCACGGAGAACTTCGACTACAGCATCGACGCCGTCTCGTGGAGCCCCGACTCGAAGTCGCTCTATTTCACGGTCGAAGACCGCGGCCGCTCCTCGATCGGCGTCGTTTCGGCGAAGGGCGGCGACGCGAGGCTCCTCCTCCGCGGCGGGTACGATCAAGGCGTGCAGGCGGCGCCCGACGGCAAGACGCTCGTATTCAAGCGCCAGAGCGCGACCCACCCGGTCGATATCTGGAGCGCCACCACGAAGGGCGCGGCCGCGAAACGGCTCACCGGCGTGAACGCCGCCTCCCTCGCCGGCATCGAGATGAACCCGATCGAGGAGTTCGTTTTCGAGGGCGCGCTCGGCGACGAGGTGCAGGGGTTCGTCCTCAAGCCGCCGGGCTTCGATCCGTCGAAAAAGTACCCGCTCGTCGTGCTCGTGCACGGCGGGCCGCAGGGGGCCTTCGGGGACGACTTCCACTACCGCTGGAACTGGCAGATGTTCGCCTCCCCCGGCTACGTCGCGGCGACGGTGAACTTCCACGGGAGCACGGGGTTCGGGCAGGCGTTCACCGACGAGATCAGCGGCGATTGGGGCGGCGCCCCCTTCGAGGACATCATGAAGGGGCTCGATTACCTCAAGACGCTGCCCTACGTCGACGCGAATCGGATCGCCGCGGCGGGGGCCTCGTACGGCGGCTACATGATCGACTGGATCCTCGGGCACACCGAGGGCGTTTTCCGCTGCCTCGTCTCGCACTCGGGGACCTACAACCTGGAGAGCATGTACGGCGCGACCGAGGAGCTCTGGTTCCCCGAGTGGGAATTCAAGGGAACGCCGTGGGGCAATCCCGCGCTCTACGAGAAATGGTCGCCGCACAAGTACGCGGGAAACTTCAAGACGCCGACGCTCGTCATCCACGGCGCGAACGACTTCCGGGTGCCCGTCACGGAGAGCATGCAGCTCTTCACGGCTCTCCAGCGCCGCGGCGTGCCGTCGAAGTTCCTCTACTTCCCGGACGAGACGCACTTCGTCGCGAAGCCGCAGAACGCCGAGCTCTGGTGGAAGACCGTTCACGGGTGGCTCGCGGAGTATCTGAAGTAGCCCCCGGCCGCGTGGCGGCGCGAAGAAAAAACCGGAAAAAGGATCCGACGAAGGGGTCACGCGGTCCGCCTTCTTCAGAACTTTTTCCGGTTCAGTATCCCCGGACGAGCGCGCTCATTATAGCACAACGCGAGCGCCGGAAGAAAGGGAGAAAACGCCCCTGAAAACGTCCGCCGGAGGTCGGGCCGGCAAATTGCCCTCCGGGGACGCCGCCCCGCGCTCGGGCGGACGCCGCTAGCGAAGCCGTATGACGCCCTCGCCGACGGGAACGACCTTGCCGGCGACCGTCACCTCTTCGATCGTTCCCCGCTCGGAGTTGACGTCCACCGTGATGAGACTCGGCCGCGAAATCTCGCTCCCCTGCTCGATCACGAGATGGAGCCGCATCGGAAACTTGAGAATGCGCGCGAGATAGCCGCCGAGCGCGCCCGCCGCGGAGCCCGTCGCCGGATCCTCGACAATGCTGAGCGTCGGCGCGAAGAATCGCGCGTGGACGTTCGGCCCCTTTCCCTCGAGCCGGGCGAAGACGTAGAGCGCCTGCACGTTGTGTCGCTTGATGACGCGCACCGCATCCTCGATGTTGCAGCGCGCGTTCGCGACGGTCGCGAGCGAGGTCGCCTCGACGACGAGAAAATCGAGGCCGTTCGAGACGACGCCGCCCCCGAGGATCTCGTCGACCGACACCCCGAGCGCGCGCGCCGCCTGCTCGCGGTTCTGGAGCGCCGAGCCGAACACGGGAAGCGGCTGGTGCATCGTGAGCGAATGCATCTTTGCGCCGCGCCATTCGATATCGACCTGAATTTTCCCCACGCCGAGCTCGAGAACGAGGGCCTTCGGCTTCTTTCGCGACCGGGAAGCCAGCACGTACGCCGTGCCGAGCGTCGGATGCCCGGCGAACGGCAACTCTTCCGCCGGCGTGAAGATGCGCACCTTGGCGTCGGCCCCGGCGGCTCTCGTGGGAAAGACGAAGGTCGTCTCGGAGAAGTTGATCTCGCGGGCGATCGCCTGCATCTGCGCGGCGCTGATCGTCCCGGGAGAATGGAACACGGCGAGCTGGTTTCCGCCGAGGGGCTTGTCGGTGAACACGTCCACGTGATCGTACTTGAGCTCTTTGGGCATAACGCTTCCTTTTCAGCTACAAGTGATTAGCGGACCCCCATGCGCGCATCTTACCAGAGGGCCCAAATTTCGAAAAAGCAAAATATGCATCGCGCGCATGACTTTCGCGGCGACGAGCCGCGGGAGGCGAAACGATGCTTCTCGTTCATTTATAAGTAGTTGCAGCTTCGCATCGATCCGCCCGGGGGGCGGATCGGCGTTTTTTCCCCTTTTCGACGGGCGGCTTTTCGATATATTATCCCGTATATCGACAACGTACGGCAGCTCGTCAAAATGGAGGTGCGCGCCATGAAGCTTTCGAGGTCGGTCGTCATTCTCGCGGCGGTCGCATTCGCGTTCTCCCTCGCCGGGCCGCTCGCGGCGCAGGAAAAGGCGCAGGAGGCGGCGAAAGAAAAGGCAGGCAACCCGATGGTCCTCATGAAAACGAACATGGGAAACATCACGATCGAGCTCTTCGAAAAGGAAGCGCCGATCACGGTGAAGAATTTCCTCAACTACGCCGACAAGAAATTCTACGATGGCACGACCTTCCACCGCATCGTCCCCAACTTCGTCATTCAGGGCGGCGGCTTCGACAAGGACATGATGAAGAAAGCCACGCTCCCCGCGATCAAGAACGAGGCGACGAACGGCCTCAAGAACCTCAAGGGCACGCTCTCGATGGCCCGCACGTCCGATATCAACAGCGCCACGAGCCAGTTCTTCATCAACCTCAAGGACAACGCCGCGCTCGATCAGCGCGACGTGACCTCCGCCGGGTACGGCTACGCCGTGTTCGGAAAGGTCGTCCAGGGGATGGACGTCGTGGAGAAGATCGCCGCGATGAAGACGGGGGAAAAGGCCGGAATGAAAGACGTCCCCCTGAAGCCCGTTATCATCGAGTCGGTCAACCGCAGCGGCGCCGCGATCGACGAGCCGAAGGCGAAGTAACGTTGGGAAAAAGATCCGGGCGGCCCCGCATGCGGGCCGCCCGGCTGCACCCCGACCCCTGCTCCTCGAATATCACGAATCGATCGGGAACCACGCGGCGAAGCCCTGTCCGTGCCGGGCGTCTTCCGCCTCGCGAAGGGCGCCGCGCTGATCGGCGATGATCCGGCCGGCGACGGCGAGGCCGAGCGCCCGTCGGTCGGATCGCCGCGCGGGCCCGGGCGTGTCGTCCGACGCCTCTCCCTCGTCAAAGGCGATTCGCGGCGGCGCGGCTCCCTCGCGCTCGCCCGTCACCTCGACGACGAGATGTTCCCCCGCCCGCTCCCGCGTTCCTCGTTCCGCCTCTCCGCCGGGACCGCCCCGGGATACGCGGATCGCGATCGAGATGCCGCCGCCGCGCCGCGCGCGTGCGACGACGGCATCGAGAATGCCCCGCAGCGCGATTGAAAACCGTTTTTGATCGAGCGATATCTCGCGCAGGCCGGTGCCGTCCTCGATCGAAACGCGGAGCTCCCGCTCCTCGAGCTCGGCGAGCATGCCTCGAAGCACGTCGTCGACGAGCCCGCGCGCCTCGACGAGGGCGACCGAGCCCTCCTCGTCATCGAGATCGCAGACGGCCGTCCACCGGTCCACGGCGCCGGCGAGATCCGCGAGCGCCCCTTTCGCGAGACCGGCGAGCAATTGCTCGTCGATCGCGGACGGCTCGAGCGACGAAACCGTGGCCCGCGCGACCGAGAGCGCGGCGCCGAGATCCGCGGAGATCGCGTGCGCGAGCTCCGTCCGCTCCCGTTCGCGGCGGCGCCCCGCGCCGTTCCCACCCGCGGCGGATTCGCCGCGGAGCGCGCTTCTCACGGCGATCGCTGCGGCGCGGCCGAACCGCCGCGCGAGATCGTCGTCGAACGGGAGCGCGTTCTTCCGCCGGACGGGCGCGGCATGAAACAGAACGCCGATGAGCGTCTCCTCGATTCGAAGCGGAATCGCGCGCGAGAGTCCCGCGGCGGCGAGGGCGCGCACTATCGTTTCGTCGCCCTCGGCCGATGCGCCCGCCGGCGGGAAATACGCGTCGACGTGAACGGGGCCGTCCGTCTCCGCGAGCCATCGGACGAAGCCGCAGTTCCGCGGCAAGGCGGGCAGGGCGCCGTTATCGCCGACGCCGGACGACTGCAGGGGCGCGAGATCGCCGAGCGGGCCCGCGACGACATGGAGCGATGCGCGCGGCGCGCCGAACCGGTTCGAGAGTGTCGAGAGAACGGCGTCGGCGGCCTCCGCCCGCGCGGGGCGCGGCCCGAGCCGCTCGAGGAGGGAAAGGATCGCATCGAACGCGAGCGCGTGCGACCTGATTTTGTCCTCGAGCCGCCGCGGCTCGCCGGTCTCTTTCCTCATTCCGGCATCTTCGTGGGGCATGGCGTTCCTCGCCGCGGGAGGGGGCGCCGGAGCGCCCCGAGCGGCTGTTTTATTATCATGTGACGTTCCAAACCATCTCTCCCGGCGGCGCTCGCAATAACCACGTATGTATTTATATTGCAATACGTTATTGCGTCTCGACGGCATCTTTGCGCGCCGCCGAACGGGGTAACGAGCAAGAACCGTTCACAAGAGCGGGATCGCGCGCGGAAAGAGAACGGACGAAACGGCACGGCGAGCTGTGACGGGAAGCGCCGGGGGAAGAATCCGCGGGCTCTTACGGCTCCGCGCGGAGACGGAACACGATCACGCGGTCCGCGCCGGTGTCGAACGTGCGCACCGCCTCGAGCCCGGGCGGCGGCTCGTCGACGATATCCTCGAGGATCGGGCGGAAGACGCGGATGTAGCGCTCGTCGATCAGGACGTATTCGAAACCGCGCAGGCGGGCGAAGCGCACGAGCCCCGCCGCGTCGGTCCACGGAATAAAGGACGCCTCGGGATTGCCCGCGTAGTAGCTCGCGGGGCACCCGGAATGAGCGAGGATGCTGGGTTCGCCGCCCCGCCCGCGCATCCACGCCCCGATCTCGCGCCATTCGGGCTGCATCGACCGCGCGGTCAGCGCGTATTTGCTGAACGCGAAGGGCACGAGGCTCGCGAAGACGAGCACCGCCGCGGCCCGGGCGAGCCAGCGCCGTCGCCCGGCGAACTCGCCGACCCAGTCGACGAGGATCCCGCAGCCGATGCCGCCCCAGACGAGGTAGACGGGAAGGTAGGGCGCGAGATACCGGAGCTCGACGCGAAAGATCGAGTAAAAGGCGAAGGGGAAAACGCCGGCGGCGACGAGGAGCCACTCCGCCGCCGCGCGCCCCGGCAGCCGCCGGCGCGCGACGATACCGAGCGGCACGAGGAGCAGAAGGACCGGGCTCGTGAGGAGAAGCGGCGCGAGCGCGAATCCGGCGCTCATCTTCGGAAAATAATCCGCGGCGATGCGGCCCATCTCCCGCCGGAGAACGGAGAGGGCGCTCTCCCGCCCGAGCTCCTCGATAAGCCGTTCGTCGCCTTTCTCGTTCAGGCTATAGACGAAGCGCTCCCGCTCGAGCGTGTCTTCCCATATCGCGGGCGAGCTCAGGTTCACGGCGGCCTTCGAGCCCGCCGTCCACGAGCCGGTCGCCGCGCGGAGAACGACGAAATACGGAATCGCGACGGCGGCGAAGGCGGCCGCGACAACGGCTGCCCGGACGGCGCGCCTCGCCAGAAGCGCGCCGGAAGCGCCCGCGCCGCGAACGACGAGCGCGGCGAGGACGAACGGCGCGAGAAAGAACTGCGCCTCGGGCCTCGTGAGATACGCGAGGCCGAGCAGCGCGCCCGCCGCGGCGAATCGAGCCGACCCGCCGGCGCCGAGCGCCCGGATGAAAACGACGAGCGCCGCCAGCAGCAGGAAGGAGAACAGCGGCTCGGTCGCGGCCGTCGTCGAGAATGCGATGAGATTCGGGTGGAGGGCGACGAGGATTCCCGTGAAAAGGGCCGCGCGCGACCCGGCGAGATGACGCGCGAGGATCATCGCGGGCGCGACCGTCGCGGCGCCCGCCGCGATCGAGAGAAGCCGGAGCCCCGTCTCCGCGTCCCCCGCGGCGAGCCCGAACGGAATGCCCGCGAAGGGGTAGAGGAACGACCAGTAATCGGAAACGCCGTCGAGAAACCGGCCGTGGAGAAACCGGAAGAGCGATTCGGCGTAGTGTATCTCGTCCCCCTGAAGCACGAGACGCGATCCGAGGAACAGGAGACGAAAAAGGAGGGCGCACCCGACGACGACGAACGCCGCCGCGAGCTCCGCGCGGCTCCAGCCGGAACGGGCCGCTCCGGCGTCGTTCATCCCGTCACGAGCCTTCAGCCCCCGTGCTCCTTGATGAGGTTCGAGATCCGGACGATGTGCCGGTATTCCTCCTCGATGAGCCGGTCGATCTCGCCCTTGCCGAGCCGCTCGTCCGTCATCGATTTCATCGACTGGAAGAAGAGCACCGTGTCCTTTTCGAAAACGAGCGCGGCCCTGAGCGCCTCCACCGCGCTCCCGACCTTCGCCGCGACCGCCTCCGCCTCTCGCACGTTCGTGAAGAGACGGGATTTCACGAGGGCATCGAGATAGAGATACTCCTCGCTGTCGGGATCCGCCACCGTGGGCAGCGTCGCGCGCGGCGGGAGCTTCCCGCGAAGATCCTTGAAGACCCGGTAGTGGATCGCTTCCTGCTGCATGAGATCGGTGAATACCGACTTGATCTTCGCGTCCTTCGAGAGTTCGGCCGCCTTTCGGTAGTACGCCTCGCCGTTGCGCTCGATGTCCATTCCCATCTCGAACACTTCATCCGCGCTGAAATTGATCGGCATCGTCGCCTCACCTCTCAATCGAGCTTCTCGAACTCGCTCTTCGGCGCGCCGCAGTCGGGGCATACCCAGTCCTCGGGAAGCTCTTCCCACGGGGTTCCCGGCTTGACGCCGTTTTCCGGGTCGCCCTTCGCGGGATCGTAGATGTAGTTGCAGATCGTGCACTGCCACTTCGCCATGATCGGCTCCTTTCGGTTGCGCCACCCGCCGCGCTAGCGGCGCGGATCGTACGGAATGAACTTGTCGGGGCCGGCCCCGCACACGGGACACGTATCGGGGGGCGTCTCCCCCGTGTGAATATACCCGCAGAGCGTGCATTTCCACTTCTTTTTCATGCGATCCTCCCCGGGGAACGGATGCGCCTCCCGGTCCGGGGCCGAAAGAGGCGAACTCGTTCGCCCTCAATCCTCGAGGAACTGCGTCGAATCCATGTCGAACCAGTAGAATCCCCCGGCGAGCGAGTTTCGCTCGGCGGTGAGGAGCTCGTAGTGGCCGTGCTCCTCGCCGGAGAGCTTCGTGAAGAGATCCCGCAGCTCGGGCGACGAGACGGTCCCGGCCTGCGTCGCGTAGAACTCCTCGGCGGCCGCTTCGGCCTTTATGGCGAGATCGAGCGCCGCCATGGCGCTCGTCTGCTTGTTCAGCTTGACGTCCTTGATCTCCGTTTCCTTGAGCATCTTCGGATCGACGGCCAACCGCTTGCCGAAGAGCTTCTCGTACCACGATTCGAGCTTCTTGCGGTGGCCTTCCTCGTCGCCCGACAGTCTCTTGAAGCGGTCCTTTCCCTCCCGGTTCTTGATCTCGCCCGCGATGCGGCGGTAGAAATCGCGCGCGCCGATCTCCCGGTAGATCGCGCCCGCGAGAACCTCCATGTAGCTCCCTTCCTGCTCCTTGGTCATTCGAGCTCCTTTCGCTCCGGCGAAGACGCGCTTTCCCGGCTATTGGGCCGAACTCTTGGTGGCGTGGTAATGGGCGTACGTCATCGGCTCGCCGTCCTTCAGGATGCCGCCGCCGACGACCTCGCCGACGAAGATGCTGTGCGTGCCCGCGTCGACCGTCTTGTCGCTCAAGAGCGCGCACTCGACGTAGCCGATGGACTCTTCGAGAACCGGGCATCCCGTTCTCCCGATCCGCGTCGCGATCCCCTTCAGCTTGTCGAAATCGCGGCCGGAGCGATAGCCGAACCGGCGGACGAAACGGTGATCGCCGTCGCCGAGGATAGAGGCGGCGAAAACCTCGCTCGACGCGATGAACTCGTGCGTGAGATTGCGGCGGTTGATTCCGATCGCGAAGCGCGGCGGGTCGCTCGTGATCTGGAAGAGCGTGTTGCAGATCTGGCCGTTCATGCGCTCGCCCTGCACCGACGTGACGACGTACAGGCCGTAGCTCACCTTCCAGCACGCCTTGATGACGGCGTCGGTCTCCTCCTTCGGGAAGAGAAACTCATGCTCGGTGATGAAGGCCTCGCGGCCGGCGTGGCACGCGGGGCAGGATTCGGGGGGAAAAAGGCCGATCGCGACGTGCCCGCACGACGAGCACTTCCAGCTCTGTGCGATCAAACGCTCTCCTCTCTATCTATCTGCAGAATTTGCACGTGCCGCCGAGAACGACGCTGTAGCTCGTGATCTCGTGTCCGTCGATGTCGCCGAGCGGCACGGCGAAATCCGTCCGCCCCTCGGTGAAGATATCGTGGACCATGCCGCACTTCCGGCAAAGGAAGTGGAGATGCGGAGTCGTGTTGGGCTCGTAGTTCAGATAGTCGTCGTAGATGTGGAGCGACTGGATCTCTCCGATCTTTTCGAGCGTCCCGAGCGTGTTGTAGACGGTCGAAAAGGAAAGGGTCGGATACTTGCGCCGAAGCTCCTTGTGAATCTTGAGCGCCGACGGATGCTCCTTGTTCCCCAGCATGTACTTGATGACGGCGAGTCTCTGCGGCGTGAGCTTGAATCCCTCGCTGCGGAGCTTCTGGATCGTATTCTCGAACGAGAACATGCAGCAAGCCTCCCGTCTCAGCAAACTCCCTTGAAAAACAGGGAATTGCACCGAGTATCAAAAATCATTCCTCGTTGAAGTATACCATGCAACGAGGAAACGCGGCAGCATTTTTTTCGAGCCAGCGGCGGAGTCCCTAACCGCTTTTCGCGGTTGAGGTTCTCCCGCTTCCCGTAAGATACGAAGCGCAATCCGGTTTTAAAAGACATTTCTTGCACGCCGGAACCGTTCTGCACGAGCGTTTCCCGTGCTCCACGATGAGGGCGTGGTACTCGCGGTACAGCGAGGCGCGACGGGGCAGATTCTCCTCGAAGGTTTTCCGGGCTTCCTCATAGCCCGCGCTCTCCGGTATGAGCCCGAGCCGCCCGAAGATCCGGCGCGTGTAGGCGTCGATGACGAACACCGGCTCGTTCCAGGCGTAGAGCACTATCGAATCGGCGGTTTCGGGGCCGACGCCGTTGAGCTCGAGCAGCGAGGCCCGGGAGCGCGTTCTCCGCGAGAGAAAATACGCGGCGAGTATCTTGAGGCGCTTCGCCTTTTGGTTGTAATAGCCCGCCGGCCGGATCGCCTCGGCGAGCGATCGCTCCTCCATGTCGCTGATCGCCCGGGGGCTTATCGCGCCGAGCAGGTTCAGCCGCTCGATCGCCCGCGAGGCGTTCGTCCA
>DHHN01000193.1:5229-5947 GCA_002403295.1 bacterium UBP1_UBA4771 | reverse complement strand
GAGAGAAATCGTTTGACGGTGCGGCGCGGACGGGCGCATACTCGTGTTACGATTATTTGAAATGATGGCACTGCGCCGAAAGGAGCCCCGGTGCACATACCCGACGGCTATCTCTCCCCGCAGACGGCGGGCGCGCTCTACGTGGTCGCGGCGCCCTTCTGGGCGGCTTCGCTGCGCCACATCCGGCGGCGCCTGCGATCGCGGCACGCGCCGCTCGTCGCGATGCTCGCCGCGTTCGTGTTTCTCGTCATGATGTTCAACATCCCGCTGCCCGGCGGAACGACGGGACACGCCGTCGGAGGCGTGCTCGTCGCCGTCATCGTCGGCCCGTGGCCGGCGCTCACGGCGGTGACGATCGCGCTCGCCGTGCAGGCCCTGTTTTTCGGCGACGGGGGTATCCTCGCGCTCGGCGCGAACGCCGTGAATCTCGGGGTCGTCATGCCCTTCGCGGGATACTACGCGTTCCGGGCGCTCCGCGGGAGCGCGCGGCCGGGCGCGCGCCGGTTCGCCCTCGCCGCCGCGGCGGGCGGCTTCATCGGGATAAACATGGCCGCGCTCTTCACGGCGCTCGAGCTCGGCGTGCAGCCGCTCCTCCACCGCCTCGCCGACGGGACGCCCCTCTACTGCCCCTTTCCCCTCGGCGTCACGCTGCCGGCGATGATGATTCCGCATCTCACCGTCGCGGGCGCCGCAGAGGCGGTCGTCACGGGGGGCGTCG
>DHHN01000193.1:4715-5092 GCA_002403295.1 bacterium UBP1_UBA4771 | reverse complement strand
GTCGACGGCATCCGGGAGCGGGTCGGCTTCGCGCCGCGGGGCATGGCCGAGACCGCGGCCGCGCCGAAGACGCCGTTCAAGGATTACACGGTCCCCGGTCTCGGGGGGGGGTTCGGGCGGGAGAGTCTCGCCGCCGTCGTCACGGCCGTCCTCGGCGCGGGAGCGACGGCGCTCATCGCGTGGGGCGTGGCGAGGATCGCGAAACATGGCCGGATTTCTTGAGAAGAATATCTCCGCTCTCTCGGGCGCCTTCGAGCGGGCCCTCGCGAACGAGCGGTGGTCGCGCGGGGACGGCCTCCTTCAACGGATCGATCCGCGGTTCAAGATCGTCTCCTTCGCCGCGATGATCCTCGCCTGTTCGCTCGCGAGAGGCCCCG
>DHHN01000193.1:3240-4602 GCA_002403295.1 bacterium UBP1_UBA4771 | reverse complement strand
TCGCCGTGACCGCCGAGGGCGCGCGGACCGCTCTCATGCTCGTCCTGCGCGTCTCGGCGTCAGTTTCGTTCGCCGTCCTCCTCGTGCTCACGACCCCGTGGCACGCGCTTCTCTCGGCGCTTCGCTCGCTGCGGCTGCCGGGAATCGCCGTCTCGCTCCTCTCGCTCTGCTACCGGTACCTTCTGCTCCTCGTGCGCGCCGTGCCCGATCTCTTCATGGCGCGCCGGAGCAGGACGCTCGCGTCCCTTCCGCTTCGGCGGGAGGCGGCGTTCATCTCCCGGAGCGCGGGACTCGTCTTCGTGAGGTCGCTCGATCTCGCCGACGGCGTCCATCTCGCGATGCTCTCGCGCGGATGGGACCGGGACGGAGAGGGGCCGGGGCGGGCGGCGCGCGCCGCGGCCGGATCCGACCCGCGCGGCCGCGAAGCGGACGGCGGACCGGCTCTCCCGCTCTTCGAGGGCGGACCGGCGGGCGATGCCGAACCCGCGTTCGAGCTCTCGGGGGTGTCGTACTCGTACCCCGGCGGCGAGCCTGCTCTCGAGGTCGAGCGTCTCGCCATTCCCCGCGGCCGCTGCACCGTGCTGCTCGGTCCGAACGGCTCCGGCAAATCGACGCTCCTCAAATTGCTCGACGGTCTCATCTTTCCCCAAACGGGCGCGGTGGCCGCATTCGGAGCGGCCGTCACGGAGCGCGGCCTCGACGACGGGCGCACGCGCCGGGCGTTCCGCGGGCGGGTGGGCTTCGTCTTCCAGGACGCCGACGTCCAATGCTTCTCCCCCACGGTCCGCGAGGAGCTCGCGTTCGGACCGCGCCAGATGGGGTTCGACGAGGCGGAGACGGCGCGGCGCGTGGGCGCGGCGCTCGCCGCGCTCCGCATCGAGGCGATCGCCGACCGCTATCCGTACCGCCTGAGCGGCGGCGAAAAGAAACGCGTGGCGCTCGCCTCCGTACTTACGATGGATCTCGAGGCGTTCCTCCTCGACGAGCCGACGGCGAACCTCGACCCGGCGACCGAGGGGATCCTCATCGACATTCTCGCCGGCCTCGCCGCGCACGGCAAGACGATCGTCGCGGCCACGCAGGATCTTTTGCTCGCGAGGCACATCGGCGAATTCGCCGTCGTGCTCGGCCCCGCCCGCCGCCCGCTCTTTGCCGGCCCCGTCGAGATCGCCCTCGGCGACGCGTCGTTGCTCGAACGGGCGGGTCTCGCGCACGCTCACCGGCTGCCGCACCCGCGCGCCGCGGCGGATTTCCTGCATTCGCATTATCGGGAGGAGGACAAGCGGTGAAGACGACTCGATTCGGCGTCTCGATGGACGGTTCGCTGCTCGCGGGGCTCGACGCCCTCGTGCGCCGCAAGCG
>DHHN01000193.1:0-3094 GCA_002403295.1 bacterium UBP1_UBA4771 | reverse complement strand
CGACAACTGCCTCGAGACGAAGGTGATCCGGGGGAAACCCGCCGCGGTGCGGGCGATCGCCGACGAGCTCATGTCGATGAAGGGCGTCAAATACGGCCGGCTCATTCCGGCGACCGCCGGGAAAAAGCTGCGTTGAAGTCCCGAAGAATCGATGCGTTCGCGCGCGGTCGCGTCAATCGCGGCTCCGGAGGGGCGCGCCGCACGATGCGCAGTAGCTCCCCGCGCACGCCGCGCCGCAGCGCGGACAGGCCGGATGCATGAGCGATCCGCAGCAGGGGCAGTAGTTGAAGCTCGACGGCGGGAAGCCTCCGCAGACCGGGCACTCGGCCACGAGCTCCCGGCGGCAGGCGAGATAGACGACGAACCCCACGTATCCGGCGAGCAGGGCGAGGACGCCCCAACCGATCGTATCCATCGCGCGGCGGCGCGAATCGAACGCCGTCCAGTTGAAGACGGGGAACAGGCCGAGGACGTAGAGCGACGCCGTCGCGGTCCACGCCGGCGCGCCGGCGCCGAGGATCACGAGGATCAGCGCCGCGAGGAGCGCCCCGTTCGCCGCGAGAACGAACGCCGCCTGCGGCACGGACCAGCCGCACGAGGAGCCGGCGCTCCCGTCGCGCAGGAAGCACTCGGCGAGCGGCGTGCCGCACCACGGGCATATCCGGAACTCCCGACGCACCGTTTTGCCGCAGCGGCAGCAGACGTCCCGAAGCCGCCTCCCGCAGACCGCGCAGTAACGATCCCCCGCCGGCGCGAGCGCTCCGCACCCGGGGCATCGTGTCGTCTCCCGCTCGCGGCAGAGAAGGTACGCGACGACGCCGGCGGGCACGGTAAAGGGCTGGAGCGCCGTCCAGAAACCGCTCCTCGCGCCGCGAGCGCGCGAATCGGCGTATACCCACACCGTCGCGACGAGCATGGCGGCGAGCGTAACGGCTGGATAGAGAACGCGCGCGGATCCCTCGAGCAGCGCCGCGAAGACCACGTTCACGAGCAGGATCGCGATCAGGCTCACGGCGAGCACGCCGCGCTCGCGGGAGACGGGAGCGGCCGCACTCCCCCGTCCGTTTTCGCCGCGCGCCCGCGCGGGCGCCGCGAGCGCCGCTTCCGTGAGACCCGCGGGACCGGCGCTCTCGCCGGCGCATCCGCAGAGGGAATGCATGCGCCTCAGGTCCGCCTCCCACTCGCGACACGAGGGGCATTCGGATATATGCAGCATCGCCGACTCGACGACGGTCTCCGTCTCCCGAAACACCGCCATCATGATCTCGTGGCGCGCCGCCATGCACTCGGGGCATGCGGGCGGGTGAAGATCCCGCCCGTACGGGCGCCCGCCGGGGCCGGCGTTCGGCGTATCGCCGCGATCGTCCGTCACCGTTTTTCCTCCGCTCCGCGTCCGGCGCCCGCGCCGGCGAAGGCGCGAAGCCGCACGCGCAGGTACTCGACGGCGAGGTACATGCGCGAGCGCGCCGTCGCTTCGGGTATCTTGAGGATCGACGAGATCTCCTTGAAGGGAACGTCGTTGAACTCGCGCAGAACAAAGACCTCGCGCTGCGCCGGGGGCAGGTTCATGAGCTCGCGTTCGAGCGCTCGCAGAAACTCCGAGCCCTCGGCCGCGCGATCGGGGCCCGGCGCCGTGTCGGGAGCGGACGCGAGCACGTCTATCTCCGCGTCGTTGCGGGAGCGCTTCACGGAAGGCATATGGAACTTGCCCCGCTGCTCGCGCGAGCGCAGGACGTTCTTGCAGTGATTGGCGGCGAGCGTGAAGAGCCAGGTGCGGAAACTCAGGTTCGGGTTGTACCGGTGGATATTCTCGATCGCTCTCAACACGACGTCCTGATACACGTCGGACGGATCCGCGGCCCCTCCGACGAACCGGTTCACGAACGCAAAGAGACCGCGCTCGTATCGCTTGAAAAGCTCCTCGAGCGCTTTCCGGTCTCCCGCGTGACCCCTGTGAACGAGCTCGGATTCATCGAGCCCGTTTCTGCCTTCCGTTTCATTCATACAGCCGAGCCGCCGATTCGTTTAAACACGGAGGGCGGCGCCACGCGACCGCCTATGGCAACGCCGACATGATCTTTTCGAGCCGGGCGCCGTCCGCCCGCAGGAGCCCGCTCCGCGGCAGGCGCCCGAGGAGCTCCTTCCAGTTGGGATCGCGCTCGATGACGGGCGTGATGATCGAGATCCCCTCGTCGTCCCGTCCGACGTTGATGAGCGAAACTCCCTGCCAGAATGCGAGCTCGAGGTTGTCCGGGGCGAGCTTCGCGGCCTCTCCGTAGGCCTCCATCGCCGCGGCGAGATCCCCCCCGGCCATCGCCTCGTCGCCGAGGTTCTCGAACTCGTAGGCGCGCGCGAGCCGGACGAGGCGGCGAAGCTCCTCGACGGGTTGCGGATGATCCTCGATGCGGAGATCCATGATCACGTCCGACCACGGCTCGTCGCTCGGAACGGCGCGCACGACGAGGATCGCCGCCGACTGGCGGCCCCGGATGTCGCCTCCCGCGCTCTCGGCGGCCTCGAGCGCGGCGATCATGCGCTCGGCGAGATCGCCCTCGGCCGACTCGTACGCCGCCGCCATCGCGGCGGGCACCCGGCCGGTGAGCATCATGTTCGCCTGGACCGAGTACCCCGCGCCGGTGCGGTGCGACGCGTGGGCGATGCAGGAATCCCCGGTGTGCGCCGCGACGTTCCCGTCGCGGTCGATCATCGCCACCTGGCGCACGGAGGCGTGCGAATCCTCGTCGACGAGCTTCTCGAGCGCCTCCCGCGCGCTCATGCCCTGCTCCATGAGATCGAGCCCGAGCGGGCCGTAGGAAACGAGCACGAGGCTCTGCGTCGCGACGGCGCCGACCCCCGCGCGCGCCCACGGCACGACGGGACCGACGGAAAACCAATGCGATTGCACTGCCACTCCCAACTCCCCGGTGACGGAATCGCGGGCGACGATCGAATAGGTGTGAACGGGGCGGTCCGCCGCCGCGCGCGCGGCGAGCTGCTCCGACGACGCGGCGGCGGCCGCGGCGAGCGCGAACGCGATGACGAGCGCCGATGGAGTGAATCTGGGCGACATGCGAGAAGCCTCCCGGTAAAAAAG
>DHHN01000141.1:2368-3488 GCA_002403295.1 bacterium UBP1_UBA4771 | reverse complement strand
CCCTTCTTCATGGAAGGAGCGAACATCTTTCAGTATCGCCTCATGTTCGGCGACAACGACGCCGAGCGGCTCTTCTACTCGCGGCGCATCGGCCGCGCGCCGCAGTTCTCCGCGCTCGATTCGAAGCGATTCATCGACACGGACGGGCTCCACGAGGATTCGCCACGGTTCACGACGATCCTCGGCGCCGCGAAGATCACGGGCAAGACGTCGAACGGCGTCTCGATCGGCGTCCTCGAGGCGGTGACGGACATGGAGGAGGCCGCGGTCGAGCTCCCGAGCGGCGAGCGCATCGGCGTCGCCGTCGAGCCGATGACGAACTACCTCCTCGCCCGCGCCCAGAAGGATCTCAACGGCGGCCGGAGCACGGTCGGCGGGATTATCACGAGCGTCGTCCGCGACCTCTCGAGCCCCGATCTCCGGACGCTCAACCGCGCCGCCTACACGGGGGGCGTCGACTTCTCACACCGGTGGCGGAACGAAGAATACGCCGTGAACGGACGCATCCTCGGAAGCCGGATCGAGGGCAGCCCCGAGGCGATCGCCGAGGCGCAGACATCGTCGGCCCGATATTTCCAACGTCCGGACGCAGATCACGTCGACTACGATCCGACGCGCACGTCCCTCGGGGGGTACGCGGCCGTCGTGGACGGCGGGCGCTACGGTGGCAAGCGCTGGAACTTCCTCCTCGGTCTCATGTCGCGCTCGCCCGGCTTCGAGGTGAACGATCTCGGGTACATGCAGGACGCCGACGAGGTGCTCGGCGTCGCGTGGACGGGGTATCGCCTTCCTCAACCGTGGAAAGCGCTGAGAAGCCTCGGCGTCAACTGGAACCTCTGGCGGGCGTACAGCTACGGCGGCGAGATGATGGGCTTCGGCGGCAACATGAACGGCTCGTTCAGTCTCACGAACAACTGGGGCGGCTACGCCGGCATCGAGAGAAACGGCGAGCGCCTCGGAACCAGCGTCACGCGCGGCGGCCCGCTCGTTCTCGTTCCAGGAGGCTGGAATTCGTGGTTCGGCGCCTACACCGACGACCGCAAGGCGTTCAGGATCGGCTGCGCCGGGGGCCTCAGCGGCAACGACGAGGGGTTCGGCGGATGGTACGCCGAGCCGTACG
>DHHN01000141.1:0-2306 GCA_002403295.1 bacterium UBP1_UBA4771 | reverse complement strand
TCACGACGCGGCTCAACTACACCCTCACTCCCGAGATGAGCCTCCAGTTCTACGGTATGCCGTTCGTCGCGGCCGGGCGCTACGGCGACTTCCGCGAGGTCGTCTCCCCGCGCGCCGGATCCTACCGAGACCGGTTCGCCCCGTACGACTATCTGGCGGCCGCGGACAGCCCCGATTTCAACTTCAAGGAGATGCGGTCGAATCTCGTGTACCGCTGGGAATGGAGCCCGGGATCGGCGCTCTATCTCGTCTGGTCGCGCGGCGCAACCGATTTCGAGGAGCGCGGGGAGTTCGCGGCGGGAAGGGACTTCGACCGGCTCCTGTCCGCCGCGGGCGACAACACCTTCATGGTCAAGATCAGCAAGTGGTTCAGCATCTGACGCGCCGGCGGCGCCGGGCCGCCGCGAGCACCCGCGGAACGAGCAACCTGCCGACGACCTCGTCCTCGGAAAAGGATCGAACGAACGCCGAAGCCTTTCGGGCCATGGCCTCGTACCGTTCCGGGTCCGAGCGAAGCGCGTCGAGGGCCCCGAGAATCTCGGACGGCGCGCGAGCGGAAACGAGGAGCCCCGTCTCCCCATCAATCACGATCTCGGGGATCGACCGCCATCTCGTCGAGATGACGGGGATCCCCGCGGCATACGCCTCGAGCACGACCGCCGGATACCCCTCGCTCGGATGGTAGGTCGGAAGGAGGAGCACGTCGTACTCGCCGGCTGCCCGGCTCACGGTGCCCGGCTCGGCGACCCCCCGGTATCGCAGGTTCGAACGCTCACGGATCGCGTCGAGAAAAGCCGGCCTGTCCCGCTCGACGAACGGACCGAAGAAATCGCACGAGCAATCGTCCCGCCCGCCGAGCGCCTCGACGATATCGAATATCCCTTTCTCGCGCTTCATCTGGCCGAAGAAGACGCATTTCCCCGAGAAGCGCCGGCCGTGGCGAGCCTCCGCCGCGGCAACGGAAGGGATAAAATTCGGCAGGAACACCACGCGATCGGCCGGGAGACCGGCTTCGACGACGAGCGCGCGGGCGAGCGCCCTCGTCTCGGCGAGCACGCATTCGGCGCCCCCGAGCAGTGCGACCGCGGAGCGCCGCCATGGATGCGGCAACCTCCCGATCCGCTCCGCGAGATACCCGCCGAACACCTTGACGAGAATCGGCCGCCGGGCGAGCCGGCAGCAGAGCATGATTCCGAGCCCCGCCGTGACGACGAAGCGGTTATTGCCCCAGAGCAGCACGACGTCGCTCCGGCCGAGCCTCGCCGCGGTCCGCATCACCGCGCGAACGCCCCGGAGCAGGTCGCCCGGCCGGAGACGCTCGTCGGGCAGGCGGACGCGGTCGCCGGCCGAGGTATCGACGCGCTCGATGACGATCCCGCTGCCGCTCCAGAAACGACTTCGGGAGAGATTGGCGGTGAGGACGGTGTCTCCGCCGACGGGCGGCGGAAAGGGGCCGACGAGAAGGGCGCGGGTATGGGCCGTTCGCTCGTTCGACATCGTTTCGCCATGCTGGCATATTCCCCACCGTTGTGCCATGAATAAAAAAAGCCGGGTGCCCGATGGGCACCCGGCCCGTCCTGCGCGAGTTTTGCCCGCCGGAGGATTAGAACAGGGACTTGATCGCGCCCCAGCTCGTCTCCTCGGTTGCGACCTGGCACGGGCAGATCTGCGAGGTGAGACCGATCACATCGACGAGGTACATATCCGGATAGCACGCCTGCCGCGGAGTCGCGGCGCCGCTCGTCGGATCGGCGACGACCCGGAGCGGAGCATCGATCAAAGTGCCGCCGAACCAGCAGCACGCGCCGTCCGGAAGCGCCAAAAGCTCGACCTTGGCAAGCAGGTTGTAGCCAGGATCGAAGCCGTTGAGAGGCGGGAAGTACGTCACGGCGAGACCGGCGAGCGGGTCGCCGATCGTGAGCGAGCCCTCGGGAACCGACCAGCCGGTCATGATAATGCCCGGAGGAAGCTGTATGCCGAACTCGACGCCGGAGGTGAAGCAGTTGAGCGCGTGTCCGTATACATAGGCCGTCATCGGTTCGAACGGCTGCGGCGAGTAGTACATCTGATTCGGAGCATAGGTGAAGTAAACACCCATCGTCTGTCCACCCAGGAGAACGGCCGGAACGAGAAGAAGCAACGCTGCGATGGCAATAGAACGCATGACCTACTCCTTTCCAACGGAACTCAAGCTGTCGGGCTGATTGACAAATCCAAAGCTGCAAACGCCGATGCAAGGTGACGAGCCTTGTATCTTTAACTCCTCTCTATCACCCCCTTTTCCGTAACGCACCCCATTCCAATCA
>DHHN01000135.1:1945-3125 GCA_002403295.1 bacterium UBP1_UBA4771 | reverse complement strand
GCCGCGCTCCATGACGGGCTGGCCCGCGTTCGGCTGGAAGAGGAGGAGGCCGCCCGTGACGAGGCGGAACTCCTCGGCGAGATCGACCATGTCGTGCGCCTGCAGGGTGCAATTGGCGCCGAGCGCGGTCGCGCCCTCTTTCGGCAAGAGCTCCACCGCCTTCTCGGTCGTATCTCCCATCATGGTGAAATAGCCGCGCGGCCGCCGCTCGAAGGTGAGCGTCGCGACGGCCGGCTTCGACGACGCCTCGCGCACCGCGCGGAGCGCCTCGACGGCCTCGCGGACGTCGTACATCGTCTCGATGATGAAAAGGTCGACCCCCGCGCGCTCGAGGATGCGCGCCTGCTCGCGGAAGGCCGCTCGAGCGGCGCCGGCGTCGAGGGTGCCGACGGGCGGAAAGAACTGCCCCGTCGGGCCGATGTCCCCCGCGACGAAGCGCTCGCGTTTGCCGCTGCGGTCGATCGCGCGGCGCGCGAGCTCGACCGCCTTCATGTTCACGGCGTCCGCGTCGAGCTTTTTGCCGGCGTCCGACGCGTCGAGCTTGATCCGGTTCGCCCCGAAGGTGGCGGTCGTCAAGACCTCGGCGCCGGCCTCGAGGTAGGCCGCGTGGATACCGGACAGTATCTCGGGCTTCGAGAGCACCCACGCCTCGGGGACGTCGCGCTGCGTGAGACCCGCCGCGATCAGCATGCTCCCCATGCCGCCGTCGAATATGACGACGCGCCGCTTGACGATCGACAGAAAATCGTGCGTGTGCATCGGTTCTCCCGACTCGGGGCGGCTCCCGCCTTCCGGCCGGGCCGCTAGCCCCGCGCCCCCATGAGAGTTCCCGCGAGCGACACGGCGGCGACGGCGTCCCCGGCGTAGCCGTCGGCGCCTATCTCGCGCGCCCATTCGTGGCTGCACGGAGCGCCGCCGACCATTACCTTTATCTTGCTCTTGAGGGAGCGTTTCTCGATCTCCTCGACGACGCGCTTCTGCCCCGACATCGTCGTCGTGAGAAGGGCCGATACGGCGATGCAGCCCGCGTTCTTCGCGACCGCCTCGTCCACGAAGCGGGCGACGGGAACGTCCGCCCCGAGATCCGTGATCTCGAATCCGTTCGCCGAGAGCATCGTCGCGACGAGCGTCTTGCCGATGTCGTGGATGTCGCCTTCGATCGTGCCGATGACGACGCGGC
>DHHN01000135.1:0-1849 GCA_002403295.1 bacterium UBP1_UBA4771 | reverse complement strand
CCGCGACGAACCCCTTCTCTATGACATCGAGGGGCAGATATTTCTTCGCGAGCGACTCGCGGGCGAGAGCCTCGGCCTTGTCGGCGTCGCCCTCGAGAACGGCGGCTGCGCAGCTTTTGAGGAATGCCTCCATCGTGTCCTCCTTAAGCTATGTAGATTATTCAGTTTCTGCGATTTTCGGGGCGAAGTCAACCGCCTTTTGGGCGCCGAGCGGCCGAGAGGCGGTCCGCGGAGGCCCTATCGCCGGCCGGACAGAATACGGGCCGGGTGCCTCAGGGTATCCCCAACACAAAGGCAACTTACCCCCACGAAGGTCGACCTTTGATTAGGAGCAGGCTCCCGGCCCTATCCTCGGGGCGGCGGGTCGCGCCGCCCTTATGTATGTTATACGCCGTTTTTACTTCAGCGTGCCTCCGAACTCCGATTCGATCGCGAACCGGGGCTCGATGTCCACCGGAATCGTCGCGAACCCGTCGATCTGCGCGCGGATCTCCGCGGGCATCTCGCCGTATCTCGCGAAGAACGCCTTCGTGCCCTCGTAGTCGCCCCGCGCCTGAAGCATGAGGATCTCCGTGGCGAGAGACTTGACGGCACCCTTGATTTTCGTGAAATCGATCGACCAGAGACCGGTTCCCGGATCCCTGAGGTACGCGCTCTTTTCCCTCAAGTAGTTGAAGATGACCATGACGGCCTTCCCATGCGCCTCGTCAACCCCGAACCGCACCGACCGGAAGAAGCCCGCGAGAAAGGTCGCCGCGGCCTCCTTCATGAGGGATTCGGGGAAGAACCCCTCGTCAATAAGATAATACAAGTTGTACATCCCGACAATATCCGCTTTCGCTTCCTCGCACCCGGAGTAGGTTTCCCGGAGCGCCTTGTTCACGGTCGTCGTCGTGCCGTCCGGGAGCTTGAGCGTGCCGGGGCCGAGGCCGTGCGAGAACTCGTGCAGCAGGATCTCGTTGAAATAGGCATCGAAGGTCACGTAGGGAATGAGCTCCGGCGCCATGACCCGCTCGGCGATCGGAACGAGGATCTTGTCGAACTTGGCGCGGCAGATGTTCCTGAGCATGACCTTCTTCGTGCCCTTCGCCTCGCGCACCCGCTCGTCGTTCGGCAGGTTGAAGGCGATCGTCTGGACGCCGGCCTTCGTGTCGCCGGCCGAGAAGATCTCGTCGACGACAGATATCGGCGACTCCGCCCCGCGCGCGAGGTTCTTGTGCGCGTCGGGGATGGGGAGGTTCATTTCCATCTTCGTCTGGTACGCCTTGAGCCCGTCGAGCTTGCGCGTCTCCTCGGGGTCGCGCACACAGAGGAAGGCCTCGAAGGCTGCCTTGTAGTTCATGAGGTTGTCTTCGTACACCTCGTAGGGGCCGATCGTGACGTCGATCACGTTGTCCTCGACGTCCATCCACGCCATGTCGCTCTCGAAGTAGTCGTCAGTCCGAAACGCCTTGGCGCGGAGCCGCAGGAACTTCGCGAGCGACTCGTTATCGACGAGATCGGCCGCCTCCTCGAGCAGCAGCGCCGCCCGTTCGATGAGACGTGCGTACTCGAGCGAGTACGGCACCGCCTCGAGCCCCTTGTCGGCGGTGCGCTTGATGACGGTGAAGTTGCTCTCGAAGGCGTCCTTGATCTGGGGGTGGTTCTTGACCCAGTTCTCGAACTCCTCCTTCGTCATGTCCTCGGGGTAGTAGTTCGCCCCGTCGGGCTTCGGAACCTTCACGAGCACCGGGGCGTGGGCCTGCAGGCGGTCCCACGGCCCGACGTTGCGCCAGAAGAAGCGGAGCAGGTCCGGTTTTCCGAGGCGCACGAGCTCGTCGCGCAGCTCCGCGTTCCGCGCCCAGACCTG
>DHHN01000184.1 GCA_002403295.1 bacterium UBP1_UBA4771 | reverse complement strand
CCCGTTTCCGTGGCCCTCGCTCGGGGTCGAGGATCTCGGCCGGCTCGATTTTCGGCCGTTCCCGGTGGAGGAGTACCCCGCATTCGAGCTCGCGCGCGAGGCCGCGGCGCAGGGGGGTACCGCCCCGGCGGTGCTGAACGCCGCGGACGAGGTGGCGGTCGAGGCGTTCCTCGGCGGCCGCATCGGATTTCTCGATGTCGTTTCCTGGATCGAGGAAGCGCTCGGCGCCCACGAGCGCCGCGCGCTCGAGAGTATCGAGGACGTTCTCGCGGCGGACCGCTGGACGCGCGAGCACCTCGCCCGACGCCACCGCGAGGCGGCGGCACCACGACCGTCATGATGGAGGGCTCATGTTACTCACCGTTGCGGCGTTTTTTTTCGTTCTGAGCATCGTCGTCTTCGTTCATGAGCTCGGACATTTCGTCGTCGCCAAGCTCAACCGCATCTATGTGATCACCTTTTCCTTCGGCTTCGGTCCGAAACTCCTGAAGCTGCGGGTCGGCGAGACGGAGTACGCGCTGAGCGCGCTTCCCTTCGGCGGGTACGTGAAGTTCGCGGGGGAGACGGGCGAGGAGGAAGGCGGAGGCGAGGAGCTTCCCGACGGCGTCGTCGTGCCGCCCGGGCGGATGTACCATAACCGGCCGGCGCTCGGCCGGATGTCGGTCGTTCTGGCCGGGCCGTTCATGAATTTCGTCCTCGCGCTGCTCGTGTACGTGTTCGGTCTGTACTTCGAGGGGATCTACGTGAATCCGAGCACGACGATCAGCGGGATCGACAGCGCCGGCGCCGCCGCCGCGGCCGGATTCCGGGTCGGGGACAGGATCGTCGGGCTCGAGGACGAGCCCATCGGCTACTGGTTTCAGATCGAGAAGCTCATGGCGCAGCGCAAGGGGGAGCCGACGGTTTTCACCGTGCTTCGCGGCGCCGATACCCTCGCCATCACGGCGACTCCGCGCTGGGACGATCGCACCGGGAGCTTCAGGATCGGCATCGAGAGCCACCTCGAGCCGCGGGTCGGCGACGTCAAGAAGGGAAGCCCCGCCGAGAAGGCGGGCCTGCGGTCGGGCGCCCTCATCCTGGCGATCGACGATACGGTCGTCACGAGATACGCGGATCTCGAGCGCAGGATCCGGCCGAATATCGGGACGCCGATGCGATTCACCTGGGAATACGACGGAGAGATCAAAACCGCGGCGATCGTGCCGGAGGGGGCGGAGGCGGCCGCGGAAGGCGAGCGGCTCGACGTCGTCAAGGAGGGGCAGATCGGCATCGGCCCCTACTACGCGAAGGTGCGCATCTCGCTGGCCGAATCGGCGGTCTATGGATGGCGGGCCTTCGCGAATCTCTTTCGGAACATCATGGATTTTCTCGGCAAGCTCTTCTCGGGCAAGGCGACGTTGCGCGCCGTCGGCGGCCCGCTCCGCGTGGGGCTGATGGCGGGGGACATGATACGATGGGGGTTCAACTACCTCGTCTACTTCCTCGCGTTCTTCTCGCTCAACCTCGCGATCTTCAATCTGCTCCCCGTGCTGCCCTTCGACGGGGGGCACGCCGTGCTCGCGCTCTTCGAGCTCGTGACGCGCAGAAGAATCGGAAAGCGCGTTCAGCACGCGCTCGGGCAGATAGGGTTCGTGATACTGATCCTGCTGATGGTGTTCATCCTGACGGTGGATATCTTCAACGTGGTTCGGTAGGGGGGCGCAGCGCTCCGGCCTGTAACTCGTTTATGCGATTATAGATCGCGATCCATTGTTCGGGCCGTTTCTCGAGCGCGGCGATGACGCGCGCCACCCGCGCGGGGTCGAACCGCGCCTCGAGCTCTCCTTTTTTCTCGGCCCGAAGCGCCTCGTCGTCGAACTCTTGTTTCTCAAACTCGATTATTTTCATATAATATTCAACGAGATAGCGCTCGTCCGGGTCGAGGGTCCGTTCCTTCTCCGCCTGAACGGGATCGGAGCTCTGGCAGGAGACGAGGAGAAGGGCGATCCCGGCGGCCGGGAGCCACGGAATCAGCGAGCGGGCGCGGAGGCCTCCCGCGCGGCCGCGAAGCGGCTTGCGGCGGGGCGCCTTGTGCGGGTTCGCGTTCATACGGGAAGCACGGTACATGCCTGTGCGGGGGTTGTCAACCGGTATGCGGCGGATACGGCCGGCGGGGGCGCGCGCTCTCGCCGCGTGCGCTCTCCTCTGCTCGCTCGTCCTTCCGCTCGCGGCCGGCGCGCGGGCGGCCGAGCTCGATCGAAAGCTTCCCGTCGTGCGGCGCATCGAGATCCTCGGCAACCGGAGCTTCGACGACAAGACGCTCAGGGGCCGCATGCGCACGAAGCAGGCGCGCTTCTACCACCTCATCGGCGGCCCGCGCTATCGAGCCGACATGCTGCGGCGCGACGTCAGGACGCTCGAGTCGTTCTATCGGTCGAACGGTTTTTTCGAGGCCCGGGTTTCCGTGGATACGGTGATCGTGAGCGAGAAATGGAAATCGGCGAGGATCCGGCTGCTCGTGAGCGAGGGTCCGCGGACGCTCGTGGCGGGGGTGAGCTTCGCGGGACAGGACGTCATCCGGGAACCGGAGCTCCGCGTCGGGCTCAAGCTGACTGAGGGGCAGCCGTTCAATCCCGGACTGATCGAGCCGGACCGCTACACGCTGTTCAGCAAATACTTCGAGCGCGGGTATCTCGGATCGCAGATCGCGTACGAGACGCGGATCGACTCTCTCGAGGCGCGCCTGCGCTGGGAGATCTCGCCGGGCAAACCGGTCAGCATCCGCGGGATCGGGATCACCGGCGTCGCCCGCGTACGGGAGCGGCTCGTGCGGCGCGAGCTCACGTTCAAGTCGGGGCAACCGTTCGAGGCGAAGCGGATCCTCGACAGCAAGCAGAATCTCTACGACACGGGGTACTTCAACTCGGTCGATATCGAGCCCGATTCGATCGATCTCGATTCCCGGGAGGTCGATCTCGTCGTGCGGCTGCGGGAGCGCAAGATGGGCTACGTCGAGACGGGCTTCGGCGTCGGCAACGTGTACGGAAGCAGGATATTCGGCGAGTGGGGGCAGCGGAACATTCTCGGCCGCGGCTACGCGTTCTCCCTCAAGACGCAGTACTCGTTCCAGCTGTTTCCGGACGGCGACTATTCGTTCTCGAAGATCGATTTGCGCAGCAAATACATCCGAAACGACGGCCAAATCCAATTTCCGCGCGTCCTCTCGACCGGCAACACGTTCGCGATCGGCGCGTTCTACGAGCGCGACGCGACCGTTGAGCCGAATATCGTCGTCGATCAGGGCTTCGCGCTGTCCCTTTCCCGCCGGTTCACGCGCAGGATGTCGGGACTTCTGCGCTACTCGTTCGAGAATATCGAGCGAAGCGGGACGGATATCGAGGCCTCGCGGTCGAGGCGCCGCGCCCTCGGCACGAATTTCACGCGCGACACGCGGGATTACTATTTCAACCCGCGGCAGGGCAGCTCCTACACCGTCGAGACGGGCGTCGCCGGCGGATTCCTCGGCGGCGAGGACAACGACTACTTGGTCGTCGGGGCGGTGCAGCGGTACGCGCGCGCCGGGGGCACGACCGTGTTCGCGTGGCGCGTGCGCGCGGGGTATGCCCGGGCGTTCGGCGACTCGCGCGAGACCGGGCTTCCGCTCGAGAGGCGTTTCTACACCGGCGGGGGCAATTCGGTGCGCGGGTACCGCGAGAACAGCCTCGGACCGGTCAACGAGCGGGGAGACCCCGTCGGCGGCGGCGTGCAGCTCATCACGAACGCGGAGCTTCGTTTCGATCTGCCGTATTTCAAGCATTGGAATTTCGGCGGGGCGCTCTTTCTCGACGGCGGGAACGTGTGGAGCGGCACGGGCGACATCGCGTTCGGGGATCTCAGGACCATCGGCACCTCGAACGCGTCGCGCGAGGAGTACATGCTCGGCGCCGGGGCGGGGATTCGTTATCATACGCCCGTTGGACCGATCAGGCTCGACGTCGGTTTTCCGCTGCGCCGGACGCCGGACATGGCGTACGACCGGCGCGTCCATATAAGCCTCGGACAGATCTTCTGACGGAGCGGGGGGCGGAACGATGGAACAGCGGAGGAGAAAGGGTCGACGCGCGATGTCGTGGCTGTCGCTCGCGCTCGGCCTCCTGCTCGCGGTCATCGTCCTCCTCTACCTGTTTCTGAGGACCGGGTTCTTCGCCGGGTTGGCCGGCAGGCTCGTGAGCCAGCACCTGTTCGGAAAATCGCCGTTCGTCGTCACCATCGACCACCTCGAGGGAAGCATCGTCCGCGACGTCACGCTCCGGAACCTGCGTATTCTCCACCAGCGCGGGGCCGCGGACGCGTTCGAGCTCTTCCGCGCCGATGAGGTGACCTGCCGGTTCAGCGTCGGCGCGCTGCTCGGCGCCGGGCGCCGCGTCGACGAGGTCATCGTCGTGAATCCGGTATTCCGGCTCGCCGCCGATTCGACCGGCGCGTACCTGCTGCCGGCATCCGGATCGGGCGATTTCTCGACCTACGGCATCGAACGTTTCTCGATTCACGACGGCTCGTTCACGATCAGGAGCGCGTCGCTTTCCCTCGGCGTGACCGGCGTGAATCTCGACGGGTCGCTCCATTCCGGCCCCGGCGGCGTTCGCGTCGTCCTCTCGCGGGGATCGGCGGCGGAGTCGTCGCGTCGTTTCGTCGTGCGGAGCCTCACGGGCGGGTTCGGGCTTGCGCGCGTTCCCGCGCCGCAAGGATCCCCGGAAACGACGCGCACGAAATATCTCCTCGACAGTCTCGCCGTATCGCTCGAGCAATCGTTCCTCGTGCTCGACGGCAGCGTCGTCGGCGACGAATGGTTCTTCGACGTCGCGCTGCGGGCCGCTCCGGCGGATATCGACGAAATCGCGCGCCTCATGGGGGAAGGGGGAGAGGACTGGGGCGAGCTCGCGGGAGACTTCACCTTCACCGGCCGGCCGGAGCGGTTTCGCGCGAGCGCCACGGCCAGCGGGGTCGCACGGGGATACGCGCTCGATGAATTCCACATCGATGTGCGGCGCGACGGCGCATCCCTCGAAATCGACAGCGTGAGCGGCTCGGTGAACGGGGCCCGCGTCTCGGGGCGCGGAAACGCGCGCATCGAGAAACCGCGCTCCGTCGAGCTCGCGCTCGGCGTCGAGCATCTCGACATCGGCAGGGGATTCCTTCCCGGCGTCGAGCTTCCGGCGTCGGACTTTTCCGGCGCCGTGGACGCCGCGTGCCGTTTCGATCCGCTCGCCGCCGCGTTCCTGCTCGATCTCGGCGCCGGGCATTTCGACGGCGCGCCGTTCGCGAAGGCCCGGATTCGGGGTTCCTACGAAGGGGATACGCTCTCCTTCGCCGAGATCGACATGAGCCATCCGGAACACCGGGCGCGGGCGAGCGGAACGATCTTCGACGGCAGGGAGATATCGTTCATCATGAACGTCGACGTCGCGAAGACCTCTCCGATCTTTTCCTATCTCGACATCGAGGAGTTCCGGGCCGCGGCGATCCTCAACGGTCTCATCGAGGGGACCTTCGACGAATTCGACCTGCGGATGAGCGGATCATGCCGCGAATTCGAGTATCACGGGACGCTCCTGTCCGAAGGAGAGATCCGGCTCGCCGTCGAGAAGAGGGAACGATACCGCGTTTTCTGCGATGTCGACGGGCGTCACTTCCGCGCCGGCCCGGCCATGTTCGACAGCATCTCCCTGTCTCTCGAATACGACGAGCCCCTCACGCGGATCAAGCATCTGCTCGTCGAGAACCCCGATTTCTCGGCGTCGCTGGCCGCCGATATCCGCGACGAGGGCCGCACGGCGGCGATCCGGCTCGGCGATTGCGAGCTGCGGGCCCTCGGCGCGCGCTGGATCGCCGCGGGCGGACGCACGATCGAGATCGCCGGAGACAGCGTTCGCTTCGAGGACGTGCAGTTTCACTCGCGCGAAGGGGCGATCTTCGCCGACGCCGTCTGGGGAGTGGACGCGGAGACGCTCGACGGTACGGTCCGGGTCGAGCGTCTGGCGCTCGATATGCTGAGCCGCGCAGGCCTCTCGCCGCTCGCGCTCGAGGGCCGCGTGCGCGCGGAGGTGTCCTGCGCGGGGCGGATCGAGGATCCCGCGCTCTCGGTCCTCATCCGGCTCGAGGAGGGGCGCATCGACACGTTCCGGATCGACGCGGCGCGGCTCGCCGCGAC
>DHHN01000173.1:7575-10832 GCA_002403295.1 bacterium UBP1_UBA4771 | reverse complement strand
CCCGAGCGAGGGCCACGGAAACGGGCGCATCTCGGGATCGTAGAGGGCGCTCATGATCGGGAGCCTCATGTCGGCCGGGGCCAGATGGGCGACGAGCGAGCCGTCCCGCAGCCGCACGAGCGAATGAACGATCGATTGCGGGTGCACGACGACCTTGATCGCCTCGTAGGGGAACCCGAACAGCCAGTGCGCCTCGATGACCTCGAGCCCCTTGTTGAGCAGCGTCGCCGAATCCACCGTGACCTTCGGCCCCATCCGCCACGTCGGGTGGTCGAGCACCTCGGCGACCGTGACGCCGGCGAGATCGGCGAACCGCCGGCCGCGGAACGGGCCGCCCGAGGCGGTCAGAACGATCTCGATCGTCTCCGCGCGGTGGCCGCGCAGCATGCGCGCGAGCGAGAAATGCTCGCTGTCGATCGGTATGATGCGGTCGGACGCTTCGCCGGCGAGCCGCGTCACGATCTCCCCCGCGGTCACAAGCGTTTCCTTGTTCGCGAGCGCGATCGTGCAGCCGAGCGCGAGCGCGCGCACCGTCGGCGCGAGCCCCGAAACGCCGACGAGCGCGTTGATCACGACGTCGGGGCGCGTTTCGCCGAGCAGCGTCTCGATCCCCGCCTCCCCGAAGCCGGCGACGCGCCCCGCGAGCGCGCCGCTCCCCTCGACGAGCGCGTCGATAGAGGAGGCGTCCCGCAGGGTGAACCGGGCACCGGGAAAAAGGGCGAGCTGCGAACGGAGCTCGGCGACGTTCTCCCCCGCCGCGAGCGCGACGACGGCGAAATCGTCTCGCGCGCGTTCGAGAATCTCGATCGCCGAGCGGCCGATCGATCCCGTCGATCCGAGTATGGCTACCGTCTTCATCCGCGCCTTCCGACCCGCGCCGCGCTCATCGCGCGAAGAGCACGTACTTGAACACGTAGTAAACGAGCGGCGCCGTAAAGAGAAGGGAATCGAACCGATCGAGAACGCCGCCGTGCCCGGGGATCGTATTCGACGCGTCCTTGATCTTGACGTCGCGTTTGATCATCGATTCGCACAGATCGCCGAGCTGCGCGAGCAGCGAGCCGCCGGCGGCGAGGCCGGCCGCCATCGCCGGGGTGAGATAGGGCGCGACGAGCGCGCGCGCGAGAAAGACCCCCGCGAACGCCAACGCGACGCCCCCGGCGACTCCCTCGATCGTCTTGCCCGGGGAGATCTGCGGAAATACCTGATGCCTGCCGAACGCGCTTCCGGCGAAATACGCGCCGGTGTCGTAGCACCACGTCACCACGAACGTCACCGTCACGAAGGAGAAGCCGAGCGAATAGTCGAGCCCGAGCAGGTGCGGAAGCTCGCGGAGCAGAACGAGGTGGCTGCCGAGCCACGCCACGTAGAAGACGCCGAAGACAGTCACCGAAATGTGATAGACGGCGAGACCGCGCTCCCGGCGGGCGAGCTCGAGCACCATGACGCCGATGAAGATGACGCTGAGAAAAAAGTTCGAGTAGATCCCCTGCTGAAAATACACGTACCACGAGAGCGCGAGGCCGCCGAGGATCCCCATCGCCTTGTAGGGGCGCAGGCCCTTCGCCTCCATCATCCGGTAGAACTCCCACAGCCCGACGAGAATCATGATGTCGATGAGGGCGAGAAAGAAGTAGCCGCCGCGCCTCGCGATGACGAGCAGACACGGCACGAAGAGCACCGAGGCGATGAGCCGTTTCCTGATGGCGTCCGGCCGCCGGAACCGCCTCGCGGGCGCGCGATCGTCACCGCTCATGCCAACCGTCCTTGAGCTCGCCGAAACGCCGCTCGCGTCCGAGATACTCGCGGATGGCGCCGAGGAAATGGCGCTCCCGGAAATCCGGCCAGAGGACGTTCGTCACGACGATCTCCGTGTACGCGAGCTGCCAGAGGAGAAAATTGCTTATCCGCATCTCCCCGCTCGTCCTGATGAGGAGATCCGGATCCGGCAGGGACGGCTCGTAGAGGTATCCCCGAAAGACCTCCTCGTCGACGCGCCCCGGCTCGATCGTCCCGGCGACGGCGTCGGCGGCGAGCCTCCGCGCCGCGTCGACGATCTCGGCGCGCCCGCCGTAGCTCAGGCAGAGGTTCAGGATCATGCCGGTGTTGACCGAGAGCTTGTCGATCTTCTCGCCGAGCGCCTCGAGCGTCTTCGCCGGAAGCATGTCGAGGCGCCCCATGGCGCGGAGCCTGATGTTGTTCTCCTTGAGCTCGAGGTATTCCGAGTCGAGCACTTCCCTCAGGAACCGCATGAGCCCCTCGACCTCGAGCCGCGGCCGCTTCCAGTTCTCGAGCGAAAAGGTGTAGAGGGACAGCGCCCCGAGGCCGAGCTTGGCCGCGGCGCGGATCGTCGAGCGCACCGATTCCCTCCCGGCCCGGTGGCCGGCGAGCCGCGGCAGATGCCGCTTTCTCGCCCATCGCCCGTTGCCGTCCATGATGACGGCGACGTGGCGCGGCAAGCGCTCATCCTCGCGGAGCTCGGCGATTTCGCGATCGATGGTTTTCGTCATGTCTCCGGTCCCGGTGCGATCCGCGGGCAAGGGCCCTAGACGGACATGATCTCCTTCTCCTTCGCCGTGAAGATCTTGTCGAGCTCTTCGGTCCGCCTGTCGGTGATGTCCTGTATCTCCTTCTGCGCGCGATGCATGTCGTCCTCGGAGATCGCGCGCTCCTTTTCGAGCTTTTTCGTCTTTTCGATCGCGTCGCGTCTCACGTTGCGCACCGCGATCTTGGCCTCCTCGACGAGATGCTTGACGGCCTTCACGAGATCCCGGCGCCGTTCCTCGGTGAGCGGGGGCACCGGAACGCGTATGAAAACGCCGTCGCTCTGCGGGTTCAAGCCGAGGTTCGCCGTCTGTATCGCCTTGACGATCTCCCCGACGAGCGGCTTCTCCCACGGCTGGACCGTGATGAGCTTCGGATCGGGGACGGCGACGTTCGCGACCTGCTTCAGGGGCACCTTGCTGCCGTAGTAGTCGACCTTGATGCCGTCGAGAAGCGCCGGCGAAGCCTTGCCCGTGCGGATGGTGACAAGCTCGGCCTCGAGCTTCTGGAGCGTCGATTTCATGTGGCTGTCGGCGGTCTGGACGAGCGTCTTCGTCTGTTCCATCGTACCAACCTCCTCAGGCGACTATCGTTCCGAGCCGTTTTCCTTCGAGCACGTTTCTGAGATTGCCCTTCTTGAGAATGTTGAAGACGACGATCGGGATGCCGTTCTCGCGGCAGAGCGCGACGGCCGTGGCGTCCATGACGCGCAG
>DHHN01000173.1:3001-7427 GCA_002403295.1 bacterium UBP1_UBA4771 | reverse complement strand
CCGTTCTCGAGATGATCGAGCGCGCGCCGCCGTATGTACGGCTCGGCGAACTGCTCCATCGCGATGGCGGTCATGACGTGCGCCTCGACGCCGGAGCGCTCGAGCGCCGACTGGAGCGCGATGGCGTTGATGATCGTGCCGAGCATCCCCATGCTGTCGGCCGCCACGCGGTCCACGCCCCGCTCGCTCGCGCGGTAACCGCGCAGGATGTTTCCGCCGCCGATCACGACGGCGACCTCGCAGCCGGCCTTGACCGCTTCCCGGAGCTCGCCGGCGAACGCGGCCACGCGGTCGAAGTCGATGCTCGTGTCGGCCCCGCCGAGCACCTCTCCGCTCACCTTGAGCAGAAGACGCCGGTACTTGAGCTCGCGCTTCACGAATCGATCCCTCCCCTCCGTCCGGTTCCACGGCGCCGGGCGCCCGCGCTCGGACGGAAAAAGGGCGCAGGGGATAGCCCCCCTGCGCCCCGTCCCTTCATTGGCCGCAGCCCGTCTTCCGCACGCCGCACCGACTCAGCTCAGTTCCTCCCCCAGCTGGAACCGGGAGAAACGCCGGACGACGATATTCTCCCCCAGCTTGGCGATGACCGCCGTGACGACCTGCTCGACCGTTTCATCGTTGTTCTTGATGAACGGCTGTTCGACCAAACACGCCTCATGGTAGAATTTCTCGAGTTTCCCTTCAACAATTTTATCGACGACGTTCGCCGGCTTTCCCGACTGGAGCGCCTGGTTGCGGTATATCTCGCGCTCGCGCTCGAGCAGGGAGGCGGAAAGCCCCTCGCGGCGCACCACGACCGGCGACGCCGCGGCGATCTGCATGGCGAGATCCTTGCCGAGCGTCAGGAAATCGGGCGTGCGGGCCACGAAATCGGTCTCGCAGTTGAGCTCGAGGAGAACCCCGATCTTCGCGCCGGGATGTATGTAGGAGAAGATGCAACCCTGATTGGCCGCGCGCGACGCCTTCTTCGCCGCCACCGAGAGCCCCTTCTCGCGCAGAAGCTTGACGGCCTTCTCCACGTCCCCCTGCGCTTCCTGGAGCGCGCGCTTGCAGTCCATCATGCCGGCGCCCGTCTTCGCGCGAAGATCGCTCACCTGTTTCGGTGTGATGCTCATCGACTATCCTTTCGTATGCGTCCGTATCGTGGAAGCGCCGTCGGCTCAGCGCTCCGATTGCTTGTCTCCGCCCGTCTCGTCGGCGGTTCTGCGCGGCGGACGGCGCCGCGAATCGCCCCCCCGGTCGCCGCGGTCCGGACGATCGTCCTTGCCGGCGGCGGCCTGTTTCGCCTTCTCATCGAGAAAATCCTTGTTCTTGAGGAAGCGGGCGCGTCCGTCGACGACCGCGTCGGCGACGACCCGCGTGAAAAGCTTGATCGATCGGATCGCGTCGTCGTTCGCGGGTATGGGGATGTCGACCTCGTCGGGATCGGCGTTCGTATCGACGAGACCGATGATCGTGAGACCGAGCTTGCGCGCCTCCTTGACCGCGATCTCCTCCTTCTTCGTGTCGATGACGACGAGGCAGGAGGGGATCTGCGTCATGCCGCGAATGCCCGAGAGCACCTTGAGAAGCTTCTCCTTCTGCTTCTCCAGATCGAGCTTCTCTTTCTTGGAAAGCTGGTTGATCCGGCCGTCCCGCTCCATCGCCTCGAAATTGTCGAGACGATCCATGCTCTGCTTGATGGTGCGGAAGTTGGTGAGAATGCCGCCGAGCCAGCGCTCGTTGACGTAGTACATGCCGCAGCGGGCCGCGTCCTCCCGGACGCTCTCCTTGGCCTGCCGCTTCGTTCCGACGAAGATGACGGTTTTGCCCTCCGCCGCCATGGCCTCGACCACCTTCGCGGCCTTTTCCATCTGCGTCATCGTGTGGCGGAGATCTATGATGTAGATGCCGTTTTGCTCTTTGTAGATGTAGGGCTTCATTTTCGGATTCCAGCGCCGCGTCTGGTGCCCGAAATGAGCGCCCGCTTCGAGCATGTCCTGGATGGTGACGTTCACCGCGCGTCCTCCTTCGGTTATGCCGCCATCCCCCTCGCTCGCGCCCCATTCCCGTGCGATGAGAACACCCGGGGCCGGTACGGGGGATGTGTGAATTCGTTCGATCCTAGCGCTTCGAGAACTGGAACTTTCTCCGCCGTCCCGCCTGCCCGTATTTCTTCCGTTCCTTCTCGCGCGGATCTCTCGTGAGGAATCCTCCGACCTTGAGCACCTTCTTCTGCGCCTCGTCGTGCATCATGATCGCGCGCGCGATGCCGAGACGAAGCGCCCCCGCCTGACCCGCCGTGCCGCCGCCGCGAACCGTCGCCTTGACATCGTACTTGCCGAGCGTGCTCGTCGCGTCGAACGGCTGCCTCACGATCATGGCGAGCGCCTCGCGCTTGAGGTACTCCTCCACTTCGCGCCCGTTCACGACGAACTTGCCCGTACCCACCGAAAGGTACACGCGCGCGATGGAGGATTTCCGCCTGCCGACCGCATGGAACATTTCCTTCGCCACCAGCTCACCTCCTTCCGGCTGTGGTTGCTGACCGGTTCGTGCGAGATCGGCGCCCCGCCCGGGCTAGATCTCGAGAGTGCGCGGCATCTGCGCCGCGTGCGGATGCTCGGGCCCCGCATACACCTTGAGCTTCTTGATGAGGCGTCTGCCGAGCCTGTTGTGCGGAAGCATGCCCTTCACGGCGTGCGTGATCACGAACTCGGGGCGCTTCTCGAGCGCGTCCTTGTACTTCGTGATGCGGAGCCCGCCGGGGTATCCCGTGTACCGCCAGTACGTCTTCATCTCGGGCTTGCGGCCGGAGAGGTGAACGTTCGAGGCGTTCACGACGACGACGAAATCCCCGCCGTCGAGAAACGGCGTGAAGGTCGGTTTCGCTTTGCCGCGGAGCACCTGTGCCACCTTCGAGGCGAGCCTGCCGAGCGGCATGCCGCTCGCGTCGACGATGTACCAGTCCCGCTGGATATCCTTCCCTTTGAGAACAAACGTCTTCTGCATCACATTCCTCCGAAATGCGATCAAGTGGTCCCGGAAACAACCAAATATATGCGGGGCAAGGAATTATGTCAAGCGGCAAACGGATCGCCGAGAGCGTTTGTCTTTCGGGCCCATTCGCGGGGGCCCGCGTCGGCTGCACGAGCGGGCTATCTCTTTGTGAATAAACGGATTTGGCTCCTATTCGGGCGTTTCATGACGCCCCGTTCCGTGACGATCGCCCGAATGAGCCCCGCCGGCGTGACGTCGAACGCCGGGTTATATGCGCGCGTTCCCGCGGGGGCGTGCGGCCGGCCGCGGATCGTCGTCACCTCCGATTCGGCGCGCTCCTCGATCGGGATCCCCCGCCCGGACGGAATCGCGGGATCGAAGGTCGACGCCGGCGCCGCGACATAGAGAGGCGTCTTGAATTTCGCGCACAGCACGGCGAGAGCGAGGGTGCCCACCTTATTGGCCGTGTCGCCGTTCGCGGCGATTCGGTCGGCGCCGACGACGACGGCGTCGATCCGTCCCGCCGCGAGAAGGGACGCCGCCGCCCCGTCGCAGAGAAGGGTGTGCGGCATGCCGCGATGCGAGAGTTCCCACGCGGTGAGGCGGGCCCCCTGAAGAAGGGGCCGCGTTTCGTCCGCGTACACATGGAACCGCTTCCCCTTCTCCCATGCCGCGTAGAGAACCCCGAGGGCCGTGCCGTAGCCGGCAGTCGCGAGCCCTCCCGCGTTGCAGTGCGTGAGCACGTTCATGCCGTCCCGGATAAGGCGCTCGCCGTTCCGTCCGATCGCGAGCTCGATCTCGAGCTCCTCGTGATGGATCCAGAAGGCCTCCGCCGCCACGGAGCAACAGATCTCGAACGGATCACGGCCGCCGTGCCTCGCCGCCCGCATGACGCGATCGAGCGCCCAGAAGAGGTTCGCCGCCGTGGGGCGCGTCGCGGCGATCCGCGTGCGCGCCGACGCGAGCGTCTCTCCGAGCTCGCGCGCGGACAGCCCCGCGTCGGCGAAGGGCGTCACGAAGGAGGCGCGGTCGAAGAAATACCGCGGCGCGCGCTTCACGCGCTTCCGCAAGCGCTCCTCGAGCGCGAGAAGCATGCCGTACGCCGCCGCGAGTCCGATCGCCGGAGCGCCCCGCACGCGCATCGCCGCGATCGCCTCTTCGAGATCCGCGAGCGTTCGGAGCCGCCGGATTCGCATTTCCGCCGGAAGCAGCGTCTGGTCGATGATCTCGACCGCGCCCCTCCGGTAATCGATCGTCGGGAGGATCATTCGTTCTTCCTTTCGAGCTGCGAGAACATCTTGAACACGAGCGCCACCGGAAGACCGACGACGTTGAAATAGCAGCCCTCGATCTTCTCGATGAACGGCGCCGCGTGCCCCTGTATCGCGTAAGCGCCCGCCTTGCCGAAGGGCTCCCCCGTCGCGACGTACAGGGCGATATCCGCCTC
>DHHN01000173.1:729-2847 GCA_002403295.1 bacterium UBP1_UBA4771 | reverse complement strand
ATCCGCGCGGCGGCCGCCTTCCGCTCGGCGAGCGCCGCGGCGAAGCGAAGGTCGTCCTCGCAGGCCACGCCGTTCTCCTCGACGCCGGTCGCGAGCGTCTCGAACTCGAAGCCGAGACGCTCGAGTATCTCGCGCCGGCGCGGCGAGGCGCTCGCGAGAATCAGGTTGCGCTGGAGACGAGCGGGCACGAAGGGGTTCATCGGGACGGCTCCCCGGGGTCCGGCTCGCCGCCGCGGTCGACGATGAGGGTCACGGGGCCGTCGTTCACGAGGCGCACCTTCATCTTCGCCCCGAACACCCCCTCGACGACCTTCGGATAATACGCGCTCATCGTATCGAGAAACGTCCGGTACAGCGCCGCGGCCTCGCCCGCCTGCGCGCTGCCGGCGAAATCGGGGCGACGCCCCCTGCGACAATCCCCGTACAGCGTGAACTGGGAGACGACGAGCACCGCGCCCTCGGTCTCGAGGACCGAGCGGTTCATTTTGCCCGCCTCGTCCTCGAATACGCGAAGCTCGAGACACTTGCGCGCCATCCATTCGAGATCGGCGGCCGTATCGCCGTTTCGAAAGGCGGCGAGAACGAGGATGCCGGGTCCGATCGCCGAGACGGTAATCCCGTCCACCTCGACCGCCGCCTCGCTCACCCGCTGGACGACGACGCGCATGGCGCTCACTCCCTGCCGGAGGCGGCGGCGTCCATCCCGCGTTCCTCGGCCGTTTCCGAAAACCGCATCTCGCTGATCTGGAGCTGCGATTCCGTTTTTCCCTGATACGTGTTCGTGCGAACGTGTATGAGCACGTCGACCGTCTTGCCGTCGAGGATCTCCGGCTTCCACGTCGGGGCGATCGAAAAGCCTATGAGGTCGCGCGTCTCCCCCGTCCGGTCGGCCGCTTCGAGCTTGAGATGGCCGTCCCCAACGACGCGGGTGCGCCCGAGCACCTTGAGACCGCGGAGCATGAGGAGCGGTTCCGGGTTCGCCATGCCGAAGGGCCCGAGACGCTCGATGAAGGAGAAGAGCTCGAGCGTGCAGTCCCCGAGGACGACCTCGGCGTCCGCGCGAAGGGCGCACGGCGCCGCGGGGCACGACGTGAGCTCCTCGACGACTTCCTCGAACATCCGCCGGAACTCGGGTATGTTCTCCTCGCGGATGCTGAACCCGCCCGCTTCCTTGTGTCCGCCGAAGTCGACGAGGTACCGCCCGCAGCGCTCGAGCGCCTCCTTGACGTTCACCTTGCCGGCCGAGCGGGCCGACCCCTTGCCGAAGCCGTCGCGGACGGCGATGAGCACGGCGGGCATGTCGTACCGTTCGGCGAGCCGCGCCGCGGCGATGCCGACGACGCCCTCGTGCCAGGTCGGCGCGTCGAACACGAGCGCCTTCGGCTCGTGATGCCAGACGCGGTATTCCGCCCATTTGACGGCGTCGTTGATGACGCTGTTGCCGAGCTCCTTTCGCCGCTCGTTCTCCATGCTTATCAGGCCGGCGATGCGGTCCGCCTCCGCCTGATCCGCGGTCACGAGCAGCTCCACCGCCGCGCGGGCGCTCCCGATGCGGCCCGGCGAGTTGATGCGCGGAATGATGGTGAAGCTCACCTGCCGCGCCGAGAAGTTGTTTTTCGCGAGCCCGCTCTCCGCGCGGAGCGCGCGGAGCCCGGGCCTGCGCCACTCGCGGAGCACCGCGAGTCCGCGCGTGACGAGCACGCGGTTCTCGTCGAACACGGCGCCGCTGTCGCCGAGCGTGCCGAGGGCGACGAGATCGAGACAATCGCCGAGAGAGAGATCCACGCCCATCGCGCGCTCGAGCCCCTGCAGCAGCTTGAAGGCGACCCCCGTGCCGGTGAGCTCCTTGAACGGATACCGCTCGCCGGGGAGCTTCGGATTGATGAAGGCGTGCGCCTCCGGGATGCGAAGCGCCGTTTCGTGGTGATCGGTGACGATGACCTTTACGCCGCGCTCGACGAGCGCGGCGACGACCTCGCGATCGCTCGAACCGCAGTCGACGGAAACGACGAGCCCGAGGCCCACCTCGAAGCCGCGGTCCATGACGCGCTTCGCGAGCCCGTATCCGTCCTTCGCGCGATCGGGCACGAAGAAATGCACGTCCGCGCCGAGCCGCGA
>DHHN01000173.1:0-593 GCA_002403295.1 bacterium UBP1_UBA4771 | reverse complement strand
GCGAGAAGCCGCGCCTCGAGGGGGCGCAGATTGAGTCCCGTCTCGAGCTCCCGCTGGATGCGCTCATCCACCGGTTGCAGTTGCCACAGATGCATACACGCTCCGTGCGGCGTTCGGTTCCGCTGCTCCCCTGGTCTCCCCGGTAACGGCGGGCGGCGGCGAAGCGGACTTGTAAGCCGGGTTCTGTGCCCCTCCGCGTGGGAAGGGCGGTGATCATTTATCTGGGACCGCCGTTACCGGCGGCCTCGAGCGACCTACCCGAGAGTCGAACGAGACGGGCCGCCTCTCCTCTCCTATTTGGTCTTTCTCCGGGTGGGGTTTGCCGTGCGACCGCCGTCACCGGCGGCCCGGTGAGCTCTTACCTCGCCTTTTCACCCTTACCTCCGCGAACGGAGGCGGTATGTTTTCTGTGGCACTTTCCCTGGGGTCACCCCCGCTGGGCGTTACCCAGCACCCTGCCCTGTGGAGCCCGGACTTTCCTCGTGCGCCGCGAGGGCGCCGCGATCACCCCGTCCGCTTCGCCGTCGCCGGTCGAATTCAAAAGACGTGCGGTTGCAATATAGCACCGCCGCCGGCCGGGGTAAAGAGAAGAC
>DHHN01000017.1 GCA_002403295.1 bacterium UBP1_UBA4771 | reverse complement strand
GCGATGCGGCCGAGTTCGCGGCCGGTCACGTCGTTCAGCGTGACGAAGTTGCCGTAGAGAAAGCTCAGACGGTAATCGTCGTCCTTCTCGTACAGGGAGGGCCGCAGGCCGGGAGGCATCTGATCCATGAAGCAGAAGACACACCGGCTGCGGCAGCGGATGAATCGCATCTCCTCGAACACGAGCCGGGCCCGCGCGAAGGCGCCCGGCGACAGGGTTCGCGAACGCTCCCGCCCCCCGCGCGCGACGGTGAACACGGTTCGTCCCTCTCCCGCGGCGAGGAATATCGCGTCGAGCTGGTCCGAAACGGGGCGGCCGTCGATCGAGACGATCTCGTCCCCCGGCCGGAAGAATCCGGAAACGCCCTCGACGCGAAGAATTCGAACCGGCATGGCCGCCCGCTAAAAACCCCCCTCAAGCGGGCGCTCGAAGGGGGTCCACGCGTGAATGGAGCGGGCAACGGGATTCGAACCCGCGACTCTCAGCTTGGGAAGCTGATACTCTACCAGCTGAGCTATGCCCGCGTAATTCCCGATTTTCCATCTCGAAAGGTATCAGGTGGCGCACCAAAAGTCAATCGCCTTTCGCCGCGCGAGCCCCGCGCGCGATGCGCACGATCCGATCGAGGACGTTCCGCTCGTCGGCGCGAAACCAGACGACGTCGATCTCCTTCTTGAACCAGGTGATCTGGCGTTTCGCGTACTGATGCGTGAGCTCGCGGATCCGTTCCGCCGTCTCCCCGATCGGAACGTCCTCGAGGATGTGCGAGACGATCTGCGGATAGCCGAGCGTTTTCATCCCCGGCCATTCCGGATCCGCGCCTCCTTCGAGAAGCGTCCGCACCTCGCGGACCCATCCGCGCTCGAGCATCGCCTCGGTGCGCGCGTCTATCCGCCGGTGCAGCTCCACCCGGGGCAGCTCGAGACCGATTTTTACGAAGCGCACGCCCGCGCGTTCCGGCCCGGACGCGCTCCGCTTCAGATGCTCGCTGAGCGGAATGCCGGAGAGCTCGTGCACCTCGATGGCGCGCACGATCCGGTACCGGTCGTTCGGATGGATCCGCCGGGCGCTTTCCGGATCGACCGCGGCGAGCCGCCGCCGGAGCTCTTCGTCGGGGATGTCCCGCACGGATCGAGCGAACGCGGCGCGATCGGGGCCGGAGAGCGAGATGGCGAAGAGCCCCTCGCAGATTGCGCGGACGTAGAGGCCCGAGCCCCCCGCGAGAACGGGCAATCTCCCCCGCTCCGCGACCGAGCGGATCGCTTCGTGAGCCATGCGGGCGAAAGAGGCGGCGTCGCTCTTCTCGCGCGGATCGAGAATGTCGACGAGATGATGTGGCACGGCGCGTCGATCCTCGGCGGTGGGCTTGGCGGTGCCGATATCGAGGGAGCGGTAGGTCTGACGGGAATCGGCGGAGACGATCTCCCCGCCGCAGCGGGCCGCGACGTGCATCGCCGCGGCGCTTTTGCCGCAGGCGGTCGGGCCGAGAATCGCGAGCGCGGTGATCATGTCCGTTCCGGCGAAACGCTCCGGGCGAACCGTCTTTCGAGCTCGGCGAGACCCACGCGGAGCATCGTCGGCCGCCCGTGCGGACAGGTGTATGGGAGTTCCGTCGCGAAGAGCTGGTCGGCGAGGCTCTCCATCTCTTCCGCGGACAGCCTGGTGCCGGCCTTGATCGCGGCGCGGCACGCGTAGCTTCTCAGAAATCCGTCGACGCCGCTTCGCCCCTCGCCGAGTATCTCCTGAAGAAGACGGCCGTCGTTCCAGTTTCGCACGCCCGCGGGGATGCCACGCACGATGAGCGAGCGCGGACCGAACGGCTCCGTTTCGAAGCCGAGCGAGTCGAGCGTCCGCCCGAGTGATTCGTATCGCTCGAATTCGTCGGGAGAAAGCGTTATGGCGGCCGGAAAGAGGAGAGACTGCGAGAGGGCCCTCGTTCCGGGGAGCGACGCCCGCGCGCGATCGAAGAGGACGCGCTCGTGCGCCGCATGCTGGTCGATGATGACGAGGCCCCCGCGGATCTGTATGAGAATGAAACTCTGGTGGAGTTGCCAGTAGAGGCCTCCCGTGGAGAGCGCCGCGGACGGCCGCTCGGCGCCGAAGAGGGAGACGGGCGCTTCGCGGAGCGCGGAGCCGCCGGCCGTCTCGAGCGACCCGCCGCCTTCGTCCCCGAAGGCGATGAAGAGCTCGCGCGGGATCGCCGCCGCCGCATCCGCCGCGCCGGAACCCCCCTCGGGGAATATCGCTCCGTACGCCGCTTCGACCGCCTCGGCGAATCCCGCCCGCGCCGCGCCGATGGCGCCCCGGATCGCCGATCGCACGACCCGGTGGAGCTCCGCCTCGTCGCGAAAACGCACCTCGGCCTTCGCCGGGTGGACGTTCACGTCGATCCCGCCGGGCGGGATCGAGACGAAGAGAACGAGCGCCGGATAGGAGTTGCGGGGTATGAGCGATTCGTAGGCCTGGCTCACCGCGTGCGAGAGAAGGCGATCCTTCACGAAACGCCGGTTCACGAAGAAATACTGCAGGGAGCGGTTCGATCTGGTGAAATCGGGCTTCGAGGCGTAGCCGGACACGCGCAGCGCGCCTTCCTCGTGCTCGACCTTCGCCATTCGTCCGGAGAGCTCGCTTCCGAGAACGATCTCGACGCGGTCGTCGAGACGCGAAACCGGGTACGACAGAACCTCCCTCCCGGCGTCCCGGAGCAGAAAAGACACGGCGGGGAACGCGAGCGCATACGCCTGCACGATCCCGACGATCCGCCGAAGCTCGGACGCGCCGCTGCGGAGAAACTTCCTGCGGGCCGGCAGATTGAAGAAAAGCCGTTCGACGACGATCTCCGTCCCCGGCGTGCGGACGCACGGCCCGTCGCCGGTGCGTTCCGCGCCCCGGAAGCGCAGCTCTCTGCCGATCTCCTCGCTCCTCGCCCGCGATCTCGCGGCGAGCACGCTCACCGCGCGGATGCTCGCGAGCGCCTCGCCGCGGAAGCCGAGCGTTTCGACGCGCGAGAGATCGTCGATCTCGCGTATCTTGCTCGTGGAGAAATTCTCGGCGGCGAGGGGAAGCTCGGCGGCCGGGATGCCGGCGCCGTCGTCATCGACACGGATCGAGGCCTTCCCGCCGTCCACGAGATCGATCGCGACGCGGGTCGCCCCGGCGTCGAGCGCGTTTTCGACGAGCTCCTTGACCACGCTCGCCGGACGTTCGACGACCTCGCCGGCCGCGATGACGGAAGAGACGCCCGACTCGAGCGTGCGGATCGGCGCCACGTTGCCTCCTTCTGCGCCGGGACATGAACGCGGGCGCCCCGGGCATGGATGGTGAATGGGCGTGAAGATAGCACAGCCGGCTCGCATCCGCAATCGGGAAGCGGGGCCACGGTGGCGCCGGAGAGGCGATCAGGATTCCGTCTGCATTCTCGCGATGGCCTCCTGGAAGAGCTCCATGGCGGTCGTCGAGCCGCCCGGATAGAGGGCGTAGCCGTTCGCGGGGAGGAACGCGGCGGGATCGTGGGAACCTTTCTCGGTGACGGCCGAAACGATGAAGGAGCGGATGCGGTCCTCGAGATAGGCCATCCGCTGATGCCGCTCGATCGAAAGGACGGCGAAGAGGTCGGTCTCCATCCACGAGAAGAAATCCGTTTTCCGGACCTGGCGCC
>DHHN01000069.1 GCA_002403295.1 bacterium UBP1_UBA4771 | reverse complement strand
CTCCCCGCCGCCGTCGAGCAGGGCGAATCGATCCCCGGTGGCGGCTGCCCGCTCGATCGCCCCGGGAAGCTTCGCGTAGGCGTCGGGGCCGGCGATCACGCGCACGGATGGGACGATTTCGAAGAGTTCCGTGCCGAGCCGCTCGGCCATGCATCCGCAGACGGCGAGCACCGCTCCGCGGTGGCGCGAAAGGTCGAGAAGCCGCCCGATGGCGCGCCGCTCCGCGTGGTCGCGGACGCTGCACGTGTTGACGATGATGCAGTCCGCCCCGTCGGGCGAGGCGACCGGACGGGCGCCGCGCTCGACAAGAAGCGAGGATATGACCTCGGTATCGTAGGCGTTCATCTGGCAGCCGAAACTCTCGGTGTAAAAAGCGAGCCCTTTCATCCGAGCTCCGTTTCGCCGGTCGCGCGGTCATCCCCGCGCCGGGCGACGTCGCCGTACAGGATCCCGTTCGAGCGGCGGGCGACGCGGATGCGCAGGAGGGAACGCTCGGCCGCGGCGCGCCGCGGAACGAGCACCTCGCAGTAGTTTCCGGTGAGGGCACGGGCGAATCGCGGCTCGCGGCGGGCGAGGCCCTCGACGAGCGCGAGGTGCTCCGTGCCGATCTGGGACTCTTCGAACGCCCGTCTCTTCGCCGCCCCGAGATCGATGAGGGCGCGGCTTCGCCGCTTCTTCTCCACGGCGCTCACCCGCCCGCCCATGGCGGCGGCGGCCGTCCCCGGCCTCGGAGAGTAGCCGAAAACGTGAAGGTACGCGAGCGGCAGATCCCGGACGAGCGCGAGGGTGCGGCCGAAGCTCTCCCCCGTCTCGCCGGGGAAGCCCGCGATGACGTCTGTGCCGATGGCCGCGCATGGATTCTCCCCCGCGATGAGCTCGATCGTCTCGCGAAAGGTATCCGTCCGGTAGGGACGGTTCATGGCGCGGAGAACGGCGTCGTCGCCGCTCTGCAGCGGGATATGAAAATGGGCCGCGAGCCGGCCGCCGTCGCGGGCGTGGGCGACGAGCCGGGGGGTCACTTCCGTCGGTTCGACGCTGCCGAGGCGGAGTCTCGGCAAGGGCGTTTCATCGAAGATGAGATCGACGAGACGCTCGAGCGTCGTCGCGGGCAGGAGATCGGCGCCGTAGCGGCCGATATGCACGCCGGTGAGAACGATCTCGCGGTAGCCCGCCGACAGCAGCGCGGCCACCTGGGCGAGAACATCCCCCGGCGCGACGCTTCTGCTCGCTCCGCGGGCGAGCGGCACGGCGCAGTACGAGCACGAGGCGTTGCACCCGTCCTGGATCTTGACGAACGCCCGCGCGTGATCGAGGAGCCCGTCGATCGGGGGGCGCGGCTCTTCGCGGTCCCGGCGCGCCGCCGCGAGCCCCCGCGCCTCGGCCGGACTCCTCCCGGAGGCGATCCCCTCGAGAATGTCGGGTATGCGGTCCTTCTCCGCGTTCCCGACGACGAGATCCACCTCGTTCATGCCCGCGAGCCGTCCGGGCTGCGTTTCGGCGTAGCATCCCGTGACGACGACGAAGGAATCGGGCGCGACGCGCCGCGCCCGGCGCGCCGCGCCCCGGCTTCGCAGATCGCTCCGCCCCGTGACGGTGCAGGAGTTGATGATATAGACCGCCGCGCCCTCGTCGAACCTCCGGTATTCCCACTCCCCGCGCACGAGATCCTGCCGGATGCGCTCGGATTCGAACTGGTTGAGCTTGCAGCCGATCGTCTGTATGGAGAATGTCCTGTCCATGGCTTCACGCGGGCGCCGGCGCGGGCGCCGCGCCCCGACCGAAGGATTCCGTCGAAAAACGCCGAGAGGGTGGAACGCCACCCTCTCGCTCTGGCTCGATTTCCGCGGCGCCGAGTCCGCTCGAAACGCCGCGGTCTCGCGCGCCCGCGACGGGGCCTCTAGGCGCCCGGCGCTCCGCCGGCCTCCCCGCCGGGGAGAGGTTCGTCGTCCCCGAAATCGTCATCGTCGGGGATGTCGATCGCGTGTTCGCCGTTCCCCGCGCCCTGTACGCCGGATTCCTCGCCGCGATCCGCGCCGCGGACGTCATCCGGCGGCGACTCCCGTTTCGGGAACTTCAGGCGGAAGGCGTCCACTTCGTTCGAACCCTTGCCCTCGAGATAGGCGTTCACGCTGAGAACGATACGCTTGTTCTGCGGATCGATCTTGATCACCTTGAGCGGGATATCCATTCCCACGTCGAAGTGATCGGACGGCCTCCGGAGGTTCTCGATGCCGAGGTGCGACAGGGGAACGAAGCCCTCGACGTCGTCCTTGAGCTCCACGACCGCTCCACGGTCGAGCAGCCGCGTGATCCTGCCGCCGAGCTCCGTGCCGACGTTGAATTCCTTCGCAAGCTCGTTCCACGGATTCTCGCGGATCTGCTTCATGCCGAGGCTGATGCGCCGCTTCGCGCTGTCGATCTCGAGCACGACGACCTCGAGCTCGTCGCCCTTGCGGACCGCTTCCGAGGGATGCCGCACCCGCTTCGCCCAGGACATGTCCGATATATGCACGAGCCCGTCGATGCCGTCCTCGATCTCGACGAACGCGCCGAAGTTGGTGAGGTTGCGGACTTTGCCGCGCATCCGCGTGCCGGGCGGGTATTTATTTTCGAGCGCCTTCCAGGGATCGGGCTCGAGCTGCTTGAGGCCGAGCGAGATCTTCTCGTGCTCCTTGTCGACGTTGAGCACGATCGCCTCGACGGTGTCGCCGATCGCGACGACCTTCGACGGATGCTTCACGTGCCTCGTCCAGGACATTTCGGAGATGTGAACCAGTCCCTCGATCCCCCGCTCGAGCTCGACGAACGCGCCGTAGTCGGTGATCGAAACGATCTTGCCGCGCACCTTCGTGCCGCTCGTGTACCGCTGGTCCACTCCCTCCCAGGGATACGGCGTGAGCTGCTTGAGGCCGAGCGAGATGCGTTCCCGCTCCCGGTCGAAATCGAGAATCTTGATCTTGAGCTTGTCGCCGATGGCGACGACTTCCGACGGATGGCTCACGCGGCCCCAGGTGAGATCCGTGAGGTGAAGAAGACCGTCGATGCCGCCCAGATCCACGAACGCGCCGAAGTCGGTGATGTTCTTGACGACTCCTTCGCGCTCCTCGCCGACGGTGAGCTCTGCGAGAAGCTTTTTCTTCTTCTCGTCGCGCTCCTCCTCGAGGACGACGCGGCGCGAAACGACGATGTTGCGGCGCCGCTTGTTGAGCTTGATGATCTTGCAGTCGAGATCCTTGCCGATAAGGTCGTCGAGGTCGGGAACCTGCCGGAGCGCGATCTGCGACCCTGGCAGGAAGGCGTCGACGCCGAGAAGCTTCACGACGAGCCCGCCCTTGATGCGGTGATCGACGCAGGCGCTCACGGTCTTGCGGTCGTCGTATGCGTTCTTGATGTCGTCCCACGCCTTTATGAAATCGGCTTTTTCCTTCGAGAGGACGATGAGGCCGTCCTGGTTCTCCATCTTCTCGAGGTACACGTCGAACACGTCCCCCTTCGAGACCGTCTCGACGTTCGAGAACTCCGCGATGGGGATCGAGCCCTCGCTCTTGAACCCGACGTTGAGAATGACCTCGTTGCCGGTCACCTCGTAGACGGTTCCCTTGACGATGTTGCCTTCCTGGAGCTCCTCGGCCTTGCGGCTGATGTCGCTCAGAATGCTCGCCCAATCGGCCCCTTCATCGCTCGCGACGAGATCCTCGGCGACGACCTTCTCGAACAGGTTGCCGAGGTACGCCTGCGAAGAAGCGACGGTGCTTCGCTCACCACCCTTCCCCGCGGGAATTTCCGGCATTGCGCCGGCGCCTGCTGCGTCGCCACTCTTTTCTTCAAACATTAATCTCTCTCCTCCCGTCTGAATGGAATCGAAACGAATAAGTATCATAAACGCTTGCGCGGCGCGGCGCAAGGGATATCTTGCGGCTGCGTTCGGGCCGGTCCGCCGGGGTATCAGGGGGTCTCTCGCGGGATCGCGTCGAGGCGCGCGAGAACGGCGTCGATGAGCCAGTCGGGGGTCGAGGTCCCCGTGGTGATACCGATCCGCTCGATCCCGTCGAACCACGACGGATCGATCTCTTCGGGAGACTCGACGAGGCGGGAATCCACCCCCGCGCCGGCGCACACCTCGAGGAGGCGCCTCGTATTCGAGCTGTTGCGGCCCCCGATCACGAGCACGATGTCGACGCGCCTCGCGAGCGCGAGCGCCGCCTCCCGCCGCGCCTCCGTGGCCTCGCAGATCGTGTCGTTCACGAGCAGGTCCGAGATCCTCCCCCGGAGGGCCCGTATGACGATCTCCGCCTCGTCCCGGGGAAAGGTCGTTTGGATGACGACCCCCGCCCGGTCGAGCGGCCCGACGACGGCGGCCTCCTCCGGATTCCGCACGATGAGAGCGCCGCCTCCGGCATGCCCCGCGACCGCACGCACCTCGGGATGTTCCGGATCGCCGATGATCACGACGCGGCGGCCCTCCTCGCCGAAACGGCCCGCGAACTGCTGGCTCCGCTGGACGAAGGGACACGTGGCGTCGAGCACGCGGATCCGGCGCCGCTCGGCCTCGCGCAGAAGATCGGGGTGCACGCCGTGGGCGCGGAGCACGAGGACGCCTCCCTCCGGCACCTCCGCGGCGGAGGCGACCGATCTCACCCCGCGGGAGCGGAGCCGTTCCACCTCGGGCGGATTGTGGATGACGTCGCCGAGGGTGTAGATGGGAGCGCCGTAGTCGGCGAGCCCCTGCTCGATGAGCCGCATCGCCCGTTTCACGCCGAAACAGTAGCCGGCGTGCGGAGAGCGGATGATTTCAATCGCGCGCTTCATCCCTGAGCATCTCGAGTTCGCTCGCCGCCATGGCCGTGAGGATGCGGTATTCGCGTTTCCGGTCTTCCCCGATGCGGTCCGCGCGGAGCCTGATCGGCGGCCCGATGACGACGCGGAGCCTCCGGCGCCGGAGCAAGCAGCGGCCGAGATCGTTCGTGCCCGTCACGTACACGGGCGCGATCGCGACCCCCGAGCTGACGGCCGCGTACCCGAGCCCGGGCTTGAGCGGACGAAGCTCGCCCGTTCGCGACCGGGTCCCTTCGGGAAACATGAGGATGGAACCCGAGCGGGCGAGGATCTCGAAGATTCCTTTCATCGTCTTCCGCTCGATCTCTTCGCGATCGACCGGTATCGCGTGATACGCGCCGATGAGGCGCGCGAAAAGAGGGTTCCGGAACAGCTCCTTCTTCGCGAGGAACCAGACCTCGCGATCGAGGGCGCAGCCGACGACGGGCGGATCGGCGTACGACATATGATTGCTCGCGAAGATGTAGTTCTCCCTGAAGCGAAGATGCTCCGCTCCCCGGACCTCGAGGCCGAACGCGCCCCGGAAGAACGCGCGGACGAGCGCCCGGGAGGCGCGGTAGTACGGCCGCATCGCGGCGAACGGATTCCGCTCGCCCCGCATGACGGCGGCGTCGGCGATCCTCCCGGCTTCGGAGCGGATCTCGGCCTCGATGAGCCCCACCTGCTCCTCGACCGAGAGCGTCGACGTGTCGACGAGAAAGGCCCCGGCGGGACGGACGAGCGGGCTCGCCGCCCGGCCCGAGTCCATGGCGTCGCGCGCGCGGATGTTGTCGCGGATTGCTTCTATGTCCTGAACGATGCCCATCGATCGAAGCTGCGCTTCCCGCCGCCGCGCGCGCGCTTCGGCGTCCGCGACGAGAAATACGCGCGAGGCGGCGAACGGAAAGACGACGGATCCCGTATCCCTGCCCTCCGCGACGACCCCGCCCCGCGCGCCGGCGCGCCGCTGGAGCTTGACCATCGCGCGCCGCACCCCCTCGTGGCGGCTCACGGGCGAAACGAACCGCGAGACCTCGGCGCCGCGGATCTCGCGATCGACGGCGCGTCCGTCGAGACGGATCGCCGGGCCTCCGCCCGTTCCGCCGGCCTCGATCGAGAGGGTTTCGGCGAGCCGCGTCACCGCCGGCCCGTCATTCGGATCGATGCCGCGCTCGAGCGCGGCGAGCGTGACGGCCCGGTACATCGCGCCCGTGTCGAGATAGGCGAATCCGAGGCGCGCGGCGAGGATCGACGCGGTCGTGCTCTTGCCCGACCCCGCGGGCCCGTCGATCGTGACGACGAGGCCGCGCAGAACCGTTTCGATCCGCCCGCGGCGATCCTCGTCCGGCGTCGTGTGCACCGCTCGTTTTCCGTCCACATGCGCCGCCTAGATGAGCTCCCTGAGGGCTTCGACGAATTTGCGGTTCTCGTACGGCGTGCCGATCGTGACGCGGAAGCTCTCCTCCCCGTAGCCGAAGGGCTTCATGCCCCGCACGATGATGCCTCGCTCCATGAGCTGCTCGACGACGGCGCCGCAGCCCTGCGGCGGCATGGCGAGAAGGAAATTCGTCTGCGACGGAGGAACGGTGAACCCGAGCTTCTCCAGCTCCTCCCGCACGTAGTGCAGCTCGTCGCGGTTCTCCTTGACGCGCGGCGCGACGCGGTCCATGTACCGGAGGGCGGCGATCGACGCGGCCTGAGCGAGGCTGTTCACGTTGAAGGGTTGCCGCACCTTGTGCAGGCAGGTGACGAGATCCTCGTGCGATACGGAATAGCCGATGCGGAGCCCCGACAGGCTGTGGATCTTCGAGAAGGTGCGCGTGACGATGACGTTCGGCCGCTCCCGCAGAAGGGCGATCGAATCGGGGTAATCGTCCGCCGTCACGTACTCATAGTACGCCTCGTCGAACGCGACGAGAACGTTGTCGGGGAGCCCGTCGAGAAACTGCCGCACCTCCTGGCTCGAAACGTACGTGCCGGTCGGATTGTTCGGATTGCAGACGAATACGATCTTCGTTTTCTTCGTCACGGCGGCTCGGAGCGCGGGCATGTCGAGGCGGTAGTCGCGAAGCGGCACTTCCACCGCGGCGACGCCGGCGAGCTGGGTGACGATCGGATACACGATGAAGCTCGGCCAGGGATAGACGATTTCCTCGCCCGGGTTCACGAACGCGCGCACGAGCAGGTCGAGAATCTCGTTGGAACCGTTTCCGACGAAGATCTGCGCGGGCTTCACGCCGTGGTGCGAGGCGAGCTCGTTGCAGAGGTGGAAACAGCCCGAGTTCGGATAGCGGTTCACCTGGGAGAGCTCGTCGACGATCGCCTGGCGGATCTCCTCGATCGGCTCGTACGGGTTTTCGTTCGAGGCGAGCTTGATGATTTCGCCCTCGATGTTCTTTTCGCGCCGGAGCTCCTCGATCGGCTTGCCCGGCACGTACGGCTTCACGTTTCGAAGGTGCGCCTGCATGAGATCCATCAATGACATGACGATCGATCCTCCCCTTCCTGCTGCAATCCGGCGAGCTCCCG
>DHHN01000111.1:8648-17791 GCA_002403295.1 bacterium UBP1_UBA4771 | reverse complement strand
ATCACGACCGGCAGCATCGCCGTCACGTACGGGACGTTGTCGATGAACCCCGAAAAGAGCACCGACGCCCACACGACGATCGAGTAGACGGCGAAGGGGCCCGCCCCCCGCAGCGCGGCGAGCCGCTCGACCACCGCGTCGATCACGCCGCGCGACTCGAGCATCCCGACGAGCACGAAGACGCCCGCGAGAAAGGCCGCCGTATCCCAGTCGAATCCGCGAAGAACGCGGCCGGCCCGACGCCGGTCGCTCATCCCGTACCACGCGAGGCCCGCGATCCCCCCCGCCATGCACACGGCGCCGCCGAACCAGACGAAGCCGGGATCGACGAAGGAGGCGACGGACAAGAGAAGAATGAGGAGCACGAGGAGCATCGAGGGGACGAGACTCGCGACCTGCGTCACGGGGATCCGGTCGGGCTTGTTCTTCATGTTCCTGAAGAAGAAGTAGAGAACGACGAGGCTCACGGCGGCGCCGAGCTGGACGAACCAGAAGATGCCGGGCCGTATCGCGCCCGAGCCGTCGCGCATCGGATAGAAGATGAACTCCATGAAGTTCATCTTCATCGACGCGGCGAGGATCATGCTCGGCGGATCGCCGATGAGCGTCGCCGTGCCCTGCAGGTTCGAGCTGATGGCGAGCCCGATGATGACGGGCACGGGCGAGATCTCCGCCTTGCGGGCGAGCTGGAGCGCTACGGGCGCCACGATGAGCGTCGCGGCGACGTTCTCGACGAACATCGAGAGGACGGAGGTGAAGGCGATGATCGAGAAGAATGCGACGCCGAGGTTCGGGCTCCGGTTGATGAGCGTGTCCGCGATCGCCTCCGGCACCCGCGATATGATGAAGAGCTCCGCGACGAGGAGGGTGCCCGCGAAGATGCCGAGCACGTTCCAGTTCACGCTCGGTGCGATCTCCGCGAAGCGGAGCGAGCCGACGACGAGCGCCGCGGCGATCCCGCCCCACGCGACGAGCGAGCGGCGGCCGCGGACGATCGCGAGCCCCGCGTACACGACGAGAAATATGATCACGGCCCGGGTCATGCGGCCGGCGCCTCCGTGAGCTCGCGGAGGATCGCCCGGGCCGCCTCGACGGGCGAAGGCGCCGCTATGATGGGGCGGCCGACGACGAGGAAATCCGACCCTGCCTCCCACGCCGCGCGGGGGGTCGCGATCCGCTTCTGGTCACCCGCCTCGGCGCCTGCGGGGCGAATCCCCGGCGTGACGACGACGAACGAATCGCCGAGCATGCTCTTCACGGCTTGCGCCTCCTCGACGGAGGCCACGATGCCGTCGATCCCGGCTTCGCCTGCGAGCGCCGCGAGCCGGAGCACCTGATCGCGCGCCGAACCGGCCGTTCCGAAGAGTCGCGCGAGATCCTCCGCCGAAAGGCTCGTGAGCATCGTGACGCCGACGACGAGCGGCCGCGGGACGCCGAGCCTCGCCGACTCCTCGGCCGCGGCGCGGGCCGCGGCGCGCATCATCTCCACGCCCCCCGAGGCGTGGATCGTCATCATCGAGACGCCGAGCGCGGAGGCGGCGCGCACGGACCCCGCGACCGTCTGGGGTATGTCGTGAAACTTGAGATCGAGGAAGACCGAAGCGCCGAGCGTGCGCGCCTCCTCGACGATCGCCGGACCCTCGGCCGTGAAGAGACGGCTCCCGATCTTGAACCACGAGATCGCGGGCGCGAGCTCCCGGACGAGCGCGAGGGCGCGCTCGCGCTCCTCGACGTCGAGCGCGGCGATGACGGCGGGCGCGGCGCGGCGGACGTTCATCTCTTCCTCCCCTTTCGCGGCTTCGTTTTCGGCGGACTGCCGCCGCACTCCTCTTCGAGCGCTTCGACGATGCGCTCGGGGAGGGCGGAGTCGTAAAATATCGCGGTGCCGATCTCGACGGCCGCGGCGCCGGCGGCGAGGAACTTCCGCGCGTCGAGGACCGACGAGACGCCCCCCGAGGCGACGACGGGGATATCGACCGCGCGGACGATCCGCCACACGGCGTCGAGCGCCACGGGGAATATCGCGGGGCCCGAGAGACCGGCACGCACCCGCCGGAAAACGGGCTCCTGCCCCGCCCCGCAGAGGTCCATCCCGAGGAGGGTGTTGATCGCGGTGACGGCGTGCGCCCCGCCCTCGGCCGCGGCCCGGGCGAGGACCGTGATGTCTCCGGTGTTCGGCGTGAGTTTGGCGATGATCGCCGCATCGGGCAGCGCCTCGCGCGCCGCCCGCACGTACTTCGCGACGAGCGCGGGATCGCCACCGATGCTCATCCCGCCTCGGTCGACGTTCGGGCACGATAGGTTGAGCTCAACGGCGTCGACGACGCCCGCCGCCGCGGAGGCGTCGAGGAGCGAGCGGTACTCGTTCCAATCCTCCGCGCCGAGGCTCACGACGGGCCGCGCGCCGGCGTCGACGAGCCGCGGGAGCCTTTCGGCGAAAAACCGCTCCGCGCCGACGTTCTCGAGCCCGATGCTGTTGAGGAGCCCGGCCTCCGTCTCCCAGAGGCGGCGTCCCGGATTGCCCGCGCGCGGATGAAAGGTAATGGTCTTCGTGACGACGGCGCCGAGGCGCCGAAGATCGATGAGCCCCTCGTACTCGGTGCCGTACCCGGCCGGGCCGGAGGCGAGAAAGACGCGGTTCCGGAACTTCGCCGGGCCTATGGAGAACGCGGCGTCGCGCGTTTTCATTCCTCCCACTCCTCCCACAGGATGTCCCCGGCCGGAAAAACCGTTCCGTCGCTGCAGATGGCCTTGAGAACGCTCGCGCCGCCGCTTCGAACGGGCACCGTGCAGCCGCGGCACGCGCCGACGCCGCACGCCATGATCGCTTCGAGGGACGTGTAATGCGCGGCGAAATGCCCGCCCGTCGTCTCTTCGAGCGCGCGGACCATGCCGCGCGGCCCGCACGAGTATAGAACGCCCTTCGGCATGCGCCCGCGCGAGACGAGATCGCGGCACAACGCGACGACATCTCCGCGGAAGCCCGCGCTTCCATCGAGCGTCGCGAACCAGCGGGTCCCGAAGGCCGTCTTCACGAGGTCGCCGAGGAGCTCGCGCTTCGTCGCGGCGCCGCAGAGGAGGGTCGTCCTCGCGGCGACCCCTCTGCGCCGCCACGCGCGCGCGGCGAAAAGGACCGGGGCGAGCCCCGTGCCTCCCGCGACGAACACGGCTTCCGCCTCCCCGGGCTCCGGAAAGGGGACGCCGCCGAGCGGGCCTATCATGTCGAACCGTTCCCCCGGTCTCGCGGCGCAGAGGGCCGCCGAGCCGCGGCCGACCGCCTTCACGAGAAGCGAAAGCGAGGAGCCGGTAAGATCCATGATGCTGTAGGGGCGCCGAAGAAGCGGCGCCGTCGCCTCGGTTGCGCGGACCGAGACGAACTGGCCCGGCGCGGCATCGGGAAACCCGGCCGGCCGTTCGAACACGAGAAGGCTGCATGAAGGTGAAAGCGGCGTGCTGCGCCTGAGCGCGGCTTTCCAGAGGCCCTTCCCCGCAGCGCTCATGGGTTGCCTCCCGGCGCAATCCGAGCGGTATCGAGCGGCGCCGTCCTCGCGGTATCGGGCGGCTGAACGGTTCGCGCCGTATCGGGCGGCGGCGAAAGTCTCAGCGTATCGCGCACGCTCGCCGCGGCGGCTGCCGCGCGCAGCTCCGCGTTCGCGGCCGCCGTATCGGCGAGCGCCGAATCGGCGTACGCGCGAAGCCGCTCCACGAGCTCCAGCTCGCCGAGGGCCCGCAGCTCGTGGAGCGCCCCCCTCACCTGCGGGGACCGCGGATAACGCTCGACGAGCGCGCGATAGCGCGCGGCGGCCGAATCGGAACGCTCGAGGCGGTGCTGCTCTATCCACGCGATCGCGTAGGCCGCCCGCGGCGCGATCGCCGCGGCGGGAAAGCTGTCGAGCACGGCCACGTATCCGGCGAGAGCCGTCTTTGCATCCCCGAGCTTCATGAACTGAATCTCGGCCGTCATGAAGATCTTTTCCGCAGCCTGTTCCGTCGTCTCCCCGGCGAGCGCGGCGCGCCGAAGTTCCATCAGGCGCCTTATGCTCGTGCTCTTCTCGAGCGCCTCCGGCGCGAAGGCCGAGTTCGCGTACTCCCCGCCCACCTTCGAGAAGGCCGCCTCCGCCGCCCGGAGCGAATCGAGCCGCTCGTCGTAGAGAACGCCTTTGCGGTAGTAGGCCTCGGCCGAGAAGAGGGATTTCGGATAGCGGACGATGACCTCGTCGTAGGCGGCGAGCGCCGCGCCGAGGGAATCCATGCACTCGAACCCGGCGGCCCGGGCGAGCATCACGGGCGGCGCCTCCAGAGCCGTCGTCGCCTTCTCGAGGAGATCGGTCGTGAGAGCGAGCGACCGGTCGCATTTGCCAATCCGCGCGTAGCATTCCCCGAGCCTGAGCGAGATGCGGTAGCGCCGCTCCCACGGGAGTCCCTTCCGCATCACCCGCTCGTAGTTCGCCGCGGCCCGCTCCCAGTCGCCGCGCGCGTAGAAGAGCTCCGCGCTCCGCACGCGCGCCTCGTCGATGAGCTCGGCCTTGCCCCCCGCCTCCGCCACGCGCTCGTAGTAGGCCAACGCGGCCTCGTCCTCCCCGAGCGCGCCCTTGACGTCGCCGCCGAGAAAGAGCGTTTCGAAACGAAGCTCGTGCCGCGGGTAGTCCGCGAGGAAGCGCTCCACGTCTGCGAGCGCCGCCTCGTAATCCTGCCTCCGGTAACGCGCGACGGCGAGCTGATGCCGGGCCTGCGGGGCGTAATCGCTTTCGGGGAAATTCGTGAGTATCTCCTCGAACTTTCTGATGCTCTTGTCGTACTCCTGCTGCCGCAAGAGCGCCATGCCCATGAGAAACACCGCGTCGTCGACCCAGCGGCTCTTCGGATACTCCGTGATCACCTTTGCGCACTTCTCGATGACCTTCTGGTACTTCTCGCGCTGCTCGCGCGACGAGCCGGACGTCGCCGAGGACTTCTCCGCCTCGCGGTAGATCTTCCGGGCGTTGTAGAGGGTGTTGTAATAGGCGCACGAGATCGAGCCCGCGCAGAGCGCCGCGGCGGCGACGAGGCCGATGCATCCCTTTCGCACTTTCATGGAGCGGCTCCTCGACCGGCGCGCCCGGCCGGCGCGGCCGTCCCCCGGCGGGGGCCGGGCGCGCTCATGCCATTATAGCGCTTCGCCATTTGCCCTCAAGGAAAATGCCCTGCACTCTCCCCGTGAAGGCCGTCCCGACGAGCGGCGTGTTCCTCGAGCGCGAGCGGATGAGCGCGCGATCGAGCGTCCACTCCTCCTCCGGATCGATGAGCACGAGATCGGCCGGCGCGTCTTTCTTGAGGCAGCCGCCGGGCAGCTCGAGCGCCTCCGCCGGCCGGGCGGTGAGGAACCGCACGAGATCGAGCAGATCGACGGCTCCCGTCTTCACGAGCGCCGTGTGGAGGTGGGCGAAGGCGGTCTCGAGCCCGATCATGCCGGGGGGCGCCTCGTCGAACTCGACGTCCTTGTCGATCTCGGTGTGTGGGGCGTGATCGGTCGCGACGCAGTCGATCGTTCCGTCGAGCAGGCCGGCGCGGAGCGCCTCGATATCCTTCCTGCCTCGCAACGGCGGCTGCACCTTGAGATTCGTGTCGTAGCTCTCGAGGAGCGAGTCGTCGAGGGTGAGGTGGTGCGGCGTCGCCTCGGCCGTCACGCGCACGCCGCGCTTCTTCGCGCGCCGGATGAGATCGACGGCTCCCGCCGTCGAGACGTGCGCCACGTGGAGATGCGCCCCGGTGAGCGCGGCGAGCATGATGTCCCGGGAGACGGCGATCTCCTCGGCGGCGGCGGGGTTGCCGCGCAGCCCGAGCCGCGTCGAGTGGTACCCCTCGTTCATGAGGGACGACTGCGCGAGAAACGAATCCTCGCAATGCGCGATGACGGGGAGCCCGTGCTGGCAGGCGTACTCGAGCGCCGTCCGCATCACCTGGCTGTTCGTCACCCACCGGCCGTCGTCGCTCAGCGCGGAGACGCCCGCGTGCTTGAGGAGGCCGTACTCGTTGATGATCTCTCCCTGGAGCCCTTTCGTGAGGGCGCCGGCGATGTAGAGGCGGCAGTGCCCGACGAGCGCCGCGCGGCGGCCGAGGTATTCGACGATGCTCGGATCGTCGATCGGGGGGTTCGTGTTGGCCATGCAGAGCACCGCCGTATACCCGCCCGATGCGGCGGCGGCCGTTCCCGTTTCGATCGTCTCCTTGTCCTCGAAACCCGGCTCGCGCAGGTGCGCGTGGACGTCGATGAATCCGGGCGCGAGGACGAACCGGTCCGCCTCGAGCACGGGGAGATCCGTGTCGACGCTCTTCTGCCAGACGATCTCCGCGATCGCCCCCCGCTGCACGAGCACCGAGCCGACCCGCATTCGTTCCGCGGCGGGATCGGCGATCCGGGCGCCCGCGATCCAGAATTCCCGTTTGTCCTTCCAGTCGATCATCGCCTTCCCTCCATCCTATTGCAGCGTGCCCGCGTCGAGACTTCCCCCGGCGAGCAGAAAGAGAACCGCCATCCGGACCGCCACGCCGTTCGTGACCTGCTCGAGAATGACGGCGCGGTCGCCGTCCGCGACCTCCTGGCCGATCTCCACCCCCCGGTTCATGGGACCGGGGTGCATGACGATGCAGTGCTCGGGAGCGTGCGAGAGAACCTCGGCGGTGACGCCGAAGACGTCGAAGTACTCCCGCATGCTCGGGAAGAGGCGCCCCTTCTGGCGCTCGAGCTGCACCCGAAGGATGTTGATCGCGTCCGCCTCGGCGATCGCCGCGCGGACGTCGTGTTCGACCGTCACGCCGCCCTCGCCGAGCGACTCGACGGAGGCGGGCATCATCGTCGCGGGGCCGCAGACCGTGACGGAGGCGCCGAGCTTCGTGAGCCCCCAGATGTTCGATCGCGCCACGCGGCTGTGCATGATGTCGCCGATGATCGTCACGCGCTTGCCGGCGAATGTTTTCCAGCGCTGCCGCAGCGTCATCATGTCGAGCAGCGCCTGCGTCGGATGCTCGTGCTGACCGTCTCCCGCGTTGATGATGGAGGCGTCGAGGAAGTTCGCGAGGAACCGGTGCGCGCCGGACGACTGGTGGCGCATGACGACCATGTCGACCTTCATCGCCTGTATGTTCTCGACGGTGTCGCGGAGCGTCTCCCCCTTCGAGACCGAAGAACCCTGCTTCGAAAAGCTCACGCTGTCGGCGCTCAGGCGCTTCTCGGCGAGCTCGAAGCTGAGCCGCGTGCGCGTGCTCGGCTCGTAGAACAGGTTCGCGATCGTCTTGCCGCGGAGCGCGGGCACCTTCTTGATCGGCCGCTCGGAGATCTCCTTGAACGTGTCGGCCGCGTCGAGGATGGCGGTGATCTCCTCGGCCGAGAGCTCCTCGAGCCCGAGCAGGTGCTTTCGATTGAACGGCACGGTCCCTCTACCCCCTTGTTCGAAGCCGGCGCCCGCCGCGTTCCGGAGCGGCGTCCGGGACCCGCCCCGGAACGGGCGGCGCGCTTCGCGTTACTTCTTCCTGCCGCAGCCTTTCTTCGCCGGTTTCTTCTTCGCGCCGCAACCAGTCTTCTTCGCCGCCGCCTTCTTTTTCGCCTTTACCGGGGCCATCTCCGCTCCTTTCTCCGCCGGTCGCGCCGGCGGTTCCTCCTCCATGATCTCCCCGAGGATCACTTCTTCGCGTCCGTCCGTTTCCTCGAGAAGCACCTCGACCGTTTCGCCTTTCGCCGTCGGAACGTTCTTTCCGACGAAATCCGCGCGTATCGGGAGCTCGCGGTGCCCGCGATCGATGAGCACGGCGAGCTGAATCGCGCTCGGCCGCCCGAAGTCGATGAGCTCGTCGAGCGCGGCGCGGATCGTCCGCCCCGTGTAGAGCACGTCGTCGACGAGCACGATCACGCGGGCGGTTATATCTTCCTTGATGGAGGTTTCTCCGACGATCGGCATCTGCGCGACCATCTGGAGATCGTCGCGGTAGAGCGTGATGTCGATGACGCCGACGGGGACCCGCACGCCTTCGAACTGTTCGATCTCCCGGGCGATCCGCTCGGCGAGCGGCACGCCGCGCTTGCGCACGCCGACGAGGATGAGATTGTCGACTCCCCGGTTCCGCTCGATGATCTCGTGCGCGATGCGCACGATCGTCCGGCGTATCTGGGCGCCGTCCATGACCGTCGATTTCGGCTTGATCTTCAAGACTCGAACCTCCTTGGGCGCGGCGGGAGCGGATATAAAAAATCCACCCGGCCGGAGAGGGAGGGTGGAACGTCAGCGCTTTCCTTTCCTGGCCTCCCGGGCCAGATTAAAAGGCCGAATGTCGCGCGGATGGTAGCGCGGCGCCCCCGGGCGCGCAAGTGTTTTTTCGCCGCGCTCGTTTCCGCCGCGCGCCCGCGGCTCACCGCGACGCGAGCAGGACGATCGCCGCGGCGGCGAACGCGAGACCGGCGAGACCGAACCGCCCGGGCCTCTCCCGCCAGACGGCGTATCCGAGCGCGGTCGTTCCCGCGATGACGGCGATATTGATGAATGGAAACGCGACGGAAGCGCCGACCGATCGCAGGGCGAGCAGCGTGAAGACCGTGCTGCCGAGGTTCGGAAGGCCGAGGAGAAGCCCGAGGGCGAACGTCCGCCGGTCGACGCGGACGCGCCGCGCCCCGACGAGCGCCCAGGTGAACGCGGCGGCCGTCGTGAAGAGTATCCAGGTGAAGACGGCCCGGTCGGCGTCCCCCGCCGTCTCGCGAAAGGCCTTGAGCAGGACGTCCCCGGTCCCGAGCACGAGAAAGAGCGCGAGCATGAGCCAGGCGTAACCGAAGCCGACCCGCCCCGGTCCCGACGAGATGCCGCGTCCGAAGAGGGCGATCGCGGCGAGACCGAGCGCGATGCCCCACCACTGCGCCGGCCCGGGCGTTTCGCGCCAGAGGAGGATCGAGACGACGACGGGAATGATGACCGAGAGGCGGGCCACGGTGACCGGCACGGCGAGCGGGCCGCGCGCGATCCCCGCCATGAGGACGAGAAAACCGAGCACGTATACGACGCCCGCGGCTCCCCCGAGCGCGATCGTCGCCGCGCCCGGCATCGCGGGCCGTGCCCCGATCATGAGCGCCGAGACCGCCGAGGCGACGAGGTAGTTCGCCCCGGCGATCACGACGCGGT
>DHHN01000111.1:4649-8465 GCA_002403295.1 bacterium UBP1_UBA4771 | reverse complement strand
ACGTGGTGATGGACCTGCGAGGCGACGAGCTCGCCGAGCATATAGTTGTGGTAGTAGACCGGGCTCATCACCATGTGTATCTTCGTCGCCCAGTCGGGCATGTCCCTGCCCTCGGGGCGCTTCACGAATTGATACCGCTCCACGAGATCCCACCAGAGCGTGTTGAGATCCTGGCCGGGATCGCGGTAGAGCCGGCGCTCGAAGTGGAACATCACCTGGCTCCACCGGGAGAAGATGAGCTGTTTGAGGCGCAGCGACCGCGCGATCGCGGGCGCGATCCTCGCGGCGTTCTCGTCCGGAATTCCGAGCGCCGCCTTCATCCAGTCCGGATCCTGCGGGAGGCGTCCGAAGAACATGGCGGCGGCCTCCGTGAGGCAGCTCGCCGGATAGCTCCGCAGGAGGAAGGGAAGGCCGCTGTCGATGTACTTGTTGTACGTTCCGTGGCCGAGCTCGTGGAGGATCGTCTCCATCCAGTAGCCGTTGTTCTTCATGTTGGCGAGAATGCGTATGTCGCCGGCGCGGTCGATGTCGGTGCAGAAGGCGTGCGGGTTCTTGCCGGGACGCTCGTAGAGGTCGCTCGACGCGAGGATATCCTCGACCGGCATGCCGATGCCGGCGTTGAACGCCTTCGCGATCTCGACGGCGTCCTTGCCCGCGTAGTACCGGTCGAGATCCAGCTCGCCCACCTGCGGCAGCTCCTGAAAATAGGGATCGTGATAGTGCCACGGCCGCAGATCCTCGACCATCACGCCGTAGGTCTTCGCGAGATCGCGGTCGAGCTCCGCTTTCAGCGCGAGAAACGGCTCGCGCGTCATCTCGTCGAGCTCGGCGAAGACGCGGACGAGCTCGTCCTCGTTCTGCTCGCCGAGCGTGAGCGACATCGTGTAGTAATCATCGAAGCCCGCCGTCCGCGCGGACTCGTTGCGGAGCTTCACGAGCGCGATGAGATCGTCGCGGATGAGCGGACCCACGTTCTTGCTCGCCTCCCACGCGGCGCGCCGTTTCGCGCTGCTGCGCTCCTCGCCGAGGATGCGGTACACCTCGTTCGTGTTGATCGTGTCGGCGCCGACGACGGGCATGTACACCGTGAACCTGTTCTCGGCCGCGCTCGCGAGGCTGAGTATGCGCTCGAGAAGGAGCGAATCGGTCTGGTTGCCGAGGTAGCGCAGGTACAGGATGTCGGCCGTGCGCCGAAGCTGCGGATCGGCGAGCTTCCCGGATTCTTTCGCCCGCTTCACGAACGCGAAGTCCGCGGGATCGGTGTAGAGCTTCTCGAGCCGCAGCTGCGCCTCGGAGTAGCGCGTGTAGTCCGCTTCCTCGCCCGAGTTCGCCGCTCGCCAGTAGGCGAGATTGGCCTCCTTCTCCATCGGCGCGAGTTTCGCGACGTGCGCCGCGACGAAATCCTTGAACTCCATCTCAACGCCTTTCGAGCACGACAAGAACGAAACGAGCCCGAGCATCAGGACGATGCCGGCGCAACGGACGACGGTCTTCATTGTCCATCCCTCCATCCATGCCGGATTCGACGCTCCTCGAGACAACCGCTGAAGCCGACGAGTCTCCCGCGCCCGCGGGCCGGGGGAGCATGAGGATACACGAGCGGGCGCGCGAAGACAAGGGGGCGGAACCTCCATGCCCGATTCAAACGGAGAGCGCGACGACGCGATCGCAGAGCGGCTCGAGAAAGCGCGTGTCGTGGGAGGCGACGACGATCGTCGTCCCCGCGGCCCGGAGCCGGACGAGGAGATCGAGGAGACGCGCGCGCGCGGCGCCGTCGAGAAAGATCGTCGGTTCGTCGAGCAGCAGAAGCTCGGCGCCGATGACGAGCACCGAGGCGATCGCGACGAGCCGCTTCTCCCCCTGCGAGAGGCCGAAGGGGTTTCGATCGAGAAACGCGGCCGGGGAGAGGCCCGCGGCCTCGAGCGCCGCGACGACCGATTCCTCGACGCCCCGATCGCCGTGAAAGGCCCGCCGGGCGAGCGCGACCTCCCCGCGAACCGTCGGCGCGAAGAAACCTTCCTCGGGGCTCTGGAAGAGGAACGCGAAGCGGCCGACGGGGGCGTCGCGCCGGGAGATGATGCGGTTGCCGAGGACCGTCGCCGATCCTTCCCGCGGGGGCAGCAGCCCGGCGCATCCGAGAAGGAGCGTCGTCTTGCCCGAGCCGGAGGGGCCGGCGATGCCGATCGTTTCCCCGCGGCGGATCGCGAGATCCGCGACGGGAAGCGAGAACCCGCCGCCCCGCGTGAAGACCGCGCCGCGGATCTCCACGGACGCGGGGGAGGCCGCGCGCCCGCCCTCCGGCGCCGCACGCGCGTCGCCGGGGCGCGGGGGATCCGGAGACGGCGCCGAGGGGACGGCGCGGGAACGTTCCGGCAACACGGCCGTTTCTCGCGCCGCGCGCACGATCGCCGCGTCGAGGATATCCGCCGGCACGGCCGCGCAGAGGGCGCGCGGCGGACCGTCGTAGAGCACCTCGCCGCCGTGCAGGAAGACGACCCGCCCGGCGAGCGCGATCTCCTCCTCGTCGAGCGTCGACCAGACGACGGTCTTCGAACCGCCGCGGATCGAGCCGCGGAGCGCGCCGAGAAACGAGGCCCGTCCGGCGTCGTCGAGAAAGGAAAACGGCTCGTCGAGCACGAGGTGTCTCGGAGCCATCGCGTGAAGCCCCGCGAGCACGAGCCGCTGCTTTTCCCCTCCCGAAAGCGTGTGCGGGTTGCGCCGGAGCAGCCCGCCGAGACCGAAGGCGGCGGCGGCTTCATCGAGGCGCGTGCGCATCTCGCGCGGCGGGAGCGCGAGATTCTCCATCCCGAAGAGTATCTCCCGCTCGACGCGCGAGGTGACGAACTGGCTGTCCGGATTCTGGAAGGCGATCCCGACGGCCGGGGATGCGCCGGCGGAGGACGGATCGGCGCCGTCCACGGAGACGGTGCCGGACGATGGGCGCAGGAGCCCGGCGACGAGGCGGCAGAGCGTCGTTTTGCCGGAGCCGTTTCCCCCGGCGACGGCGACCCACGAGCCGTCCTCGATCGCGAGATCCACCGGCCGCAGGATCCCGCGGCCGTCCGCGAAGCCGAAGGAGACGCCGCGAAGCTCGATCACCGCGCGCCCCCCGCGGAGCGGGCGAGCGCCTCGATCCGCGAACGCGCCGCTTCCGCCCATTCCCCGCCTGGTTCGACGGCGAGATACGTCCGGTAGAGCCGGACCGCCTCCGCGGCGTTTCCCTGCCGTTCGCGCACGGCGGCGAGCGAAAAGAGCGCCCGCGGGTTGTTCGGCTCCGCGACGAGCACCGCGCCGAACGCCTTCGCGGCGCCGGAGAGCTCGGCCGCGGCGAAGTGCGCGGCCCCGAGCGCGTACTGGTAGTCGGCGCGGAACGGCTCGACGGAGACGAGCTCGCGCAGCACGCGGATCGCCCGCTCGTGCGCGCCGAGCTTGCCGCAGGCGAGCGCGAGGTTGAAGGAGGCGTCGGCGAAGGAAGGATCGAGCTTCAGGGCCTCCTCGAACCTCGCCGCGGCCGCCGCGTAGTTGCCGTCCCCGGCGAGATCGATCCCGGCGTTGTACTCGCGGGCCGCGCCGAGGCGGCGTTCGAGACGCGAGACGTCGCGCGCGCCGAGGGAGACCCGCACGGCGCCTCCCGCGCGGGGAGGCGCCGAGGGATCCATGCCGTTCGACCGCGCGAGCTCCTCCGCCCGCGAGGGGTCTCCGTAGAAATCGCGCGCGAGCGACCGCCAGTCCTCGCCGTGCCCGACCCGGTGCGTCACGACCTGCGCCACCGGTTCCGGCGGTCGCTCGATCCGCGCGGGGCGGCCGCAGGAGCAG
>DHHN01000111.1:0-4513 GCA_002403295.1 bacterium UBP1_UBA4771 | reverse complement strand
GCGCCGTACGGCGTGGCGACCCGCTCGGTCCACCGCTCGAGCTCCTCGCGCGACTCGACGCTCACCCGCGCGCCGAGGGTCGTCGTCTCGCGAAAGAGAACCGCCGTGAGGGCGTCGACCGCGTCCGTTTCGCATATCGCGGTGAGCAGCACGCCGGGGCGCCCTTTCTTCATGACGATCTGCGTGAGGTACGCCTCGAGCGCTCCCGCCTCGAAGAGCAGTTCCTGCACGTACGGGTAGAGCTGCGGATTCATGTCGTCGATCGTCGTCCGGATGACGGCGACGGGACGGCCGAGCGTCTTCGGATCGGCGGCGACGAGGCGGAGCAGACCCGGCCCCGCGCCCTCGGTCCGCGTGCCCGCCGCATAGACCACGCGGCGCGGCGTGAAGGATGTCTCGGCGGAAAGCTCGCGCGCGAGCGCCTTCATGAGCGCGGCGCCCGTCGGGGTGACGGTCTCCCCCTCCTCGTCCACGAGACGCACCGTTCTCCCGCGCAGTATCTCGATCGTGGCCGGCGCCGGAAGCGGCAGACGCCCGTGCGCGATCTCCACGAAACCGCCGCCGAGCCTGAAGGGACGATGGTAGAGGGCGGGAAAACCGAGAAACGAGAGCGCGACGGCGGCGCCGACGATATCGACGATCGAATCGACCGCGCCGACCTCGTGAAAATGCACGCGCCGCGGACTCACGCCGTGGATCTTCCCCTCGGCCTCGCCGATGACGCGGAAGGTCGCCGCGGCGAGCTCCCTGACGCGCGGCTCGAGCGGCGAGCGATCGATCATCCGGAGGATTCCCGCGAGATCGCGCCCCCGCGCCGTCCGGGGGCAGCGGACGCGCGCGCGATGCGCCATGACCGCGCCGTGCTTCACGCGATCAGCGGAGATCGAGAACCGTTCGAGTCCGGGAAGGCTCCGCACCGCTCGCGCGACCCGCGCCGGGTCGGCGCCGAGGCCGAAGAGACCGGCGAGGAACATGTCGCCGGCGAGCCCCCCCGCCGGATCGACGACGATCATGCCGGGGGTTTCCCGCGCCATCGTTCGAACTGACAACCGCCCCTCCTTATTTCCGTGCGTGGATGCTCTTCACGATCACCGCCGCCGCGTATCCGGCGCCGAAACCGTTGTCGATGTTCACGACGGTGACCCCGCCCGCGCAGCTGTTCAGCATCGTGAGGAGCGCCGCGAGGCCGCCGAAGCTCGCCCCGTATCCGACGCTCGTCGGCACGGCGACGAGCGGGGCCTCCGCGATGCCGGCGACGACGCTCGCGAGGGCTCCCTCCATGCCCGCCACGACGACGATGCAATCGGCGCCGCGTATCCGCTCCCACGAGCGCAGAAGCCGGTGAATGCCCGCGACCCCCACGTCGTAGAGCCGGTCCACGCCGCACCCGAGGTAGTGCGCCGTGAGCGCCGCCTCCTCGGCGACGGGGCGGTCGGAGGTCCCGCCCGAAACGACGGCGACGAGCCCGCGCCGCCGCGGCCGGCGCCGCTCGACGGCGAAGAGATTCCCCTCGGGATGGAAGACGGCGCCGGGGATCCGGGCGCGCACCTTGCGGAAAAGCGCGGCGTCGCAGCGGGTGGCGAGGATGTTCGCGCCGCACGCGGACATCTTCTTCGCGATTCCCGCGATCTCTCCCGGGGTCTTTCCCTCGCAGAAGATCACTTCCGGAAAGCCGCGGCGGAGCGCCCGATGATGATCCACCTTGGCGAATCCGAGATCCTCGAACGGGAGCACCTTGAGCCGCTCGATCGCGCGGGCCGGGCTCGTCCGGCCTCTCGCGACCGATTCAAGAAGCCTCTTGAGCCTCGCTTCGTCCATTTCCCCGGAGCTCCTCTCTCATGGCGGCGACGAGCGCCGCGACGTCCCGGGCGCGCGGCGCGATGACGAGCGCCGCCCGGTACTTCCTGATGTCGTCGAACGACCGCAGGTACCAGCGGTAGAATTTGCGCATCTCCCGGACGCCGCGGTCCTCGCCGAAGAAATCGACCATGAGCGCGAGGTGGCGCTCGATCGTGTCGAGCCGTTCGTCGATTCCCGTCTCGCGCGGCGGCCGCCCGCGGGCGGCGTCCTTGATCTCGCGGAAGATCCACGGATTCCCGAGGGCGCCCCGCCCGATCATCGCGATCGCGCATCCGGTGAGCCGCGTCACCTCGGCGTGGTCGGCGAGCGTGCGGATATCGCCGTTCGCGATGACGGGTATCGCGAGCTCCGCGCGGAGCGCCGCGATGTCCTCCCAGTGCGCGCTGCCCGAGAATCCCTGGCTCCGCGGCCGCGGGTGGAGCGTGACGGCGGCCGCGCCGCAGGATTCGAGAAGGCGCCCCGCCTCGATGAAGTTGCGCTCCTCGTCGCTCCAGCCGCTCCGGATCTTCGCCGTCACCGGGAGATCGACGCTCGCGACGACGGCGCGCACGATCCGCTCCATGAGATCGAGGTCCCGCATGATCGAAACTCCGCCGTTTCTCCGGATCACCTTCTTCACCGGGCAGCCGAAATTGAGATCGATGAAATCGGCGCCCGATCCGGCGGCGATCGCCGCGGCCCGCCCGAGATGATCCGGTGCGGCGCCGAAGATCTGCACGCCGAGAGGCGCCTCCCCCGCGAGCCGCCCCATGAGCGCCGCGCTCCCCGCCCCCCCGCGCACGAGCCCGTCGGCGCTCACGAGCCCCGTGAACGCGAAGTCGGCGCCGCACTCGGCGGCGATGAGCCGCAGCGGCGCGTCGCTGTACCCCGCGAGCGGCGCGAGACAGGCGAGCGAGCCCGAGAAAAGATCCCGCTTCATGCTCTGCTCCCGAAGCATCCGGCGCTTCAGAGGCTGTGCGGCAAAAGGTAGAGCGCGAGGCTCACGGCGAAGCTCGCGACGATCGCCCACGCGAACCCTTTCGGGCCGAGGCGATCCCGCTCCTCTCCCCGCCCGAAGAGGCTCCCCCGCACGAGGAGAAGGCTCGCGAGCCAGAACGCGAAAACGATCTGCGTCTTGTTGTCCGTGATGTCGCGGCCGAACGGATACCCTTCCCAGAGAACGCCGAAGGTCTGCCAGTTGAGCAGAAGTCCGAGCGGCCACGTGCCCATGAACGTGAAGAAAAGCGCCCATCGCGCCGCGCTCACCGCGCGCCGCTTTCCCTCGCCCCTGCGCAGAATCCCGAGCGCTCCGAACAGCGCGAGCGTCATGAAGAAGAACGCGCCGAACATGCAGACGACGTGGGCGGCGATCGCCTCCTTCGCGGCCTTCCCCTTGAACTTGAGGACGTAGTACTTCCCTCCCTCCGGGACGCGCACGACCGATCCGTCGGGCCGGGTGACCGTGAGGGCGTACTTGATCCGGGATCCGATGCCGTAGATCGGCAGATAACCGCTGTACTGGCGGTTCCCGATGAAGAAGAGCCCGAGTTTGCGTTCCGCCGGATCGTCCGGCGTTTTGTAATGGAGCACGATCTTGCTCATCGAAGGCGCTTCGAGCGTCGCCTTGATGTGCGGCTGTCCGGGGCCGAAATGCTCGGTGACCGTCCGATGCCACAGTTTGATGTCGCCGTCCTCAACGTGCAGGTCGCGCGGCTTGCCGGACGTGAAGCGCCGCGCCGCGCCGAGAAGGACGAGCGTGCAGAGAAGCGCGATTATGATTCTCCTTGCCATGATTCACCCCCGCTGTATATACACAAGATGGCGTTATTCTAATGGATGGAGCGATGATTGGCAAGGGCGCCATGCGTTCCGGCACGGTGATTCGCGAGATCGAGATCGCCTCGGCCCGCGCGCGCCCCGTTCGCGCCGACCTGCGGCTCGCCGCCCCCGGCGCGCCGCGCCCGCTCGTCATCGTTTGCCACGGCTTTCTCGGCTACAAACGGTGGGGGTTCTACCCGTACCTCTCCGAGCGCCTCGCCGCGGCCGGATTTCACGTTCTGACGATGAGCTTCTCGCACTGCGGCGTCGACGAGACGACGGGCCGGTTCGCCGATCCGGAGGCCTTCGCGCGCAACACCGTTTCGCGGGAGATCGAGGATCTCCTCCGCGCCGCCGATTTCCTCCGCGCCGGCGGGCTCGGGCCCGCCGCGGCCGGCAACGGCGTCTGGGGGCTCGTCGGGCACAGCCGGGGCGGCGCCGTGGCGCTCCTCGCCGCTTCCGGGCTCCCCGAGGTGCGCTCGCTCGTCACCTGGTCGACGCCGGCGCGCCTCGACCGCTACACCGAGCGGCGGAAAGCCGCGTGGCGGCGCGAGGGAGCGCTCGTCTTCGCGGATCCCCGCGCCGACGGCCCGCTCCGTCTCGACTACGCCTACTACGACGATATCGACCGCCGCCGCGAGGCATTCGATCTCCCCGCCGCGGCGGCCCGCCTCGGCGCCGCGCATCTCATGGTGCACGGCGAGCGGGACGGCGCGGTGACCGTCTCGGAGACGCGCTCGCTCGCCGCGGTCCCGCGAATCGCCCCGGCCCGCCTCGAGGTGCTCCCCGGCGCGGGCCACACGATGAACGTGCGGCACCCGATGGCGCGGCCCTCCCCGGCGCTCGACCGGGCGGT
>DHHN01000159.1:4270-7249 GCA_002403295.1 bacterium UBP1_UBA4771 | reverse complement strand
ACCGCGTCGAGGAGCCCGTAGCGGTTCGCCTCGCCGCTCACGCTCAGCAGCACGTTCGCCTTCGGAAAACGCATCCCCGTCGAGAGGAACGACTTGAGAAAGGCGTCGTACACGTCGTCGCCGAGGCACCCCACCTCGCCCGTCGAGGCCATCTCGACGTGGCAGACGGGATCGGCCTCCTTGAGCCGCGAGAAGGAGAACTGCGCCGACTTGACGCCGACGTAGTCGAGATCGAGGCTCGACGTGTCGATGGGCGGGATCGATCCGCCGAGTATGGCGCGGGTCGCGATGTCGATGAAGTTGTGCTTGAAGACCTTCGAGACGAAGGGGACGCTCCGGCTCGCGCGCAGGTTGCACTCGATGACCTTGATGTCGTTGTCCTTCGCGATGAACTGGACGTTGAATGGGCCCGTGATCTCGAGCGACCGCGCGAGCCGCCGCGCGACGGTCTTGATCCGCCGCACCGTTTCGAGGTAGAGCCGCTGCGGCGGAAGGACCATCGTCGCGTCCCCCGAGTGGACCCCCGCCTGCTCGACGTGCTCGCTCATCGCGTAGATGAGGACGTTCCCCCGGTCCGCCACGGCGTCGATCTCGATCTCCTTCGCCCCCTCGATGAACTTCGATATGACGACGGGATGCTCCGGGTTGACGCACGAGGCGGCCGAGATGAACCGCTCCATGTTCTCCTCGCTGAAGATGACGTTCATCGAGGCGCCGCTGAGAACGTAGGAAGGCCGCACGAGGACCGGATAGCCGACCTTCGCCGCGAAGGCCTTCGCCTCCTCGAGGTTCGTGAGCTCGCGCCACGGCGGCTGGTCGATCCCGATCTCGTCGAGGAGGCGGGAGAACTTGTGCCGGTCCTCGGCGCGGTCGATGCTCGAGGCGCCCGTGCCGAGGATACGGAGCCCCGCCGCGTGGCATTTCATCGCGAGGTTGTTCGGGATCTGCCCGCCCATCGAAACGACGATGCCGTGCGGCTCCTCGAGCTCCGCGATGTCGAGCACGCGCTCGAAGCTCAGCTCGTCGAAGTAGAGCCGGTCGCATTCGTCGTAGTCGGTCGAGACGGTCTCCGGGTTGTAGTTCACCATGACGGTCGGATACCCGAGCGCCTTCGCCGTCTTCGCCGCGTTCACGCAGCACCAGTCGAACTCGACGGACGAGCCGATCCGGTACGCTCCGCTCCCGAGCACGATCACGGCTCCCCCGCCGGGGAGCCGTCCGTAGTCGACGTCGTGCTCGGAGGCGTTGTAGGTGAGGTAGAGGTAGTTCGTCTTCGCCGCGTATTCCGCCGCGAGCGTGTCGATCTGCTTCACGAAGGGCCGGATCCCCCAGCGCTTGCGGAGCTTGCGCACCTCGAGCTCGCTCTTCCCGATGATCCTCCCGACCTGGTGATCGGAGAATCCGAAGCGCTTGGCGCGCGAGAGGAGCTCGTCGGTGAACGGCCCCGCCGCGAGGGCGCGTTCGATCTCGACGATGTTCGCGATCTTGTGGAGAAACCACGGATCGATCCCCGAGAGGGCGTTGATCCGCTCGACCGGCACGCCCCCGCGTATCGCCTCGGCGACGGCGAATATCCGCATGTCGGTCGGATTCGCGATCGCCTCTTCGGCGTTTTCGAAGCGCAGGTCATTCGCCGCGAGGCCGTACATCCCGACCTGGAGCATCCGGATCGCCTTCTGGAGCGCCTCCTCGAACGAGCGGCCGATCGCCATGACCTCGCCGACGCTCTTCATCTCGGAACCGATGGCGCGCGAGACGACCTTGAACTTGTTGAGATCCCAGCGGGGAAACTTGACGACGACGTAGTCGAGCGCCGGCTCGAAGCAGGCGGTGGTCGATTGCGTGACGGAGTTCCGAAGCTCCGGAAGCGCGCGGCCGAAGGCGAGCTTCGCCGCGACGAACGCGATCGGATAGCCCGTCGCCTTCGACGCGAGGGCCGACGAGCGCGAGAGGCGCGCGTTGACCTCGATGACGCGGTAATCCTCGCTCCGCGGGTCGAAGGCGTACTGGATGTTGCATTCGCCGACGATGCCGAGGTGGCCTATCACCCGGATCGCGATCGCCCGCAGCTTGTGATACTCGGCGTTCGTGAGGGTCTGCGAGGGGGCGACGACGATGCTCTCCCCCGTGTGGATCCCCATCGGGTCGAGGTTCTCCATGTTGCAGATCGTGATGCAGTTGTCGAAGGCGTCGCGCATAACCTCATACTCGATCTCTTTCCAGCCGGCGAGGCACTCCTCGACGAGCACCTGCGGAGTCGAGGAGAGAGCGCGCTCGAGCATGGGGCGGAGCGTGCCGGGGCCGTCCGCCGTGCCGCTCCCCTTTCCGCCGAGGGCGTAGGCGGCGCGTATCATGACCGGGTAGCCGATCGATTCAGCCGCGCGGAGCCCGGCCTCGACCGTCGAGATCGCGGCGCTTCGGGGCGTGAGCACGCCGATCCCGGCGAGCTTCTCGACGAAGAGCTTGCGGTCCTCCGTCGCGACGATCGCCGCGACCGGAGTGCCGAGGACGCGGACGCCGTAGCGCTCGAAGACGCCGCTTTCGGCGAGCTCGACGCCGCAGTTGAGGGCCGTCTGCCCGCCGAAGGCGAGGAGCACGCCGTCGGGGCGCTCCTTTCTGATGACGCGCTCGACGAAGAAGGGCTCGACGGGGAGAAAGTAGACGCGGTCCGCCATCCCCTCGCTCGTCTGGATAGTGGCGATGTTGGGGTTGACGAGGACGACCTCGACGCCCTCCTCCTTCGCCGCCTTTATGGCCTGGCTCCCCGAGTAGTCGAACTCCCCCGCCTGCCCGATCTGGAGGGCTCCGCTTCCGAGGAGCAGCACCTTTTTGACGCTACGCTCTTCCATTCCTCAGACTCTCGATGAAGACGTCGAAGAGGTATTCCGTGTCGGTCGGCCCGGCGCTCGCCTCCGGGTGGAACTGCACCGACATGAGGGGCAACCGCTCGTGGCGGATGCCCTCGTTCGTCCCGTCGTT
>DHHN01000159.1:4008-4253 GCA_002403295.1 bacterium UBP1_UBA4771 | reverse complement strand
GAGGTGATGCGGCAGCGCCGGGTGCCCGCCTCGACGCACGGCTGGTTCTGCGAGCGGTGGCCGTAGTCGAGTTTGTAGGTGTCGGCCCCCGCGGCGAGGGCGAGGAGCTGATTGCCGAGGCAGATGCCGAAGATCCGCGTCCGTCGCTCGAGCGCGACCCGGAGCCGCTCGATCGTCGCCGCGCACATCTTCGGATCGCCGGGGCCGTTCGAGAGGAAGAGACCGTCGTATTCGTATTCGCAGTC
>DHHN01000159.1:1485-3917 GCA_002403295.1 bacterium UBP1_UBA4771 | reverse complement strand
CGGCCCGCCCCCTCTCCCTCCGCTTCGTAGACGACGGGGCGGCGCACGCTCACCTCGGCGACGAGGTTCCGCGCGTTCGGGTCGGCGAAGGGGACCTCCTCGTCGCAGACGATCCTGCCGAGCATCGTTCCTTTGCTCCGGAGCTTCTTCGTGAGGGCGCGTGTGTCGACGCCTTCGAGGGCCGGGACGTCGTTCTCGAGGAGCCACGTGCCGAGGCTCTTCGCCGCGTTCCAGTGACTCGGCCGCTCGCAGTGTTCGGCGACGACGAGACCCGCTACCTGCGCTTTCTCGGATTCGAAATACTTCAGGAGACCGTGCTCGCGCTCCGGGGGCGGCACGCCGTAGTTGCCGACGAGTGGATACGTGAGGACGAGGATCTGCCCGCGGTACGACGGATCGGTGAGCGATTCGGGATAGCCCGTCATCCCGGTGTTGAAAACGACCTCGCCCGCCGCCGAGCGCGCGGCGCCGAAAGACCGGCCCTCGAGGACGCCGCCGTCCTCGAGCTCGAGACGGATGTTTCTCGATTCTTTCATCGTCCTCGCCGCGGCGCCCGAACGCCGGCCCGAAGAAACCGGCACAGAATAGTCCCTTTTCCCGCCCAATAGCAATACCGGAAAATTCCGTCGCCCCGGCCCGCGGGCCGAGCCCCGCCGAGCCCCCGCGGCACCCCGAAATTTTCGCTATCGCCCCCGCCCGTTCTCCCGTATCATCCCCCGCATCGTCCACCCGGCGGGCCGGGCGGACGTCACCGATCCGGAGCGTTTGAACCCAAAGGAGGCGAGAGGATCGACTATGTTTAAGGGACATCCGAAGGGGCTCATCGTCGCGTTCTTCGCGAACATGGGCGAGCGGTTCGGCTTCTACACGATGGTCGCCATCTTTGTCCTGTTCCTGCAGGCGAAGTACGGCATGACGTCCGCCGAGTCGAGCCGCGTCTACGGCATCTTCATGGGGTTCGTCTACTTCTTCCCGCTCCTCGGAGGCATCATCGCCGACAAGGCGCTCGGCTACGGGAAAACGATCGGGATCGGCCTCGTCGTGATGTTCGCCGGCTACTTCATGCTGGCCTTCCCGACGCCGATGACGACGGGCTTCCCCCTCATCGTCGCGGCGCTCGGCACGATCGCCCTCGGCACGGGGCTCTTCAAGGGTAACCTGCAGGCGCTCGTCGGCAAGATGTACGAGTCGCCCGAGTTCGCGCCGAACCGCGACCGCGCCTTCACCCTCTTCTACATGGGGATCAACATCGGCGCGATGTTCGCGCCGACCGCCGCCGAAAAGATCAACAACTGGATCCTCTCGAAGGGCAATTTCTTCTACGACGGCCGCATCCCGGCGCTCGCGAACCATTATCTCAAGGGCACGCTCGAGGACGCGGCGAAATACCTCGGCATCGCGCAGGCGCAGGATCCGAGCATCACGATCGAGACGCTCGGGGCGTTCTCCGAGAAGTACATAAACATGCTCAGCAAGTCGTACCACTACGGATTCGGCGTCGCGTGCTTCAGCCTCATCATCTCGATGCTCGTCTTCTGGGGCTTCCGCAAGCACTACAAGCACGCCGACTACATGGTGACCGACAAGACGCGCGCGCAGGGCATCCCGTCGCACGTCCAGACGCTGACGCGGGCGCAGATCAAGGATCGCTTCATCGCGCTCGGGCTCGTCTACGTGGTCGTGATCTTCTTCTGGATGTCGTTCCACCAGAGCGGCGTCTGCATGACCTACTTCGCCCGCGACTACACGCAGCCGACGGTCGGCAAGGCGACGAACCTGTGGTTCGACCTCTTCGGTCTCCTGCCGATATTCCTCGCCGTGCTCGGCGCGTGGTTCGCGCTGAAGCCGGGCGGCGCGAGCCGGACGCGGGGCCTCGGCTTCGCGGCGTTCGTCGTGTTCGCCGTGCTCGCGTTCGTGAGATACCGCGGCTACGACGCCGTGAATCCGTTCACCCCGCAGAAGTTCCAGCATTTCAACCCGTTCTTCATCGTGGCGCTCACGCCGCTCGTCGTGGGGTTCTTCAGCTGGCTGAACGGCAGGGGCAAGGAACCGACCGCCCCGCGCAAGATCGGCTACGGCATGCTCATGACCGCGGGCGCCTTCGGCCTGCTGCTCCTCGGATCGATCGGGCTCGCGAGCCCAAAGGAGCTCGTCGGGCAGGTGGCGCCGGAGAGCATGCTCGTCTCGCCGTACTGGCTCATCTGGACCTACTTCATCCTGACGGTCGCGGAGCTTTTCTTAAGCCCGATGGGGATCTCCTTCGTGGCGAAGGTCGCGCCGCCGCAGTACAAGGGCCTCTGCCAGGGCGGCTGGTTCGCCGCGACGGCGATCGGAAACTACCTCCTCGGCGTCATCGGCTGGTTCTGGGACCGCGTGCCGCTGTGGACGCTGTGGCTCATCCTCGTCGGCTGCTGCCTGGTCTCGGCGGCCTT
>DHHN01000159.1:0-1419 GCA_002403295.1 bacterium UBP1_UBA4771 | reverse complement strand
TCGCCCCAAAAGATATTGAAACCTTTCCCCCCCGCCGAACCGTCCTATACGCAGGCGGCTCCGAAAAAAGGGACGCTATCTGCAACTTATCACTAGTGAGGGCGTATAATATGCGTAACCGGCCGGCGACAAGGGAGATTGCATGAAAAAAATATGGAGAATGACGCTGATCCTCGCGCTGCTCGGCGCCATCGGCGTCTCGGCGGGATGCAGCAAGCGCGGCAACGCGAAAAACAAAGGCGCAAAGGACGAAAAGGTCGCCGTACCCGTCGAGGTGGCCGTCGTGACGGCCGGCGACATCGCGGCGTACTTCACGGGGACCGCGACGATCGGGGCCGAGGAGGAGACGGGCGTCGTGGCGAAGGTCGGCGGCGTCGTGAAGGAGATCCTCGTCGAGGAGGGCCGCTACGTAAAGGAAGGGGACGTTCTCGCCCGGCTCGACGACGAGAAGATCAGGGTGCAGCTCGCCCAGTCCCGCGCGAGTCTCGACAAGCTGCATTCGGTCTACGAGCGGAACGTCAACCTGCACGACCGCAACCTCATCAGCACGGAGGTCTTTCAGCAGAGCAAGTACGACTGGGAACAGGCGAAGGCCGCGTACGAGCTCGCGGAGCTCGATTACAAATACACGTCGATACGCACGCCCATCGCCGGCGTCGTTACCGAGCGCCTCATCAAGGTCGGAAACATGGTGCTCCCGAACCAGTCCGTGTTCCGCGTCGCCGGGCTCAATCCGCTCATCGCCGTCCTGCACGTGCCGGAGCGGCAGCTCGGCAAGCTCCGCGTCGGACAGCCCGCGGCGATGTCGATCGACGCCATGGGCAGCGAATCCGTCCCGGGCCGGATCGCGCGGATCAGCCCCGTGATCGATCCCGCCACCGGCACCGTCAAGGTCACGATCGAGGCGCGAGATCCGTCGGGACGCCTCCGGCCGGGGATGTTCGCCCGGATACAGATCATCTACGACGTGCACGCGAACGCCGTGAAGGCGCCGAAGGACGCGATCATCACCGAGGATCGTGAGAACGCCGTGTTCGTCGTGAGGGACAGCATGGCCTACCGCCTGAGCATCGAGACCGGCTTCATCAATACGACGCACGTCGAGGTGCTCGCCGGCCTCAAAGCGGGCGACACGGTCGTCACGACCGGCAAGGGCAGCCTCAAGGACAGCACGAAGGTTCAGATCGTCGCCCGCTAGGGACGTCGGAAGAAACGGGCGGCCAATGAACATCATAGAGATATCGACGAAGCGGCGGGTGACGATCGCGATGTTCACGCTCGCCGTGATCCTCTTCGGATTCGTCTCCTTCTTCCGGCTCAAGCTCAACCTCCTCCCCGAGCTCAGCTACCCCACGCTCACGATCCGCACCGAATACACCGGAGCGGCCCCCGCAGAGGTCGAGAACCTCATCTCGAAAC
>DHHN01000223.1:16488-18239 GCA_002403295.1 bacterium UBP1_UBA4771 | reverse complement strand
AGGGCGGCGCCGCGGTCTCCCACGCGGCGAGCCGGGAGACGATCGCCGCGGCCGAGGATCGCATCGCGCGCGGCATCACGAGGCTGGCCTCCGTGCTCGAGGACGCCGACATCGCGCGGAACGAGGCGCTCGCCCCGCGCTTCTTTCCCCTCGTCGAGAACGGGCGCTGCCGCTTCTGCAATTTCTACAGGATCTGCAAGGACGAACGGAACCCCCACCGGCTTCTCTAGCGCCCCTCGCCGGCCCCCGCCGCGCGACGGCGGCGCGGACGGGCGGCGTCACGACCGCCGCATCGTCTCCAGGACGGCCTCGACGAGCGGGGCGGCCCCGAAGCGAACGGGATCGGCGGCCGGGAGCCCCGTTTCGCGCGAGGCGCGCGCCACCGCCGCTCGCGCGGCCTCGTCGCCGAGATCGAAGGTATTGAGCGCGACGGCGACGACCGGAATCCTCCCGATGCCCGCGGCGGCGCGCTCGTAGAGGCGCGCGAGCTCCGCGAGCGGCGGGATGGGGACGTCGTAGCCGCGGACCCTCTCTCTCGTCGGCTGGTGGCAGAGCACGTATCCGCTCGGGATCGCCCCCGCGATCATGCCGTGGGTGACGCCCGCGTATCCCGGATGCAGGATGGAGCCCTGCCCCTCGAGAATCACGACGTCCCGTTCGTGCGCCGTCTCGGCGACGAGCCGCTCCGCCGCCCCTCCGATGAAATCGGCGACCACCCGATCGACGGGAATGCCCGTTCCGGCGATCATGATTCCCGTCTGTCCGGACGCCGCGAAGCCGGACCGGACGCCGGCGCGCAGGAGCCCGAGATGGATCTCCATGGCGGCGGTCATCTTGCCGGTGTTGCAGTCCGAGCCCACCGTCATGACGACCGGACACGACGCGCCGGCGCCCGAGGAGACGCCGAGCCCGTCGGGAGGCCTCCGCGCGTCCCAGAGCACGACGCCCCGGCGCCGGGCCGCCGCCGACACCGCCGCGTCGTCAGCGAGGAATTCGTGCATCCCGCTCGCGACGTGGAGCCCCGCCTCGATCGCCTCGAGCGCGGCGGCGCGCTCGGAAGACGCCATCCGCCCCCCGCGCGGGGCGGTGCCGAGGACGAGGATGTCCGGCCCGCGCGCGAGCGCCTCGACGAGCGAGGCGACGACGGGGATGGCGCCTCCGAAACCGAGCGCGCGTTCCGCGGTCGACGGGGCGAGCGTCGAATCGATGACGGCGACGACCTCGCTCGACGCGTACCGGACGAGGCACACGGCGGTTTTGGCGCCGAGCGGCGAAAAGCACCCCTCGGCGAGGATCGCCATGCGGCGCGCGCCGAGAGGCACGGGAAGCGGATACGCGGAACGCCCGCCCGCGGCGCCTTCGCTCTCCACGTTCGTCCTTCCCCGCGGCCGTCCGCCGCGCTACAGCTCGCCGAACGAAACGCCCTGATACTCGTTGTAAATGTCCCCGACGATGCTCTCGAGGATATTCTCGAGCGTCACGATGCCCCGCGGCTCTCCCCGCTCCCCGACGACGATCGCCATGTGCATCGCCTCGTCCTTCATGAGCACGAGAAGCCGCTCGGCCGACTCGTTCTCCCTCGTGAAGAGCGGCTTGTGCATGACGGACGGGAGCCGCTCCCCGCCGTCGAGCCCGAGGAGATCGAAGAGCGACACGATCCCGACGACGCGGCGGTCGGAGGGGGATACGATCGGGAATCGCGAGAATGTATGCCTGTTCGCCTCCGAGATCACCTCGTCGACCGAGGCCGT
>DHHN01000223.1:13253-16397 GCA_002403295.1 bacterium UBP1_UBA4771 | reverse complement strand
AGCTCCTCGCGGGTGGAGAGGATATTGAGCCGCCGCTGTCCCGTGCCCGTGGCGCGAACGAGCGCGCGCACGAGGAGGGCGGCGGGCGCGACGAGAGGCCAGAGAACGATCCCGAGCGCCCGGAGCACCGGCGCCACGGCAACCGCCACCCTGTCGGCGTGGTAGAGAAACACCGCCTTCGGGATCACCTCGCCGAAGATGAGGAGCACGGGAACCATGACGGCCGTCGCGATCGCCGCTCCCCGGTCCCCGAAGACGGACACGGCGAGACCCGTCGCGGCGGCGGTGCAGCCGATCACGGCGACGTTATTCACGACGAGCACCGCGGCGAAGAAGCGCTCGGGGGACGAGATGAGCCCTTCGAGCATCCGCGCCCGCCGGGATCCCGCCCGGGCGCCCGCGCGCAGCCGCACCTTGCTGCACGAGACGACCGCCGTTTCCGCCCCCGAGGCGAACGCCGAGAGAAGCACCGTGAATACGACGACGGCGATCGACTGGAGCGGGCTCATCGCTCGTCCTCCTCCGCCATGCGCTCGATCTTGAGCTTGTTCACGCGCACCGGCTCGGCGGACAGCACGAGGAACCGCAGCCCGTCGAGCTCGAACGCCTCCCCCTCGCGCGGGATCCGCCCGATCCGCTCGACGAGGTACCCGGCGACGGTCTCGACCTCGAGCGATTCGAGACCGGTCCCGAGCAGCGTATTGACGTCCCTCAGGTTCATCGCCCCCTCCGCGACGATGCGGCGCTCATCGAGGCGCAGGTACTCGTCGACGCGCGGCTCGCGCCGGTCTCGGATCTCGCCGAAGATCTCCTCGAGAATATCCTCGAGGCTGAGGATCCCCGTATACGTGCCGTGCTCGTCGACGACCACGACGATGTTCTGATGCGACGCGATGAGCTCTCCGAAGAGATCCCGGATCCGCTTGCTTTCAGGGGTGAAGACCGCGGGGCGCATGATCTCGCGCAGGGTCACGCGGTCGTCGCGCGAGTACCGGAGGAGATCCTTCGCGAAGAGCATCCCCGCGACCTCCTCCCCCGCCCCCGAGACGAGCGGAACTCGGCTGTAGCCCCGGCTCCGCACCGCGACGACGGCCTCGCCGAGCGGGGTGCCGGCGTCGAGCGCGAACACGTCGCGGCGGGGCGTTTGCGCCTCGCGCGCCGTGATCTCGGTGAAGAGAAAGAGATTCGTGAGAACCTGCTTCTCGAACGCGCCGAAGAGCCCGTCCCGATGGCCGAGCTCGACGGCGGTGGCGAGCTCGCGCGCGCCGTACGCCGCGCGGCGTTCTCCGAGGAGCCTCCGGCTCCCCTCGACCGTGCGCCGCGCGATCGCGCCGAGCACGAGGCGGACCGGGGTGATGACGCCCATGAAGACGCTGAGAGCCGGCGCCGCCGCGACGGCGAAGGCGCCGGCTCGTTTCATGGCGAGGCTCTTCGGCGTGATCTCTCCGAACAGGAGAACGAGCACCGTCATGGCCGCCGCGGCGACGACGACGCCGGGTTCGCCGTAGAGGCCGATCGCGAGCACGGTCACGGCGCTCGTCGCCGCGATATTGACGAGCAGATTGCCGAAGAGGATCGTCACGAGCAGCATGCGCGGATCGCGCAGCAGCGCGGCCGCCATCCGCTCGCGCCGTTTCCCTTTTTCGAGCTCGAGCACGGCCGTGCGCGGGATCGAGAAATAGGCGGTTTCGGAAGCCGAGAAAAACGCGGAGAGGCCGAGGAGCGCGACGATGGCTGCGATCAGGGGCAGATGGGAACCGATGGCGGCGTTTTCAATCATAGGCGGGCGGAAGCGGCGTCCCGCTCCGCGCGAGAAACGTGGAACGCCTTACTGTTGAAGAATGGAGCTGAATCGCTCCTCGGCGGTCTTGGCCTCGCTCGATCGGGGATGCTCCGCGACGAGCCGCCGCGCGACCCCCGCCGCGAGCTCGAGCTGCCCCATGCCCTCGTACGAGATCGCCATCCTGAGAAGCGCTCCGGGAGCGCGTTTGCCGCCCGGAAACCGCTGGAGGAGGGTCGAGAATTCCTTGAGCGCGTCGAGCGGCCGCCCGAGCTCCCCGAGGCTCTGCCCCCTGAGGAAGAGAATCTCCTGAACGAGCGGATCTTCGGGGTACTCCGCGAGAAAGGCGTCGGACTCCTCGAGCGCGAGCGCGTACTCGCGCCTGCTGTAATCGAGGTAAATCTGGCGGTAGAGCTCCTCGGGAGGCGGCGCGGGGACCGTTCCGGTCCCCGCCGTATCTCTCCCCGGCGTCCCGGCGCCGGCAAGGTCGCCCCGCCCGGGGCGCACGGCGGCCGCGCCCGACGTATCGGCCGCCTCATCGGCGGTGGCGACCGGGGCGCCGCCGTTTCCGGCCGGCGCCTCCGATCGGGCCTTGGTCGTATCGGGAGGCGGCGTCCGGCGCCTCTCGGCGGGCTTGAAGAGCGGCGCCTCCTGCGCCTCGCGGAGCATCTCCGCGACCGAGTTCAGCTGGTCCTTGAGCTCCTCGAGATCGGTCTTCAGCCGGGCGTTCGCCTCCCGCCCGCGATCCTCCTCCCGCCTCTGAGACTCCTCGATACGGAGAATCCGCTCCCGGAGAAGCGCGTTCTCGCGAAGCAGCGAGTCGATCTTGGACGAGGACGCGAGCGTCTCCCCCGGGGCCCGGAAAAAGGCTTGGCCCCAGCATCCGCCATGGATCGCGGCGACGAGGGCGGCGAGCGCCGCCGCCGCCGCCCTCGCCCGCCAGCCGTTCATTATCCGTTTCACTGTACGATCATGTGAGCCCGGCGATTCTGGGCCCAAGCCGCCTCGTTGCTTCCGGCGGCGAAGGGCTTCTCCTCGCCGTAGCTGATCCAGGTGATGCGGCTCGGGGCGATGCCGTAGTTCGTGTAGAAATCGACGACCGCCTTGGCGCGCTTTTCGCCGAGCGCCATGTTGTATTCGTTCGTGCCGCGCTCGTCGCAGTGGCCCTGGACGAGAACCCGCTTGTTCGGATTGGCCGCGAGAATCTCGGCGTTGCGGGTGAGCACGCTCCTGTACTCGCTCTTGATGCTGAACTTATCGAAATCGAAGAAGACGTCCTCGAGGGAGACGGGCTTCTCCTCGACGACCGGCGGCGGCGGGGGCGGCGTCACCGGCTGCTCGATGACCGGCGCCGGCGGGGGCGG
>DHHN01000223.1:11553-13090 GCA_002403295.1 bacterium UBP1_UBA4771 | reverse complement strand
TTTTTTCGCCGCGGCGCCGAAAATCATCGGCCGAGAAGCTCCGTCCGCGGCTCGGGAGGCAGCGGCGACCAGTCGGGGGACTCCCCCTGGACGAGACGCCGCTTCTCCCTCGTGTCGATATCGATAACGACGATCCAGGTTCTCCCCCCCTCGCGCGCCGTCGCGGCGATGTGCCGCCCGTCGGGGGCCCACACCGGATCCTCGTAGCTCGTGTAATCCTCGAAGATCGTCTCCTCGACGAGCCCGTCCGGGGAGATGAGCCGAAGGCGGTAGACGCCTCCCTCGCGCGAGCAGTAGGCGATGATGTCGCCCCTCGGCGACCAGGCGGGGGACTGGTTGTAGTTGCCCGTGCGCGACAACCGCCTGACGTTCGCCCCGTAGCTGTCCATGATGTAGATCTGCGGCGTCCCGCCGCGGTCGCTCACGAAGGCGATCTCGGCGCCGTTCGGCGACCAGCTCGGCGAAATGTCGATCGCCCGGTTCCGCGTGAGACGGCGAAGCACCTTGCCCGTGGAATCGAGCACGTAGATCTCGTGGTTGCCGTCGACGGAGAGCGTCATCGCGATCTCGTCGCGCGGCGCGAAGTAGCTTCCCGCGAAGTTGATCCCGCGCCACTGCGTGATGAGATACTTCGATCCCTCCCTGAGATCGACGAGATAGCAATCCCAGTTGCTCCGCCGGTCGGAGGAGTAGCAGACCCGGGATCCATCGAGCCAGAGGGGCGAATGAACGAGCTCGCCGGTCGTGAGCCGCCGCTCTCCGAAGCCGTCGTAGTCGATGACGTACAGGTCCTTCTTTCCCTCCCCGCCGCGGCGGAAGAGGAGGCGGGTCGTCGCGATGCCGCGCTCGCCGACGAGAAAGTAAACGATCTCGTCGCTCACGGTATGGGCCACGTGGCGGCGGGCGTCGGCGCCGAACCGGTAGCGCTTGCTGAAGATCACCTCGCGGCTCATGAAATCGAGGAGCCGCGCCTCGAGCGCGAACGAGCCTCCCTCCGTCGAAAGCGAGCCCTCGAAGACGGCCCCCGCGACCTTCCCCTCGCCGCCCCCGTCGAGCCGCAGCACCTCGATGAGCCCCGAATAATCGAGATCGGTCCGGATGACGCTCGTGAGAAGCGAGGCGCCGTCCCGGTCGCGGTCGGACGCCGCCTCGATCTCCCTGACGATGACCGGCACCTTGCCGCGTCCCGCTCGCTCGGACCGGAGGTACACGTCGGTTTGCGCCCGCGCCGCTCCCGCGGCGCAGCAGACGGCGATCGCGATGCCGATGAAACCTCGCATGTTCATTCCTTCTGGACGAATGTGAAATGGATGCCGAGATACTGTTCGGGAAAGGCCCGCGGCAGCGGCGGAAACGGGCTCGAACTCTTGACGGCCCGGAGCGCCGCGCGGTCGAAGTAGGCGTTCCCCGAGCTCGCCTCGATCCGCGCGTCCTCGACGGAGCCGTCGCGCCGCAGCCGGAAGTAGACGACGCAGGTCATGCTCGAGGAGCCCTCGGAAACCGCCGAGAACCAGTTGGCGGAGACCTTTCGTTCGAT
>DHHN01000223.1:10298-11373 GCA_002403295.1 bacterium UBP1_UBA4771 | reverse complement strand
CGACCTGCGCCTCGGACTTCCCCCGGGCGCCCGCGAGGGGCTGGAGGATCTTCACCGAATAGACCCGCTCGGGGAGGTTCATCCGGGGAACGGCGTTGAAGAGCAGGATCATGGCGGCGAGAACCGTGACGTGCGCGACGACCGAAATGCCGAGAGAGGATTTCATCCGGCGCCACCCCGCCCCGTCACGGCTTCTTCCGATCTTCCTGTTCGGCGATGAGCCCGAGATCCTCGATGCCGAGCATCTTGATGCGGGCGATCACCCTGAGGACGATCTCGTACCGGACGTCCTTGTCGGCTCGCAGAAACACGCGCGGCTCGGCGCCCTCGAGCGCCCGGCGCAGCGCCGCGGCGAACTCGTTCCACTCCGTGCGCCGCTCGTCGATGAAGATGAGCCCGTTCTCGTCGATCGAGACCGTGACACCCTCCTGCTCCTCGATCGACTTGGCCTCGGCCTTCGGAAGACGAAGCTTGACGCCCGCCTGAAGAAACGGCGCCGTGAGCATGAAGATGATGAGGAGCACCATCGTCACGTCGACGAGGTTCGTGATGTTGATCTCGGCGAGCGGCGCGTACCGCGATCGTCTCATGCCGCGCCCCCTCCCGGCTCGGCGCCGTCCGCGCCGCGGAGCTCGACGTACACGCGCTCGACGATCCGGTTGCGCAGCCGCCCCGCGAACGCGGAGAGCTCGTCCTCGCGGCCGCGATTCGTTCGCTGGATGAAGTTGTAGCCGACGACCGCGGGGATCGCCGCGCCGAGCCCGAAGATCGTCGTCACGAGCGCGACGGCTATGCCCGGCCCCACGACGAAGAGGCTCGCGGAACCCTGCGCCCCCATGCTCAGGAAGGAGCTCATGATGCCCCACACCGTTCCCAAGAGGCCGAGAAGCGGCGAGATGGAAGCGGTCGTCGCGAGAAACTGCATGTACGATTCGTAACCGGCCATGGAGGCGATGATCTCGGTCTCGATGATCCTGTCGAGGGAGGAAGCGCTTCTCACCTCGCCGGTCTCGAGCTCGGCGGCGAGACGCGCCGCGAGAGCGGCCTCGGGACTCGCGCGAAACGAGGAAGCGTG
>DHHN01000223.1:0-10258 GCA_002403295.1 bacterium UBP1_UBA4771 | reverse complement strand
ATCGTCCACGAGATTACGGAAAGCACGGTCAGCGTGAGAAGTATCCCGTTCCCGACCCAGCCGCCGTGGAATATGACGTCGGAGAGCTTTCCCGAGATTTGAAGGATCATCGGTGCACCGGCACAAGCCATTCTGAGCCTCCTTGAAAAGCGCTTTCGGGCAACTTACTATGTTACCTTCCGACGGTCAAGAACGTTTCGGACGTTCGAAGCGCGTACTATTGTTAGTCGCCGCATAAAGTTAGCTGCTCCGCGACGCGCATTCTCGGGGCCCGTCCGGAACCGGCTCGCCGCCCCGCACGTATAATATATGGAGAATCCGGCGGGGAAACACCCCGGAAAGGAGCATGCGGCTTGTAAAGACGGCTGATCGGCATTATAATAAGAAGGGACGGTTCGTGCCGGAACGATTCATGCACGCGTCCCCGCCGGGATGCCATGATCGAAACCCCACCCCCTGGGAAGGAGCGAGAGCCATGAAACGCTCGACACCGCTCATCCTTCTTGCCGCCTTGCTGATCGCCCTGTGCGCCGCGCCGCTCGGCGCCGTTGACTTCAAGAAATCCCCGGCTTCGTCCTCTCCGGCCGACGCGAGCGGCCTCTCCGTCGCCGTCGAGCTCGTCGGCGAGCGCGGAGCCGTGTACGGTTCGGGCAAAAACATCGGCATTTCGTTCAGCGCGTCGCGCCCGGCGTACGTGGTCATCTACAACATCGACAGCGAGGGATACGTCCATCTTCTCTTTCCCGCCGACGGGCGGCCCGTCCGCGTCGAGGGGAGAAAGAAGTATTTTCTCCCGGAGCCCGGCTCGGGCCTCTTCTGGGAAACCGGCGGGAAGACGGGCGTCGAGTACATCCACGCCCTCGCGGTCGAAGATCGGAGCCGGCTCGACGAGGACGAGCTCTACTTTCTGTCGAAGAGCGAGCGGCTCCCGGCTGAAAAGCGACTGCGGGTCGATCTCGATCCGTTCCTGGCATTCAACATGATCGACGAGGAGATCGTGCGCGACGCCGGCCGCATGCCGCCCGCGACGGCGTACACCTACTTCTACATCAATCGCCGCGTGGATTACCCTCGCTACCTCTGCGCGAAATGCCACGGCCCGGAGACGATCGCCGATCCCTACGCGATGGAATGTCCTGATGTTTCGATCGAACGGATCGCATACGCCGAGGAGCCGCGGTATCCCTATCCGCCGCTCTACGACATTCGGCGATACGGCGGCGGCGACGAACGGGACGTCTACTCGTCGACCGACGACGACCGTTACGACATGGACGGCGACGACGGCCGTGACGAGACGACGGTATACCTGTCCTTTTCGTACGGCTCCTACGCCCATCCGTGGTATTCGCCCTGGCCGTCCTATGGATCTTACTTCGGCTGGGGGCTCTACCCCGCATGGGATCCTTTCTGGGGCGGCTTCTATTGGAACATCTGGTGGAACGATTATTACGGCTGGCCCTATTACAGCTGGTGGCGCCGGCCGTACCCGTACTGCTACGGATGCTACTACCCCTACTGGTCGTATGGCGATTATTGGTACGCGCGGTATTCGGGCTCCTACCGCCCGCTCTACGGCGATCGAAGCGCGACGAAGCGGCGCATCGATTACGCGACGACCAATCAGATCCTCAGCCGCGAGCGCTCCCTCGCCGATACGCGTCTCATGAAGACGAAGCAGCGCGAGGTCGCGCAACGGATCGATCGCTCGGACCTCGGCCGCCGCGCGGTCGAACGCGGCTTCGACGCCCGGGCGGCCGGACAGCGCGTGCGCGGGGGGGGAACGAACCCGGCCGTCGACAGGACGACCGGACGCGACCGGCCGGCGGTGCGCGGCGCCGAACGCTCCGCGGGGACGCGGAGCGGAGAGCGGGGCCGAGAAACGATGGAGCGGGGAACGACGCGGAGCCCGCGTGACGAAACGCGGCGGGCCGCGCCGCCGCGCGCCATCGACCGCGACCGGAGCGGGACGAGGCCGGCGGAGCCGGAACGACGCCCGCGGGACGCCGATCGAATCGCGCCCCCGCCCGCCCGGCAACCGGAACGGAGCGGCGCACGGGACAATACGACGCACGATCCATCCGGATCGGGCGCCGACAAGAAGCGAGCGTCGGCGGGCGAGGCGAACCGCGGCGCCGACCGGAACGCGGCCGCTTCGGCGCGGAGCTCCCCGCCTCCCTCGCGGGGCGCGGAGAGAAGCTCGTCCACTCCGTATCGGGGAGCCTCGAGCGGCACGAGATCGAACGCCGGCAAGACGCGGACCCGTTGATCAGCGCTCGTACGGGTCGAGAAGAAATCGGTAGCGGGCCCCTCCCGCGGTGTTGACGACGACGACACGCGAGGAGGGGCTTATCGTTCCCTGTCGCGCGAGCGCCTTGAGCCCCGCGTACGCCGCCGCCCCCTCGGGCGACGCGAAGAGCCCGCGCGCGCGGGCGAGCTCCCGGACGCCGTCGACGATTTCGGCGTCGCTCACCGCCGCCGCGGCCCCGCCGCTCTCGCGGAGCGCGCGGAGGATGAGCGCGTCGGCGCGGGAGCCGGGCACGCGGATGCCGGACGCGATCGTCTTCGGATCCGGCCATGGCGCGGCCCGATCGAGACCGCCGTGCCACGCCGCGACGAGCGGCGCGCATCCCTCGGCCTGAACGACGGCGAGACGGGGCATCGGCCGCCGCAGCAGACCGAGGGCCTCGAGCTCCCCGTAGGCCTTCCAGAGAGCGACGATGCCCGTGCCGCCGCCGGTCGGAAACACGATCCAGTCCGGCGCGATCTCCTCCTCGATCTCGAACGCCATCGTCTTTTTTCCCTCGACACGACAGGGCTCCCGAAACGTGCTCACGACGCCGGCGCGGTCGACGCCGACGAGCGCGTCGAGCGCCCTGGCGGCGTCGGGAAGAAGGCCCGGCACGACGGTGACCTCGGCTCCGTAGAGCCGGCATTCCGCGGCGACTCCCGCGGGCGTTTCGGAGGGGATAAAGACACGGCACGCGATGCGCGCCGCGGCGCAGTACGCGGCGAGCGCGAGCCCCGCGTTTCCGGCCGACGGCACGTCCGCGCGCGAGACGCCGAGATCGACGAGACGCGAAACGGCCGCCGCCATGCCCCGTGCCTTGAAGGAGCCGGTGGGGTTCGCCGATTCGTCCTTGATGAAGAGCTCCGGCACGCCGATCGAGCGCCCGAGTTCGCGCGAATCGAGAAGGGGCGTGCGTCCCTCGCCGAGACTCACGCGCCTCGCGAAGGGCGGGAGGATGCTCGCGTATCGCCAGATGCCGGGGCCGTCGCCCGCCAGATGCGACGCGGGATCCCGCGCGTTCCTTCGCATGAGCGCGAGATCGTATACGGCGAGCAGGGGCCCCGCGCACGAGGGGCATTCCGCCGCGGCCGAGCCCGCAGGAATTTCCCTGCCGCACGCCCCGCACCGGTATCCTTCGAAGTAACGCATCGGCTCCCTCCGACTATTCTTGCAAAGATCGTCCAATAGGGTATCCTTAATCGGCCGCTCGTTGTCAAGAGGTCAAGCGATGGAATGGATCGCCGTCGACGGACTCCGGATCGGCCGCTTCCCCGCGCTCGGGGCGATGGCGGCCGAACTCTCCCTGCACGTGGCCGCGCGCCCCGGGGGCGCGAGCGGGCCTCCCTTCGAATCGCTCAATCTCGGAGGTTCCCTCGGCGACCGCGTCTCGAACATCCGCGAGAACAGGCGCCGGCTCCTCGCCGCGCTCGGGATTCCGGCGCGGCGCCTCGCCCGCGCGGGACAGATCCACGGCGCCGAGATCGCGATCGTTTCGCGGGGCGGCCTCTACCGCGGCGTCGACGGATTCGCCACGCGGGTCGAGGGTCTCGCGCTCGCGATCAGCACGGCCGATTGCTATCCGCTCGTCATATATTCCCCTCCCGAACGGGCCCTCGCCGCGCTCCACGTCGGCAGGATGGGCGCCCGGAGAGGCATCGCGGGTCGCGCCGTGAAAATGCTCCGCGACCGGTTCGGCGTCGAGCCCGCCTATGCGATCGCCGCGATCGGTCCCGGCATCTGCGCGAGCTGTTATACCGTCGAACGGAACGAAGCGATGCGGTTTCCGCGGGCGGTCCGGCGGTTCGCCGGCGGCGCCTGGCATCTCGATCTCGAGGCGCACGTCGTGCGCTCGCTTCTCGATCAGGGGCTCGAACGAAACCGCATCCTTTCCGCCGGTCTCTGCACGGCGTGCAATCCGGATCTCTTCTTCTCGCACCGCCGCGACGGCGGCGTCACCGGCAGGCACTGGACGGTCGCCGTCATCCGTCCGCCGGGCTCGCCTCCCGAACGATGGCGTTGACGCGCGCCGTCCCGGACGATATCTTTCAAGTGCATGCCCGCGAAACGCAACACGGCGCCGCGAAGGCCGCGCACGCGGTCGAAACGCGAACGCGCAGCTTCGACCGGCCCCCCGCTCGCCGGGCGCGCGGAGGCCAGCGCGATCCGGCCGTTCATCGTCATGGAGGTCCTCGAGCGCGCGCTCGAGCTCGAGCGCGCGGGCCGATCGATCGTGCACCTCGAGATCGGGGAGCCCGATTTTCCGACGCCGCCGCGCATCGTGCGGGCCGCCGAGGAAGCGCTCCGGCGCGGGGACACGCACTACACGGACAGCCGGGGCACGGCCTCGCTCCGCGCCGCCATCGCCCGCCACTACGAAACCGCGTACGGCGCGAGCGTCTCCCCGGATCGCGTCATCGTGACCATGGGGACCTCGCCGGCGCTGCTCCTCGTTCTTTCGCTCCTCATCGAGGAGCCGGGGGACGAGATCATCGTCGGCGACCCGGGGTACCCCTGCTATCCGAATTTCATACGGCACCTGAGAGGCGTTCCGAGGCGCGTGGCGACGGGCGAGGAGACGGGGTTCCAGCTCGATCCCGCAGCGGTGCGCCGCGCGATCGGCCCGCGCACGAAGGGGATCATCGTCAACTCCCCCTCGAATCCGGCCGGCACGCTCGTCCCGCCCGGCGATCTCGCGGCGCTCTGCGATCTCGGGATACCCGCCATCAGCGACGAGATCTATCACGGGCTCGTGTACGGCGAGCGGGCGCGCTCCGCTCTCGAGTTCGCCCCCGACGCGTTCGTCCTCAACGGCTTCTCGAAGCGGTACGCGATGACGGGGTGGCGGCTCGGCTGGGTGGTCGCCCCCGCGTGCCATATCCGCCGTCTGCAGATACTCCAGCAGAACCTTTTCATCTGCGCGAGCTCCTTCGCCCAGCAGGCGGGGATCGCCGCCCTCTCCGAAACGCACCCCGAGATCGAGGAGATGCGGCGCACGTACGACGCGCGACGCCGGTATCTCCTCGCGGAGCTCCCGAGGCTTGGGCTCCGCTCCGCGGTCGAGCCGCGGGGCGCCTTCTACTTTCTCGTGAACGCCCGGCACATCGACGGCGATTCCCTGCGTCTCGCATTCGATATGCTCGAGTGTTCCGGCGTGGCGGTCGCGCCCGGGATCGATTTCGGAGAGGGGGGCGAGGGATACCTTCGCATATCGTACGCGAACTCCATCGAACGGATCGCCGAGGGCGTCCGGCGGCTGGAAACATACCTGAACGACCGGGCCCGCTGAGGCGGCCGTCCGGGAAAGGGGTGGATGCGGCATGAAAAGGAAGGCGGCGCTGATCGCGCTGACGGCGGCGGTTCTCGCAACGGCGCGCGGGGGCGCCGGAGCGTTCCCCCTCGGATTCTCCGTCGGCGGCGGCGCGGGCGTCGGGTACTACTCGATGAACGCGCTCAACGAGCATGCCACCATCGTCTCGCAGGAAAACAACATCAGCATCCGCAAGCTCGACAGGGGGGTCAATTTCAGGATCCAGGGACGCATCTGGTACCGCAGCATCGCGGCCCTCGCGGGAGGATACGAGCATCTCTGGGGCGAAACGAGCGCCGTCGAGCCCTCCTCCTCGATCTACTTCAAGACGCCGGCGGACCTATTCACGCTCGGAGCCGTCGGCACCGTATTCGAAATCAAGGATGTCATGAATATCTGCATCGGGGCGAACATCTGCTGGGCCGACGCCCTGTACGAAACGAACGAAGGCTACCTCGACGAATTCAGGGGAGATGGCTCCGGCTACGAAGCGTACGTGGAGGCGCACACGAACTTCATCAATCCGATCGAGATGGGTTTTCAGCTCGGCTACCGGAGCCTCAAGATCGGAGAGCTGAACGACAAGTTCGGGTTCCCGGGATCGTTCGATCCGTCCTCCCCCATCCGTCTCGACTACAGCGGCGTTTTCATCTATCTCATGGCGTCCGTTCGAATCAACTGACGTGGAAAGCGGCGAGGCGCTCACGCGCCTCGCCGCCGTGGTGGGAAAAGGAGCGCCGCCCGGTCGCCCGAAACGGCGGGGGGTCTCCTCCTACCGGCCGCCGGACGCCTTCATCCGCCGGCCTTCCGCGGGCATTTCGTGTCTCCACTCGACATGTCTCCCGCCGCATACGCAGCGATGCTCGGTCTTCTTGCCGCGGGGACGGAACATCCGCGATTCCCAGTTGCTCTTGTGCGCCGCGCACGAACCGGAGCAGACCTTGCGCGCCGAGCGCGCCCGGAGAGCCTTGCCGCCGCGCGCGTCGTGCGCCGGGCAGCTCGCCTTCGGGACAATGCCCTTGCGAACGTGCTTCATCATGGCCGGGCTTCCCGGAGCGTGTCCGCTCGCTTTCGCGTGCGGAACCACCGCCATGCCGCCGAGGCGCCGGCCGTCCGCGCCCTGCCGGGCGGCGCCCTCTCGATCCTTGAAACGGATCACGCGGACGTCGCGATCGCCGTGTTCCTCGCACTCCCCGGCCCCGATCCACATCGTGTCCTTTTCGCCGCGCTCCCGCCGCGCGTGGCTCCGCCAGCCGTCGCCGAGGAGCTTCTTCATCGCCATGCCGTGCTCAATACGGCTCATCTGGATCCGCTCCCGGACCGCGGACATCTTCTTGAGAACGGCCTCGACGGCCTCCATGTCGGGTTCGCTCTTGCCCGTCTCGCGCTTGAGCTCGACCCCGAGCTTCGCGAGATCGGCGCGCAGCTCGATGGTCCGGAGCCGCTGTTCCGTGCGGAGCTCATCGACTTTCGCCCGCTGCTCGTCGGTGAGCTTCATCGCTCCCGCGCGCGGCGCCGACGCTTCGTCCTCCGCCACGATGGTGACCTTCACTTCTTTCTCCTGAGCGGCGGCCATCGACGCCGCGAACATCACGAGCGACGCGAGCGCCGCCATGGCTGCGAAACGCTTCATCATCATCGAACCCCTCTTTCTTTCCGTCCCCCGACGGGTTGCGTGAAACGCCCGGCGGAGTCTTCGGAAATGCATCGGTGCCTGATCAGGTGCATGAACCGCGCGCGCTCTTCGTGCGTCAAAACGGTCCTCGCGTCGAGGAGCCGCGCAACGACCCGCTTCTCGAGATCTCCCTGGAGACGCGACACTTCGTCGACCTTCGCCATGATCGCGCCCTCATCCGGCTCGCCCGCCTCGATGAGCACGATGAGCTCCCCGCGCGCGCTCCGCAGCGCGCTGCGTATTCCGGCCGTCTCGCGGGAGGAGTCCGCCATGACGCGGACGAACCTCATCGTCCTCTCCCGTGGAACTCCGATGTGGCGCGCGATCCGCCTGCCGTGGGACGCGAACTGCTCCGGCGCCGGACAGTCCTCCGGGGGCGCCGGGCGTCTCGCGAACCCGTAGGCGAAGGCTCCGATAACAGCCGCGTTGAACACGAGGGAGACGACGAGCGCGATCTTGAGAACGTCCCGTTTCATTCCATACCTCCCTCGTAGGAGGCCGCGAGGATATCGCCGAAGGAACCGGGCGGATACTCGTCGAGGTACTCGAGCTCGAGCCCGGCTGCGCCTCCGGCGAGCGTCGACGCGCTCTCGCCGCCGTACCGCTCGTGCATGAGGCTGCCGACCCAGAACCCCAGAACGAAGACCGCCGCGGCCGCCGCGGGCACCGCGATCCGGAGCCACCAGCGCGTCCGCGGGATCTCCCGCCGCTCGACGGTCGCGGCAAGGATGGAGGCCACGAGCCTCGGGCTCGGCGCTCTCTCCGGGATCGCCCGATGAACGGCGTTCGCCCGACGGGCGCTGTCGCGGAACGAGGCGCAGTATGCGCAGGATCCGAGGTGCCGGTCGAACCCCGCCCGATCGGCGCCGGCCGCCTCCCCGTCTATCTCCCGCGAAATCAAGATTCTGCACGTTCGGCAATCCATTCCTGCTCCTCCCGTCATATTGATACATCGCCCGGCGCGTGAAAACCCTGCGCCTCGAACGAACGATTATTCGCGCCGCCCCACGTCCCCCATTTCGGCGGCGACGCGCTCGCGCGCCCGCACGAGGATCGACTCGACGGCGGAAACGCTCTTCCCCATCGCCGCCGCTATCTCCCCGTAGGAAAGCTCCCTTCCGACGCGCAGCTCGAGCGCGATACGCCAGTCGCCCGGCAGTCGCGCGAGCGCATTCTCGTAGCGACGGCGCATCTCGCGCTCCTCGAAGGTCCGCTCCGGATGGTCCTCGTGCCGGGCGGTCGCCGACTCGAAGCCGGCCTCGGCGAGCTCGTCGAGGGACTGCGTCCGGCGGGCGGAGCGGCGGCGCATATGGCTCGCCGCCATGTTCGAGGCGATGCGGTACAGGTATGCGGTGAACGGGGCGTCGGGCCGGTACCGGCCGGCGGAGCGGAAGAGCGCGAGAAAAAGCTCCTGCGTCAGATCCTCCGCGTCGTCGACGTTCCGGACGAGGCGGAGGAAGAACGAATGCACGGCCGTGCCGTGGCGTTCGACGAGAACGCGAAAGGCCTCTCCGTCGCCGGCGGCCGTTCGCTGCATGAGTTCGGCGTCGTCCAGCATGCGTCGCGTCGCTATGAGAGGTCCAGAACGTCGCCGAGCGCGAACCCGCCCTCGTCGGTCCGGCGGACCGTCGCCGCGGCGATTTCGGGATCGTGCTCGAAGAAGAGTATCCAGCCCTCGTCGGCCGCGCGGCCGAGGAGGCGCTTCTTCTCCTCGAGCGTGCGCAGCGGAAAATGATCGTAGGCCATGATGTACGGAAGGTTCACGTGGGACGCGAGCGGGACGAGGTCCGCGCAGTAGAGGAGCTTCCCCGCGCTCGTCGAGACGAGCACGACCTGATGCCCGGGCGTATGACCCTCGGTCGGCAGGAGGGTGACGCCGGGGAATATCTCCTTCTCGCCGTCGACGAGCTCGAGAAGACCGGCGCGCTCGATCGGCAGCAGGTGTTCCATGAAGAAGCTCGCGCGGTCCTTCTCGTTCGGCCGAAGCGCCGCTTCCCATTGCCGCCGCTGGACGCGGTGAACCGCTCCCGGCATCGAAAGCCGGATCGACCCGCCGTCCCGATAGCAGAAGCCGCCGGCGTGGTCGAAGTGGAGGTGGGTCGCCACGGCGTCGGTCACCGCGTCGGGATCGACGGACGCCGCCGCGAGCGAGGCCCGAAGGCCCCGCGTTTCGATCGCGTAGTTTCGCCGCATCTTCTCGCCGAGATCCGGACCGGAGCCTCCATCGACGACGAGCCGTCGTCCGCCCCCTTCGAGATAGAGGCAGCGCATCGCCATGGCGATGCGGTTGTCGCCGTCCGAGGGGTTCGTTCGGCTCCAGAGCACCTTCGGCACGACGCCGAACATCGCGCCGCCGTCGAGACGGAAGGAACCCGCGTCGACCGCCCGGATCTCGAACGATCCGAGCCTCATCGCTCGTCCTCCACGACGACCGCGGTGCCGTAGGCGAGGAGCTCCGCCGAGTGCTCCATCACCTCCGCCGTCGAGAACCTCATGCCGATAATCGCGTTCGCCCCGAGCGCTTCCGCCGCGGCGATCATGCGGTCGAGCGCCTGCTCGCGCGATTCGGCCATGAGCTTCGTGTATTCGACGATCTCGCCGCCGACGACGTTCCGCAGCGCCGCGACGAAATCGCGGCCGAGGTTCCGCGCGCGGATGGTGTTGCCCTTCGTGAGACCGATCACCTTGACGATGCGCTTGCCCGGCAGCGTATCGGTGGTCGTGATGAGCATTGACGGCCCGCCTTTCTCGAATTATCGAATCAGCGTTTCACGTCCTTGTACGGATCGCTCTTGTATTGATGGCACCGCTCGCGGATCAGGGAAACGAGCAGCAGCACGAACCCGGCCGCGAACAACAGAACGGCGACCTTCTCGAACGTGACGCGGTGAAACGACTCGATCATCTGACGCAGAGCGTACACCGCGATCATGAGGGCGCCGGCGAGCATCAGCACCCACGCCGTTTTCCGTTCGACGCGGCGGTA
>DHHN01000071.1:2808-3837 GCA_002403295.1 bacterium UBP1_UBA4771 | reverse complement strand
CTCAAGGAAAAGGAGTTCTACAAGCGTCTCGGCGAGATCGCGATCTTGAAGCCGTCGAACTCGGATCTCTACACCGTCGAGATGGCCGAGTTCGTCGACACCTTCGCCCGTGTCGCGGTGCCGCCCGGCATGCCGAATCTCTTCTTCATCGACGGCGGCGCGCTCGGCGTCGAGAACGCGCTGAAGGCCGCGTTCGACTGGAAGATCCGCAAGAACTTCGCGCGCGGCTACAAGGAAGAGAAGGGTACGCAGGTCATACATTTCCGCGAGGCCTTCCACGGGCGCACGGGATACACGCTCTCCCTCACGAACACCGATCCCGCCAAGACGAACTACTTCCCGAAGTTCAAGTGGCCGCGCATCGAGAATCCGAAGGTCGTCTTCCCGCTCGAGAAGAACCTCGACGCCGTCGTCGCCGCCGAGAAGCGCGCCGTGGCCGCGATCGAGAAGGCCATCGCCGACAACAAGGACGACGTCGCCGCGATCATCATCGAGCCGATTCAGGGCGAGGGCGGGGACAACCACTTCCGCGGCGAGTTTCTGCGGGAGCTTCGCCGGATCGCCGACGAGCGCGAGGTCATTCTCGTGTTCGACGAGGTGCAGACGGGCGTCGGCGCCACGGGAACGATGTGGTGCTGGCAGCACTTCGGCGTCCAGCCGGACATCCTCGCCTTCGGCAAGAAGGCGCAGATCTGCGGCATCATGGCGAGCGACAGGCTCAACGAGGTCGAGAGCGTCTTCAAGGTCTCGAGCCGCATCAACTCGACGTGGGGCGGCAACCTCGTCGACATGTACCGCGCCAAACGCATACTCGAGATCATCGAAGAGGATCGGCTCGTCGAGAACGCCGCGAAGATGGGAAAGGTGCTCCAGAAGCACCTCGGCGATCTCGAAAAACGCTGGCCGGATTTCATCTCGAACGCCCGCGGCCTCGGGCTCTTCTGCGCCTTCGACCTGCCCGATTCTGCGTGCCGGGACGCGCTCCTCACGACGATGATCAAGCACGGTCTCCTCGTCCTCAAATGCGGG
>DHHN01000071.1:0-2661 GCA_002403295.1 bacterium UBP1_UBA4771 | reverse complement strand
CGAGCGTGCTCCCGGCGCCCGTCTTCTCCTCGGTCTCCTTCTTCTTGAAATCCTGCGTGCGGTAATCGGTTGCGTAGAAGCCGCTCCCCTTGAGGATGTGCCCGACGGGATGGATGACGCGATAGACGCCGCCCCGGCACTTCGGGCAGCGCCGCCGCGGCGGATCGGTGATCCGCTGATCGAAATCGAACTCGTATCCGCATTTCTCGCATGAATACCGATAGGTGACCATGGCGCGTCCTTTCGAAGCGATTCGACTTCAGTCGAAGGCTAAATTAGCGGTGCGACGTCGAAAAATCAAGAGAAAGGTGCCGTCGCCGCCCCGCGGATGCAATCCACTATCGTCTATTTAATGAATGTGTTACAATATACTATCGAGCCGCTTCGGCGCCCCGCGGCGGTTCGCGCGCATCGGCATTCGCCCAGGGAGGCTCGCGTGAAACGGTCAAGAACGAAGACGCTCATTCTCTCCGCGGTTCTGCTGCTCGCCTCGTCCGCGCTTTCGGCCGCGGGGGAGGTGACGGCGCTCGTGCGGGTGAGGCTCGGGAAGGGGCTCGATCAGCGCGCCCTCGTCGAGCGCGGCGTCGACATCCTCGCGGTCCGGCCCGACGGGCTCGCCGATCTCGCCGTCACGGACGAACAGCTCGCGTGGATATCGTCGTTCGGGATAGGCGCCACGGTGCTCGAGCGCGCCTCGCTCGCCGCCCCCGCGGAGATCGACGCGAACCTCGGGGCGTACTACACGTACGCCGAGATGCAGGCCTCGCTCGATTCGCTCGCCGCGCGGTTTCCCGTCTGCGCGCGCATCGACACGATCGGCACGAGCCTCGAGGGACGGCTCATCCGCGCGATCAAGATATCGGACAACGCCGCCGTCGACGAGGATGAGCCGGAGATCTTCATCTTCGGGTGCCTCCACGCCCGCGAGCTCATGTCCGTGGACGTGCCGATGCGGCTCGCAACCTATCTCCTCGAGAATTGCGAAGACCCGCGCGTCGCGGCGATCGTGGACAACCGCGAGATCTGGATCGCGCCGATGATCAATCCGGACGGCCACGTGTACGTGCAGGCGAACCACGGCGGCGCCTCCTACACGTGGTGGCGGAAGAACCGCCGCCTGAACGGCGACGGCAGCTACGGCGTCGATCTCAACCGGAACTTCGGGTACCAGTGGGGCTACGACAACGTCGGAAGCTCCCCGACGCCGTCCTCGCTCGTGTACCGCGGCACGGCTCCCTTCAGCGAGCCGGAGACGCGGGCCGTGCGGGATTTCTGCGCGTCGCGCGAGTTCACGATGAACCTCTCCTATCATTCCTACGGCGAGCTCATCCTCTATCCGTGGGACTACGCGGCGCTCTTCACGGAGGATCAGGATCTTTTCGCCGCGCTCGGGGATTCGCTCGCCTCGGGAAACGGCTACCTTCCCGGCAACCCCGCGACCGGCGCGATCTATTTCACGAACGGCGGGAGCGACGACTGGATGTACGGCGAGGTCGCGGCCAAGAACCGGATCTACAGCTTCACCATCGAGCTCAATACGTACGAGGAGGGCGGCTTCGCGCCGCCCGAGTCCCTCATCCTTCCGACCTTCAACAAGGTGCTCGATCTCAACCTGCGGCTCCTCGAATACGCGGACAACCCGCACCGCGTGCTCGGCCCGCGCGAGCCCGTCATGAACGAAATAGCCGAGCTCAATCCGCCGGCCTACGAGATATCGTGGCGTCCGTACGAGGGCCCCGATCCGAACCCGGCCGTCTCCTACGAGCTGGTCGAATACCGGAACCTGCGGGGCGTGGCCGACAGCTGCGAGGCGGGGGACACGCTCTGGACGCCGAAGGGCTTCGTCCTATCGACCGCGCGCGCGCACGCGGGGCTCTCGAGCTGGTACTCGGGGCGGGGCGACGGGATGCACAACACGCTCGCCATGACGACCGTGTACCCCGGGTGGTATCCGGCGACCCTCGGCTGCTGGGTCTGGTACAACATCGAATCGAACTGGGATTACGCCTATCTCGAAACGAGCGCCGATCAGGGGACGACGTGGAAGACGGCGCCGGGCAACCGGACGACGAACTACGATCCGAACGGCGCGAACCGGGGGAACGGCATCACGGGAAGCTCCGGCGGTTGGGCGTACGCGACCTTCGATCTATCGGAAGCCCTGCTCGAGGGGATCGGCTTCATTCTCATCCGCTTCGCGTACGAGACGGACGTGAGCGTGAACAACGAGGGCTTCTACGTCGATCTCATCGATCCGACGGTGACGTTCGACGCGCGCGCCGTGCTCGCGGGCGCTCTCGCGGAGACGTCGTATCACCGCTGGCCGACGGAGCTCGGCACGTACCTCTATCAGGTGCGAGGCATCGACGCCGAGGGTGACCGGGGACGCTGGAGCGATTTCGCCTCGCATGTCGTCGACGACCTGAGCGGCACGCTCCCGCAGCCGCCGGCCGCCTCGTCCCTCGCGCAGAATTGGCCGAATCCATTCAATCCCTCGACCACGATCTCCTTCACGGTGGGTGCGGAAGAGGCGGGCGGGCTCGGCGCGGCGCCGGTGCGGCTCGCGCTCTACGATATCGCGGGGCGCCTCGTCGCCGTGCTCGTGGACCGGTCGATGGCGCCGGGGGCGCACACGGCCGTCTGGAACGGGCGCGCCGCCGG
>DHHN01000041.1:2938-4864 GCA_002403295.1 bacterium UBP1_UBA4771 | reverse complement strand
GGATCGTGGTCGAGATTACGGAATAGCGGAGACGCGGAAAGGGCGGGAAACGGCATGCGCGAGATGGCGACGCTCGCCTGCAGCGAGTGCAAGCAGCGCAACTACACGACGACGAAGAACAAGCGCAAGCACCCGGACAGGCTCGAGCACAAGAAATACTGCAGATTCTGCCGGAAGCACACGATTCACAAGGAGACGCGATAGCGCCGCCGTCACGGCGGGGTACGCCGCCCGCGGCCGCGGGGGGCGCCGCCGAGACGCGCCGCTTCGAGCGGGGTACGTCAATGTTCGACAAGATCAAGAGATTCTTCGGGGAAACGCGCGTCGAGATGCGCAAGGTCACCTGGCCCACGCGCGAGGAGCTCAAGCAATCGACGAAGATCGTCATCGTGGCGACCTTCGTCGTGACGCTCTTCATCGGGGTTATCGACGCGATCATCAACATCATCGTGAGGCGCCTCTTGGGGTGGTAAAAGGAGGTGCGCGGCCCGGCGGACCGGACGCGGGCGCGTCTCGATATGACCGACGATATCAACAAAACGACCGACGAGGGGCGCGGTGCCGCGGCGGTCCCCGGCGACGGGGACGAGGCGGGCCGGAAGAGCATGCGCTGGTACGTCGTGCACACCTACTCGGGCCGCGAGAACAAGGTGCGCGAGACGATCGAGCGTCTCATCAGGAACTCCGGGTGCCAGGACCGGTTCGGGAAGGTGCTCGTGGCGACCGAAGAGGTCGCCGAGATGAAAAAGGGGAAAAAGAAGGTTTCCCAGCGCAAGCTCTTCCCGAGCTACATCCTCATCGAGATGGAGATGAGCGAGGAGGCCTGGGGCCTCATCGAGAACGTTCCCGGCGTGACCCACTTCGTCGGCGGGGCGAAGAAGCCGTTCCCGATCCCGAAAAAGGACGTCGACCGCATTCTCGGGAGAATGGAGAAGAAGGAAGGGATCGTTCCCGAGGTGCCGTTCACGCTCGGCGAGCACGTCCGCGTCGCGGACGGCCCGTTCGCCGATTTCACCGGCGTCGTCGACGAGATCAACCCCGAACGGGGCAAGATCAAGGTGCTCGTCAGCATCTTCGGCCGCGAGACCCCGGTCGAGCTCGATTTTCTCCAGGTGAAAACCATTTAGTCGGCGATCCCGCGCGAGGCGAGGATTCGATCAAGGAGCGCATGAGCGTATGGCCAAAAAGTCGAAAAAGAAGATCATGAGGATCGTGAAGCTCGAGATCCCGGGCGGCCAGGCCACCCCGGCGCCGCCGGTCGGCCCCGCGCTCGGGCAGCTCGGCGTGAGCTCGATGGAGTTCTGCAAGCAGTTCAACGCGGCGACGAACAAGATGACCGGCACGATCATCCCCGTCGAGATCACCGTGTACGCCGACAAGACGTTCACCTTTTTCACGAAGCAGCCGCCCGCCGCGGAGCTCATCAAGAAGGCCGCGAGCATCGCGAAGGGCTCGGGCGTGCCGAACAAGGAGAAGGTCGGCAAGATCACGAAGGATCAGATCCGCGAGATCGCGAAGACCAAGATGAAGGATCTCAACACGACCGATCTCGAGTCGGCGATACGGATGATCGAGGGATCCGCCCGGAGCATGGGCATTCTCGTCGAGGAATAACGGACGGCAAGAAAGTGGTGAGGTTATGAAGCCCGGCAAACGATACCGCGAGGCGTCCGCGAAGGTCGACCGCGCCCGCGAGTACGCAATCGATGAAGCGGTGGAGGTGCTCAAGACCTTCCCCCCGGCCGCGTTCGACGAAACGGTCGAGTTCAACGCGCGGCTCGGCGTCGATCCGAAGCACGCCGACCAGCAGGTCCGAGGCACGGTGCTCCTCCCGCACGGCACCGGAAAGACGGTGCGCGTCCTCGTGCTCACGCGCGGCGAGAAGGAGCAGGAGGCGAAGGGCGCCGGCGCGGACAACGTGGGCTC
>DHHN01000041.1:0-2892 GCA_002403295.1 bacterium UBP1_UBA4771 | reverse complement strand
CCCCGCGGCCTCATGCCGAATCCGAAATCGGGCACCGTCACCTTCGACGTCGCCAAGGCGGTCAGGGAGGCGAAGGCCGGCAAGATCGAATACCGGGTGGATCGCGGCGCGAACATCCACGTGCCGGTCGGCAAGCTCTCGTTCGGCAAGCAGCAGCTCGTCGAGAACATCCGGGTGCTCGCGCAGGAGCTCGTGCGCGCGAAGCCGGCCTCGGCGAAGGGAAAGTACATTCGAAGCATCCACATCTCGACGACGATGGGGCCGTCGCTCGCCATAGAGACGGCGTCGCTCGCCGGCGAACCGAAGTAGGAAGGGAACGGATATGGCGCAGACAGCGAAAGCACGCAAAGTCGACGATATCGGCGCGATGGTGAAGGACGCCAAGTCCGTCATCCTCGCCGACTTCACCGGTCTCAACGTGAAGGACATCTCCGAGCTCCGGCGGGTCTGCCGGGAGAGCGGCGTCGTCTTCCGCGTGGTGAAGAACACGCTCGCGAGAAAGAGCTTCGATTCGATGGGCCTCGCCGGCGTCTCCATTCTGCTCGACGGACCGACGGCGATCGCGGTAAGCACCGCGGACGAGGCGCGCGCGGCGCAGGTCCTCAAGAAATTCGCGGATGACTACGAGCTCCCCCGACTCAAGGGGGGGTACGTTCAGGGGCGGGTCCTCAGCGCCGCCGAGGTGCGCAGGCTCGCCGTCCTCCCGAGCCGGGAGGTGCTTCTTGCCCAGGTCGTGGGAACGGTGCAGGCTCCGCTGCGAGGCATCATCAACTGCCTCAACGCTTCCCTGCGGGACCTCGTGAACGTTCTCAAGGCCGTCGGGGACAAGAAGGCCGCGTAGCGGCGCGGCGGCGCCCCCCCCGCGGGGCATGCGCGCCGGCCAGTGTGAGCACGTAACCGTTGGAAAGAGAGGTTCGTTCATGGTCACCAAGAAGAAAGACGAAACGACGGACGCCGCCCATGTCGAGGAACCCGCCGAGAAGAAGCCCGCGGGCGGTTCGATCGGCAAGATCGTGGAGCAGGTCGAAACCCTCAGCGTGCTCGAGCTCTCCGAGCTCGTCAAGGCGCTCGAGGAGCGGTTCGGCGTCACCGCCGCCGCCCCGATGGCCTTCATGCCGGGCATGATGCCGGGCGCGGGCGGCGCCGCGGCGGAGGTCGAGGAGAAGACCGAGTTCACGCCGGTGCTCAAGGACATCGGCGCGAATAAAATTCAGGTCATCAAGGTGGTGCGCGCCATCACCGGGCTCGGACTCATCGAGGCGAAGAAGCTCGTCGAGGAAGCCCCGAAACCGATCAAGGAGAACGTGAACAAAGCCGAAGCCGAGGACATCAAGAAGAAAATCGAAGAGGTCGGCGGCGTCGTCGAGATAAAGTAGCGCGGCCGTGCCGCATACGGCACGAGGCAGGAGGGATCGTTGTCGATGATCACGGTGCCCGAACGCGTCAGTTTCGCCAAGATTCCGCAGGTGGTCGAGCTTCCGCACCTCCTCGAGGTGCAGCTCGAGTCCTACGAGCGTTTCCTCCAGCGGAACGTTCCGCTGGACCGCCGCGAGAACGTTGGCCTCGAATCGGTGTTCCACTCGGTGTTTCCCGTCGTTTCGGCGCGGGGCGAGTTCACCCTCGAGTACGTCGGATACACGATCGGCGAGCCGAAGTACACCGTCGAGGAATGCAAGGAGCGCGACCTCACGTACGCCGCGCCGCTCAAGGCGCAGCTCCGTCTCGTCGTCCGGGAGACGCAGGAAGGCGAGCAGGTCATCAAGGACATCATCCAGAGCGAGGTGTATCTCGGCGAGATTCCGCTCATCACCGCGATGGGCACCTTCATCATCAACGGCGCCGAGCGCGTGATCGTGAGCCAGCTTCACCGCTCGCCGGGCGTCGTCTTCGACGACGATTTCCACCCGAACGGCAAGCGGCTCTTCAACGCGCGGATCATTCCGTACCGGGGATCGTGGGTCGAGTTCACGATCGACGTGAACGACATCATGTACGTGTACATCGATCGCCGGCGGAAGATCCCCGTCACGGTGCTGCTCAAGGCGATGGGGTTCGAGCCGAACAGCGCCATCATCAAGCTCTTTCACCGCACCGAGGTGATCGAGATCGGGTCGCGGGCGAGCAAGAAAGACGCCGCGACCGTCGGCAGGTTCGTCGCCGAGGACGTCGTGAGCCGCGAGACCGGCGAGATCATCCTCGAGGCGGGAGCGGCCGTGACCGAGACCGCGCTCGAACGGATGAAGTCGCAGAAGGTCGCCAAGATCGCCGTCGTCGAGAAAGAGGGCAATCTCGAGGAAGACGTGATCCTCAAGACCATCGACAAGGATCCGACGCACACGCAGGAAGAGGCCCTCAAGCGCCTCTACAACCTCATGCGGCCGGGCGATCCCCCGAACGCGGAGACGGCGAGGGCGCTGCTCGACAGGCTCTTCTTCAACCCGAAGCGCTACAACCTCGAGAAGGTCGGCCGCCACAAGATGAACCGCCGGCTCGGGGTCGACGTGCCGATCGACACGACGACGCTCACCGAGAAGGACTTCGTCGCCGTCGTCGCCAATCTCATCCACCTCAAGGAAACGGACGGCCCCGTCGACGACATCGACCATCTCGGCAACCGGCGCGTTCGGTCGGTCGGCGAGCTGCTGGCGAACCAGTTCTCGGTCGGTCTCGCGCGCATGGCCCGGATCATCCGCGAGCGGATGACGATTCAGGAGTCCGAGAGTCCGACCCCGTACGACCTCGTGAACGCGCGAACGATCAGCGCCGTGGTGCAGTCGTTCTTCGGGTCGAGCCAGCTCTCCCAGTTCATGGATCAGACGAACCCGCTCGCCGAGCTCACGCACAAGCGGCGTCTCTCGGCGCTCGGCCCCGGCGGCCTCACCCGCGAGCGCG
>DHHN01000033.1:13567-14889 GCA_002403295.1 bacterium UBP1_UBA4771 | reverse complement strand
GACGGCGAGATCGTCGCCGCCGCGCAGGAGGAGCGTTTCACGCGGAAGAAGCACGACTTCGATTTTCCGCGGCACGCGGCGCGATACTGCCTCGCCGAGGCGGGCGTCGCCACCGCCGATCTCGACGCCGTCGTCTTCTACGACAAGCCCATTCTCGCGTTCGAGCGCATCCTCGAAACATACGTCGCGTACGCGCCGCGAGGGATCCGCTCCTTCTTCACCTCGATGCCGCGCCGGCTCCGGGAGAAGCTCCTCGTTCCCTCGATCGTTCGGAAGGAGCTCGGATACAAAGGGGAGATTCTCTTCACCGAGCGCCACGAGGCGCACGCCGCGTCCGCGTTCTACCCATCGCCCTTCCGCGAGGCGGCGATCGTGATCATCGACGGCGTCGGCGAGTGGGCGACGACGAGCTGGGGCGTCGGCCGCGACAACCGTATCGAGCTCCGCGAGGAGATACGGTTTCCGCATTCGCTCGGGCTCCTCTACTCGGCGTTCGCCCATTTCACCGGCTTCAAGGGCGACTCGGACGAGTGCATGCTCATGGAGCTCGCGCCCCGCGGTGAGCCGCGCTACGTCGATCTCATCATGCGCGAGCTCGTCGATCTGCGGGAGGACGGATCGTTCCGCCTCAATATGAAGTACTTCGACTACGGCGCCGGGCTCGGGATGACGAACGCGCGTTTCGCGGATCTCTTCGGCGGACCGCCGCGGCGGAGCGAATCCGAGATCACGAGGCGCGAGATGGATATGGCGCGCTCGATACAGGAGGTCGCCGAGGAGATCATGCTCCGCATCGCCCGGCACGCGCATCGGGAGACGGGCATGAAGCGGCTGTGCCTCGCGGGCGGCGCGGTCCTCAATTGCGCCGGCAACGGGCGCATCCTGCGGGAGGGGCCGTTTGAGGACCTGTGGATCCAGCCCGCGGCCGGGGACGCGGGAGGGGCGCTCGGCGCGGCGCTTCTCGTCCGGCACGAGTATTTCGACGGGCCTCGGGCCGCGGGGGGCGGACGCGACTCGCAGCGGGCGTCGTATCTCGGGCCGTCCTTCACGAACGAGGTGATCGAGAGCTACCTCAAGGAGAACGGGTGCCACTACGATAGGCTCGACGACGGGGAACTCGCGGACAGCGTCGCCTCGCTTTGCGAGTCGGGGGCGGTTGTCGGATGGTTTCGGGGACGGATGGAGTTCGGCCCCCGCGCGCTCGGAAGCCGCAGCATCATCGGTGACGCGCGCTCGCCTGCGATGCGGAAGATCATGAACCTCAAGATGGAGTGCCGCGAACCGTTCATGCCCTGCGGGCTGACGGTGCTCGAGGAGCGCGT
>DHHN01000033.1:13378-13551 GCA_002403295.1 bacterium UBP1_UBA4771 | reverse complement strand
CGTCGCGAGGATGCCCCGGCATTCTGCGACACGATCGAGGCGTTCCGGCGCCGGACCGGATGCGCCGCGCTCGTCAGCGCGCCCTTCAGCGCGCCCGGCGAGCCGATTGTCTGCACGCCGCACGACGCGTACCGCTGTTTCATGCTCACGGAGATGGATTACCTCGTGATGGG
>DHHN01000033.1:12941-13303 GCA_002403295.1 bacterium UBP1_UBA4771 | reverse complement strand
TCTCGATGGTGCTCGCGATCGTGAGCCACATCCGCCTCTGGCGCGGCCACGATCCGCACTTCGGGCCCTTCCTCGGCGTCGCGGGGGCGCTCGCCGGCATGGCGATACTCATCCCCCGCGTCCTCCGTCCCGTCCACCGGGGCTGGACGGTCGCCACCCGCGGGATCCTCCGGTTCGTCACGAGGCTCCTGCTCTCGATCGTCTTTTTCCTCGTCGTCACCCCGATCGCGATCGCGTTCCGCGCCGCCCGGCGGGATCCGCTCGATCGAGCGTTCGACGCGAGCGGGGCGAGCTACTGGCGGAAGCGCCCGAAGGCGCCCCCCGCGCGCATCCGCCTCCGGCGGCAATTCTGACGGAGGGGG
>DHHN01000033.1:11526-12854 GCA_002403295.1 bacterium UBP1_UBA4771 | reverse complement strand
GCCCTTTTCGAGCCGCAGACGATGGCGGTCGTCGGGCTCTCGCTCACGAATGATTCGCATCCGGCGAACGTCATCTTCCACAAGAACTATCTCCGATATCCGGTCAAGACGTACGGCGTCAATCCGCGCGGCGGCATGCATCAAGAGTCGAGGGTCTTCCCGAGCATCACGGAGATACCCGAGCGGATCGACCTCGCCGTGATCGCGGTGCGCGCCGAGCTCGTGCCGGCCGTCGTGGAGGAGTGCGTCCGGGCGGGGGTCGGGGGCGCCGTCGTCGTGTCCGGCGGCTTCGCCGAGACGGGGCGCGTGGAGCTGCAGGACCGCCTCGCGGCGATCGCGCGCGCGGCGGATTTTCCCATCATCGGACCGAACTGCCTCGGGATATTCTCCCAGCACGTCGACACGTTTTTTCTCCCGAGCGAGCGGCTCGTGCGGCCCGATCCGGGCAAGGTCGCGATCGTGAGCCAGAGCGGGGGAATCCTCGTCGATCAGATGGTCAAGTTCGCCGGGCAGGGGATCGGGCTTTCGTGCGCCGTCGGCATCGGCAACAAGGCGCTCATACGCGAGATCGATCTCCTCGACTGGTTCGCCGGCGACGGGGCCACGAGCGTGATCGCGTTCTACATCGAGGGGTTCGACCGCGGGGAGGGGCGCGAGTTCGTGCTCAGGGCGAGCGAGTGCCCGAAGCCGGTCATCGTCATGAAATCGGGGAAGACGGCCGTCGGCACCCGCGCCGCGGTGAGCCATACCGCCTCGATCGCGGGCGACTACGCCGTGACGTCTTCCATCCTCGGCCAGTTCGGTATCGCCGAGGCGCGAAACGAGTTCGAGCTCGTCTCCTTCTGCGAGTCGCTGAGCTGCTACCCGACCTCGATCGGCAACAACATCGGCATCGTGACGGGGAGCGGCGGGCACGGCGTCGTCGCGGTCGACGCGTGCGCGGACGCGGGTTTCAGCGTGCCCCGCGTCCCCGAGACCGTGCAGGCGGCGATCCGCTCGAAGCTCACGCCGAGCATCCAGCAGATCGCCTCCCTCGGCAATCCGATCGATCTCACCGGGAGCGCGACGGACGACGATTTCGTGATCGTGGCGGGCGAGCTGAGCGAGATGTCGGAGATCGACTGCGTGCTCCTGCTCCTCCTGCCATACCTGCCCGAGGTCACATCCGACGTCGGGGCGCGGCTGAGCCGGGTCTACCGGAAAAAGGGCAAGCCGCTCGTCGCGTACGTCCCGCACGTCGAGAAGTACCGAATGCTCATCGAGGGGTTTCAGCTCAACCAGGTGCCCGTGTCCCATTCGATCGAGGGCGCCGTGCTCATGGCCGAGGC
>DHHN01000033.1:4768-11399 GCA_002403295.1 bacterium UBP1_UBA4771 | reverse complement strand
ATTCTCGCGCTCGCGGGCGTGGACGTGCCGCGGTTCGCGTGGGCCGGCAACGCCGATCAGGCGGCGGCGGCCGCGACCGAGATCGGCTATCCGGTCGTCGTGAAGGTCGTCTCGCCGCGCGTCGTTCACAAGACCGAGGTCGGCGGCGTCGCGATTGGCGTCGCGAGCGAAAGCGACCTCAGGGCGGCGTTCGAGCGGTTCAGCCGGATCGAGGCCTTTCAGGGGGTCGTCGTCGACGAGACGCTCTCGGGCGTCGAGCTCATCGTCGGCGCCAAGAACGACGCGCAGTTCGGTCCGGTGATCCTCCTCGGCATCGGCGGCGTCGGGGTCGAGATCTACCAGGACGTGGCGATCCGCATGGCCCCGATCTCCCCGCGCGACGTCGAGTCCATGATCCGCTGCCTGCGGGGGCGCCGTCTCCTCGAGGGTTTCCGCGGCAAGGAGCCGGCGAGCCGCGAGGCGATCGAGAAACTGCTGCTCGGCTTTTCGGATCTCGTCATGGCGATCGTGGGGGAGGTCGAGTCGATCGATCTCAATCCGGTGATCTGCTCGTCGCGCCGCGCGGCCGCCGCCGACGCGCGCATCATGCTCATTCCTCCGCAAGGTCCTCGGCTATGATCCGATCCATCTCGGCGGGAGTGATCCCGAGCACCTGCGCCGCCGCCTCGCGCTGCCGGCCGAAATATGCGAGCGTGTCGCGCACGTGCTCCCGGACGACCTCGTCGAGCCGCCTCGGCGTGAACGCCGGCGCGCCGCCGCCCTCGATCCGCTCCCGGATGTAGGTCGGGAGCGAGTCCGCCGTGATCGTCTCTCCGTCGGCGTTCGCGACCGCTCCCGCGACGATCGTGACGAGCTCCTGCACGTTGTCGGGGTAGCTGTACGTTTCGAGGAGCTCCATGCACTCCGGCGAGAAACCCTCGATCGTCTTGCCGGCCCGTTCCGATTCTTCCTTGAGAAAGAGCTCGGCGAGCAGCGGTATGTCGCGGCGCCGCTCCCGCAGCGGCGGGATGCGGATCGAGTTGATCATGAGGTGATAGAGGAGATCCCGCGAGAAGCGGCCCGCGTACTCGGGCCGGGTGAGATCGTGCATGCTCGAGACGATCGTCCGGACGTTCGCCTTGCGAATGACGGTCGAGCTCTCGCGGTAGTACTCGCCGTTCTGGAGGAGACGCTTCAGCCGGACCTGCACGGGGAGCGTCAGGGCGTCGATGTGGTTGAGAAAGAGAGTGCCGTTGTCCGCGCGCTCGAGGAGCCCCGGCGACTCTTCCCGGGCGCCGCTCCAGTCGCGCGCCTGTCCGAAAAAGAAAGCGGGAAACTCGTCGGGATCGCGGCTGTCGGCCTCGACGACGACAAATGGCCAGTCGTGCCGCGGGCTCGCCGCGTGAATCGCCCGCGCGAGCATTTCCTTGCCGCTCCCGCTCTCCCCCCAGATAAAGATGCTCACATTGGAGGCCGCGAGCTTCTCCGCCTGATGGAAGAGCCGTATCATGCCGTCCTCCCGAGTCGGGAGATGGGTGAAGGCCGCCTCGTGCGCGAGGTCCTGGCGCGTGAGATCGTTCGGGAGCCGATCGATCGTCTCGTGAAGGGCGCGGGTTTCGATGGCGCTTTCGAGCACGTCGAGCAGGTTCTGGTCGTCGACCGGCTTCGTGAGGTAGTCGAAGGCGCCGAGTTTCATCGCGCGCACGGCGAGGTCGACGTCGCTCACGCCGGTGAGGACGACGACGGGCGTCGTATCGCCACGGGCGCGCATCGAGCGCAGGATGTCCATGCCGCTCACGTTCGGCATGTCCATGTCGAGCATGACGGCGTCGAACGTCTTGCGGGCGAGGAGTCTTTCGACCTCGCGCGAGTCGTTCACGACCGTCGGCTCGAAGAGGTCGGTCTGCACGAGAAAGACCATGAAGTAATTGGTCACGGCGACGTCGTCGTCGATGATGAGCACCTTTCTCATGACGATCCTTTCGCCGGGGGCTGCGCGCCCGCCTCGGGCTGCGCCGCCGGCTTGGGTCCAATCGGAGCTCCGTGCTGCGCCGCCGCCCCTTTCGCGGAGAAGCGCGCGACGAAAGTCGTTCCGGCGCCCTGCTTGCTCTTGACCGATATCGTTCCTCCGTGCTCCTCGACGATGCGATAGACGATCGCGAGGCCGAGCCCGGTGCCTCCCTTCGCGCGCTTCGTCGTGAAAAACGGATCGAATATCTGCTTCTGCGTCTTTTCGTTCATGCCGACGCCGTTGTCCTCGACCTCGAACACCACGTCGCCGTTCTCGGCGCGCGTCCGCACGGTGATGAGGCCGCGGACGTCGTCGCGCATCGCCTGTCCGGCGTTCACGAGGAGGTTCACGAGCACCTGCTCGATCTTCTGTGCGTTGCCGATGAACGTCGGAAGTCCGTCGGCGAGCTCGAGCGCGATGTCGGCGTGCTTGTGCACCTCGTTGTGGACGAGGCGCGCTCCCGCCTCGATGAGGGTGTTCATCTCGATCGTGTCGACGAGGAGCCCCTCGTCCTTGCGCGCGAACGTGCGCAGCCCCTCGACGATGCCCTTGATCCGGGTCGATCCGCGGTCCATGTCGTCGATGAGCGTCATGATGTGTTTGCGGAAGAAATCGTAGTTGAGTTTCGCGATCCTGAGATCGGGATGAGATTTCTGGTATTCGTCCATGAGGGGGAGCATGTCCTCGAGCGCCTGCTTGAGGATCTTGACGTTGCCGCGGATGAACTGGTTCGGGTTGTTGATCTCGTGGCCGATGCCGCTCACGAGCTGCCCGAGGGAGGCGAGCTTGTCGGCCTGCTGGAGCTGCTGCTCGTACGTTTTCTCGAGGGTGACGTCACGGTAAAACTCCATGATCCCGTCGACCTCGTGGTCCTTGTTGTAAACGGGGAGCGCGTGAACCTCGAGAAATTTATTGTCATGCTTCATTGTCAGGGTGACGGGAGCCCTGTCGCGCATGATCCGGGCGAGCCGGCAGTCCTCGCACGGCCGCTCGCGGCCGAAAAAGCTCTGGTAGCAGAACGTTCCCGGCTGAACGTCCGTCCGGTTCGTCATGACGACCGTGTGGCGCGGATCGATGAGCACGACGTCGTCGGGGATCGCCTTGAACATCGTCTCGAGGGTCGCGCGCGATTCCTCCCATCCGCCCTTGACGCGGTCGAGGTACGAATTGACGACCTGGAGCTTCTGTTTCTGCTCCTCGACCTGCCGCGTCCGCTCGGCGATCTCGCGCTCGAGCTCCTCGAGGTGCCTCTTGTATCCGGCCTCCTCGTGCTGTTTCGAAACGAGGTTTTCCTTGAGCTCTTTGCGATCGAGGGCGAGGTTGAGCATGCGCGCGATCTCGTCGAGCATTCGCTGCTCCTCGGCGAGGAGCTTGCGCTCCTCGTCGTGGTAGCCCACGCGGATTTCGCCCTTGTCCCGGTCTCCGATCACGAGGTGGACCGACAGGTAGTTGTTCGACGAGGGCTTCTGGCCGTATTCGGTTCCCTGATAGACGGAATAGACGACCGCCTCGTCGGGATACAGCATGCCGGGGGCGAGATAGCGGGGCAGCTCGGTGAAGAATTCGTTGATCGACCCCGACACCTCGATCCATTCGGCGACGTCGTAGAGACAGGTGAGCTCCTTGACGCGCTCGGTCCTCTCCCATTCCTTGTGGCTTCGCAGGGCGTTCAGCTTGTTTCCGAAGAATATGAAGACGCCGCCGGAATCGGTCTTGCCGTAGCCGGCCTTGAGGGGCACGGGGCGCGCATCTTCCCGGGCCGCGGCGAGGATGGCGATCGCCCGGCCGCCGGCGCGGGCCTGCGCCATCGCCGAGTGGAAGGTGGCGAGCGAGTCGGCCGCGAGGATGTCGTCGAGTTTCCCGCCGCCGAAGGACGCCTCTCCGCCGAGGCTGTCCCGGGCGAGGATCGTGCTCACGTGGATGAGCCGTTCGTCCTCGCCGACGACGAGGAGGTAGTCGAAGCTGCTCTCCATGAAGGAGTAGAGGTCGTCGAGCCTGATCATGCGGGCTCCTCCCCCGGAGACGCTACCGTCTCACGCGGAACCTCCCGGTGCCGACTTCCCTGATCTCGCGCTTGTATTTCCCGCCGTGCGTGAGCGGCGGCATGATCGATCCCGTTTCCGCGACGGCGCCGGTCGACACGAGGCGGACGTTCGCCGGGAAGAGGCGCTCCTCGCCCGTGTTCCAGTAGAAGCGCGCGAGGTCGCCGAGCGTCTCCTTGACGATCGCCTCGATCGCGGCGGTCCCGTCGCCCGGCGCCGCGAGGCCGAGCTCGGCGGCGAGCCCCGCGAGGACTTCGCGTCCCGACGCCCCGGCGGGCGGCGCCATCGCGCGGGCGTACGAGACGAGCACGCCCTCGAAGTTGCACCGCGTTCCGGCCGTTTCGAGGAAGGTTGATCCCGGGAGCACGACGTCGGCGTACTGCGTCGTCTCGGTGCTCGTCCAGTCAATCGCGGCGAGAAACTCGACGTTTCGGAACCACTCGCCGGTGGTTCCCCAGGCCATCGGGTCCTCGCCGATGACGAGGGCGCCCTTGATCTCGCCGGAGGCGAGGAGCATCCGCAGCTCCTCGCGGCTCCTCGCGCCCGCGACGCCCGCAGGATGCGGGACGCGGCCCGGGCCGAAGGCCGGATCGGCGCCCGTGAGCTCGAGCGCGGCGCTGTTCGCATGGAGACGCGGCAGGAGGAGGTCCGCCTCGCTGCCGCAGGCTCGCAGCAGGATCGCGAGGTTCGCGAACGTTTCCATGTCGCCCGGCGCCTGGTCCTGGACGCGGTCCGGGCTGTGAATGACGACGACCCGCCGCGCCTCCTTCACGAGAGCCGCGGCCGCGCGGACCTTGTCCGCGGCGACGCCCGTGAGGGCGGCGACCCGGTCGAGCGCGAAGTCGCGGTTCTTGAGGAATTCCTTCGCGCCGGCGATCTTCTTCACCGCCGCGCTCTTGAAATGCCCCTCATCGAGGAGGATCTGGATCACGCCGTTCCACAGGATCGCGGCTCGCCCGCGCATCGGGTCGAGGGTCATCGTCGAGAGCACCTCGTCGGTCGTGTCGAGCGTCGAGTTCGAGACGACGAGCTTCGCGCCCGTTCGCACCGACTCGATGACTCTCGCGGCGAGGATGAGGTGGTCCGACTCGAGGGAGGTGTTGTTGCAAATGATGAGGTCGGCGTGGTCGATCGCGCTCCGGCCGGCCGTCGACGCGGTGAATCCGAACGATTCGTCGAGGACGCCCGCCTCGGTGCCGGTTCCGAGTATCGAGAGGGAGGCGACGTTGTTCGTGCCGAGGCCCTCGCGCGCGATGAGAGCGGCGAGATGGAGCTCCTCGTTCGTGAGCTCGGGGGAGACGAACACGGCGACCGTTCCCGCCCCGTGCCGTTCGACGACGCCCCGCAGGCCGTGCGCGACGAGCTTTTCGGCCTCGCAGAGATCGCCGGTCTGGATTTCGCTTCCTCGCCGGATCTCCGGCGCGACGATCCTGCGCCGCTTGATGAAGAGCTCGTTTCCGAAACGCCCGTAGCGGCAGAGGTAGTCGCCGGGCGCGCCGGAGGGCGCGACGTACCACCGCCCGGGGCCGAAGCTCTTCACGGTCGTCGCGCACGCGAGCGAGCAGAGCGCGCAGTGCGTCGCCGTGTCCTCGGTATCGAGGCAGGCGCGTCCGGGGAACGGGTACTTGATCGTGAGCGCCCCCGTCGGGCACGAGTCGACACAGTTCCCGCAGGAGACGCAGCTCGTCTCGACGAGCGGATCGTTCATGGCGGGGCGCATCTCGGTACGGAATCCGCGGCCGACGAGGCCGAGCGCCGAAATGGGAAGCACGCGCGCGCACGTGCGTATGCAGCGCGAGCAGAGGATGCACTTGTTCGGATCGTAGACGATGTAGGGATGCCTGTCGTCCACCTTGTGCTTGCGGACGATCCCCTTGAAACGCGACATGTCGATGCCGTGCTCCTCGGCGTAGATGCGGAGCAGGCACGTGTCGAAGCGCAGACAGCCGCACGAGAGGCAGCGGTCGCACTCGTGGACGTTGTCCTCGAACTCGAAGCCGGTCGCGACCTCGACGAAGCTGCCGCGGCGCGCCTCGACGTCGATCTGGTGAATTTCGTGGCGCGGGCTCTCCTTTATCTCGCCGAGCTCCGCCTTTCCGGGCTTGCTCCAGAACTCCTTCTTCACGATGAAGGGGCGCGGCGCGGCCGAAGCGCCCCGCAGATACGCGTCGATGGCGCGCGCGGCCCGCTGGCCGTCCGCGATCGCGTCGATGACGACCGTCGGCCCGTCGTCGGCGGCGTCGCCGCCGGCAAAGACGCCCTTCACGTTCGTCGCGAGCGTTTCGGGATCGATGACGAACGTGTTCCACTTCGTGAGACCCACCGGCGCGCCGCCCGCCTTCGTGAGCCCCGCGAGCTCGGTCGCCTGCCCGATCGCCGAAACGGCCATCTGGCAAGGGAGATCGAACTCCGATCCCTCGAGCGGAACGGGACGCCGGCGCCCGGAGCTGTCGGGCTCGCCGAGCTTCATCCGCTGGCAGCGGAGCGCCTTGAGCGTGCCCGTCTCGTCCGTGACGATGCCGACGGGTGCCGCGAGCTCCATGAGCTCGATACCCTCGTGGAGACAGTCCTCGATCTCCATCTTGTCGGCGGGCATCTC
>DHHN01000033.1:0-4683 GCA_002403295.1 bacterium UBP1_UBA4771 | reverse complement strand
GCGCCCTGAACGACGCCCTTTGTGTCGAACTCGCCCTCGACGCGCATCGGATTGCCCGCCCACGCGCCGGGACCGAGGAAGACCGCATCGAACGATTTCATGAGCTCGTCGAGCGAGACGTCCTTCCCGACGCGCGTGTTATATTTGATTTCGCCGCCCGCCCGGCAGATGAATTCGACCTCGCGGTCGAGGACGTCGTCCGGGAGACGGTAGACGGGGATGCCGTAACGGAGCATGCCGCCCGAGCGCGGCATCGCCTCGTACATGACCGGTTTGTGGCCCGCGCGTCCGAGAAACCACGCGGCGGTGAGGCCCGCGGGGCCGGCGCCCACGATCGCGATCTTCTTGCCGGTCGGAGGCTCGCAGACGGGGGAGCCGTCGTACACGCCCGGCTGGTCGGTCACGAAGCGCTTGATCGCGTTGATGCCGACCGCCGAGTCGACGTCGACGCGGCGACAGACGACCTCGCATTTGCGGACGCACACGCGCCCGCAGATCGCCGGCAGCGGGTTCGTCTCGCGGATGAGATCGACCGCCTGCCGGTAGAGCCCCATCGCCGAAAACGCGATGTACCCCTGCGCGTCGACGTGCGCCGGGCAGCCCTCCATGCAGGGCGAGACGCAGTCGGCGTAGTGGTTCGACACGAGGAGCTCGAGGGCGGTGCGCCGCGCGCGCACGATGCGTTCGTTGCGCGTCGTCACGTCCATGCCCGGCGCGACCCGCGTCGCGCACGCGGGCACGAGGTTCGGCCGTCCCTTGACCTCGACCACGCAGAGGAAGCACGAGGCGTAGGGCTCGAGCTCCTGCGAGTGGCAGAGCGTCGGTATGGCGTCGAGCTCCCGCTCGCGGACGACCTCGAGGATCGTCTTTCCCGGGGCCGCCTCGATCTCCGCGCCGTTGATTTTCAGCTTCACGGTATCCATCCGGTGTTCCCTCACTTTTTATAGATAGCGCCGAAGGCGCAGCTCGTGATGCATTTGCCGCACTTGGCGCAGATCGACGTGTCGATGACGTGCACTTTCTTGCGCTCGCCCGATATCGCGTTCACCGGGCAGTGCTTCGCGCAAACCGTGCATCCGGTGCACTTTTCCGGGTCGATGATGAAGTCGACGAGCGCGAGGCAGCTCCCCGCCGGGCAGCGCTTGTCCCGGATGTGCGCTTCGTACTCGTCGGCGAAGTACCTGATCGTCGTGAGCACCGGGTTCGGCGCCGTCTGGCCGAGACCGCAGAGACTCGATTCCTTGATCTGCGCGCCGAGCTCGAGGAGATTCGGCACGTCCTCGGGCCGTCCCTCGCCCTGCGTGATCCGCGTGAGAATCTCGAGCATGCGGAGCGTGCCGATGCGGCAGAAGGTGCACTTGCCGCACGATTCGTTCTGCGTGAAGTCGAGGAAGAAGCGCGCCATCTCGACCATGCAGGTCTGGTCGTCCATGACGACCATGCCGCCCGAGCCCATGATGGCGCCGGTCGCGGGGATCGATTCGAAATCGACGGAGGTCGTCCCGAGGGAGGCGGGGATGCAGCCGCCCGATGGGCCGCCCATCTGCACCGCCTTGAACGCCCGGTCCTCCTTGATGCCGCCGCCGATCTTGAAGACGAGGTCGTCGATGGGAATGCCCATCGGAACCTCCGCGAGGCCGCCGTTGCGGACCTTGCCCGCGAGGGCGAAGACCTTGGTGCCGCGGCTCTTCTCGGTGCCGTATTTCGCGTAGGCGGCGGCGCCGTTCACGAGGATCCACGGGACGTTCGCGTAGGTCTCGACGTTGTTGTTGTTCGTCGGTTTCGCCCAGAGCCCCTTCTCGGCGGGGAAGGGAGGGCGGATGCGCGGCATGCCGCGCTTGCCCTCGATCGACTGGAAGAGCGCCGTCTCCTCGCCGCAGACGAAGGCGCCGGCGCCCTGCTTGATCTTGACGTCGAAGTCGAATCCCGATCCGAGTATGTTCGTCCCGAGGTAGCCCTTCTCCCGCGCGGCGTCGAGCGCGATCGTGAGCCGCTTGATCGCCATCGGGTACTCGGCGCGGCAGTATATGTAGCCGAATGAGGCTCCGATCGCCCTGCCGCAGACGATCATCCCCTCGATGACGGAGTGCGGATCGCCCTCGAGAACGGAGCGGTCCATGAAGGCGCCGGGATCCCCCTCGTCCGCGTTGCAGACGACGTACTTGACGCCCGCGGGCTGGGAAGCGGCGAAGGACCACTTGAGCCCCGTCGGAAACCCGGCGCCGCCCCGCCCGCGGAGCCCCGAGTCCTTTATCTCCTTGACGATCCCGTCGGGCGTCATCTCGAAGAGCGCCTTGCGGAGCGCGCGGTAGCCGCCGGCGGCCTCGTATTCCTCGATCGATTCGGGGTCGATGAGGCCGCAGTTGCGGAGCACGATCCGGACCTGCCCCCGCTGAGCCGGCGCCTCCGCGCCCGCGATCTCGGCGCCCTCGCATATGCGGAGCGCCACGTGCTCCTCGAGTGCGCGCCCCCCCTTGATATGTTCGGAGATTATCGCGTCGGCGAGCTCCGGCGTGACCGCGCCGTAGATGACGCGGCTGCCGTTCTCGCGGACCTCGACGAGCGGCTCGCGGTAGCACATGCCGATGCAACCCGAACTCTTGAGCTCGAAGGCGCCGGGGTTCGCCGCGAGCAGCTCCGCCAGCCTGTCGTAGGTCTTCTGGGACCCCGCCGACAGGCCGCAGGTGCTCATTCCCACTATGACTTGTTTCATCGATCGTCTCCGGAGTATGGGTTATGCATCTCCCCGCCGCGGCGGCTCACGCCCGGGCGCACGAGGCGTCCTCGCGGCGCGCCGATTCCTCGCGCCGGCGATACTCGCGCACGAGCTTTCGGACCGACTGCGGCGTGAGCTTTCCGTGCGTATCGTCGTTGATCATGAGCACGGGCGCGAGCGAGCAACAGCCCAGACAGGCCACCGTCTGGAGCGTGAAGAGCCCGTCCCCGGTCGTGCCGTTCACCTCGACGCCGAGCTCGTCCTCGAGCGTGTCGATGATCGTCCTCGAGTTCTGCACGTGGCAGGCCGTTCCGTCGCACGCCTTGATGACGTATTTCCCCATCGGCTGGAGGCGGAACTGGCTGTAAAACGTGATGACGCCGTACACCTCGGACTCCGGCACGCCGGTCACTTCCGAGATGTAGCTGATGGCGCGGCGCGGAATGTAGCCGAAGTGATCCTGCGCCGACTGCAGCAGCGGAATCAACTCCCCCGGAGCGCCGTCGTAGCGCCACAGGCGGTAGTTGAAATCCTCGTTTCGCGATGCCGTCACAACCACCTCCCGATTTCGATCTGCGTTCTATCGTCCGATGCGGTCGGGGACGCCGGCCCGCGCCGCGCCCGCGGCCGATCGAAGCGCTTCGTGTTCCCGGCGATTCGGGATGGAATCACTCTTCGACGAGCTTGATCACGGTCGCCTCGCGCACACGCAGCACGCCGTCGATCTGGCCGAGCTTCTCGACGATGCGCGTCATCTTTCCGACGGCGCCCTGCCCCGTCACCATGCCGACGAGCTTCGCGCCGTTCTCGATGACGTCGCAGAAGACGACCTCGTCGATGAAAAAGACGGTCGTGAAGATCTGCTGTATCGCGTTCTTGTCGATGTCGACGATGATGTAGCTCGTGGTGCCGGGCTGCTTGCTCGGCGAGGAGAGCCCGTGCGACTTGACCGCCTGCGAGTAGAGGCGGATGAACTCGGTCACGTCGCGATCGAGCTTCGGGCGCTCGACGGCCGAGGACGAGGCGATCTGTACGCCGTCCATGGAGGCGATCCGCTCCTTGAGCTTCGTGATCTCGTCCTGCGAGCCCGCCTGCGCGAATATGATGATGTCGAAATCGCCTCTCACGGCCTCGCACCGCTGCACGCCGGGAAGCTGGTAGAGCTGCTTGAAGATGTCCATGCTCCGCATCGGATCGGTGATGCGGACGGTGATGTAGGTGCTCACCGACTCGCGCATCTCGGGCTCGGCCGCGGCGACCGCCTTCGCCGCCTTCGTCGATCCGGGAGAGAGCTCTTCGAGCGCCTTCACGAGATCGGGGATCTCGAACGGCTTGTCGAGGTAGCCGGTGTTGAGCTCGGAGAGCGCGGTGAGTTTGAGCGCCTCGTCGCCGAATCCGGTGATGACGAGGACGGGGAGATCCGGATGCTGCATCTTGATGACCTTGAGAATCTTGAGCCCGTCGATGTCGGGCATGAAGATGTCGGTCACGAGGTAATCATACGCGATCCCTTTCTCGCGGGCGGCGTCGAGCTCGTGTATCGCGGAGATGCCGTCGGGACAGGCAACCGCGCTGTAACCTTCCTGCGTGAGTCCGACAGTGAGATTGCGGCGGATTTCGGCCTCGTCGTCGATGATGAGTACGCGCCCTTTCAACGGAGCCCTCCTGTTGGATTATGAGAGGTTACTGATGGAAAACGCCTCTCCGGGGAGGCCGTCACAACCGAAAGATGCTACGAGTTTTACAATAGACAGTAAACCGCATTTTGTCAAATATTTTCGCTATATCTGACGGTGCGCAAGCGGCATGTGCCGGATGGAAATAGGGCGTTTTGTCTCCTGCTGGTTCGGTTGTTGCATACGCCTCCTTTTTCGATGGACAGGCGGGGGTCGAGACCGTACCTTATCTCTTTGTTTCATGCGGGGTTCGCGTATCTAAGCAATAGTCGCGCAAGGAGTCGTCGATGA
>DHHN01000065.1:2281-4843 GCA_002403295.1 bacterium UBP1_UBA4771 | reverse complement strand
AGCTCCCGCCCGTCGAACCGGCGGAACCCCTCGGGGGTCGCCCGCAACCGCAGTCCCACGACGGCCGACGAGCCATGCGGCACCGTGCCGACGACGGCGCCGTTGCGGGACGCGTGCGCGAGCGGCGCTCCGGTCGAATCGACGAACGCGATCTCCCACTCCGCGGGGAGCGCCGTGGAATCGACGACGGCCACGGAGACGCTGTCGTCGAAGTTGCCGCCGTTCAGGATCTCGTGCCAGAAAACGAAGACGGCGTCGCGGCCGGTGAGCGAAACGACGACGCGGTCGTCGGCGGTTCCCGTCGCCGCCGCCGGATTGCCGCGCGGACCGATGGCGATGAGACTGATCCGGCCGACGCGGACGAACACCTCGTTCGAGACGATCTCGCGCGCCCCGCCGTCTCCGGAGAGATACGATCCCCCCGCGCGGCCGCGGAGCCATCCCTCGGCGCGATCGTCGCGAACCCGCAGACGGTACGAGAAAACGCCCGCCCCGCCGGCCGAAACGCTGTCGAGAAGCGCCCGTACGCCCTTCACGCGGCCGGCCGGAGGCTCCGCGGCGGTCCAGCTCGAGATCGCGGCGTCGTAGTATTCGAGCCGCGCCCCGGATGTGGAAACGGCCGATCCCGGCACGAAATCGGCCCCCTCGCAGAGGCCGCCGGCGTCGATCTCCGCGGCGATCGCGACGGCCGTCGCGGCCCGCTCGCCCGGGTTCGAGAAGCCGATCGCGAGTCCGACCGTGTCGCCGGGCAGCGCCGAGACCGCGTCCGCCGCGAGCGCGAGCGATATCGAGGCCTCCTCCCGCACGACGATGCGGACGACGTTGTCCCGGTCGCACGCCGCGGTATCCGCGATCGAGCGGGCGACGAGAGCGAAGTGCGACGCCTCTCCGCCGACGAGGCCCGCCGGCACGCCCGCGCTCACGACGAGCGAAACCTCTTCGCCCGGCGCGAGCGGACCGACGTTCCACACGGGCGCCTCGCCCGGATCGACGACGCCATCGGCGTCGGCGTCGAGGAAGATGCGCGACCCGACGGGAATGAAATCGCACGGGGCGGGATACACGATGGAGAGGTCGAACTCATCGGGGGCGTTTCCGACGTTCCGCAGCCGGTACGGAAACGCCGCCGCGCCGCCGGCGAACGCCCGGACCGTCGCGCCGGGGACGGCCGTCGTGCCGTCGGGGGCAACGAGCGGTCCGTAGACGGCGAGCACATTCACCGAAACGGCGTTGGAAAAGGCCGAAAGGCGCGCGCCGCTCCGCTCGTAGGTCGCCTCCGAGCGGCTCGAGATGACATGGCCGGCGGGCGGGATCTGGCAGCGGCCGCCCGAAGAAAAGAGGGCGAGCCACGCAACCACAAACAAGAACGGGAGATGCCCCATTCTCGTTCGTGTGTACAAAGGTCCGCTCACCCCGTTACCTCCAGAAACCGAACGAGAGGCGGATCCCGTTTCGGGAACCAACCTCCAGTTCGGCGTTTTCACGCCGGCCGCGCCGGATGGCGCCGAATCATTTCCGGTTCCTTTCCCTTATCCGCCCTCCATCCGGCCGCAGGGTCGTTGCGGGGCGCCCGAAGGCGCCCCGCAACACGCCGCACGCGGCCGATTATTCGGCGATGATGCGAACGATAAAGGCCGGCCCGTCGATCGTGCCGGCGCCGCCGGCGAGATTGCCGGCGAGAGTCCAGCGGACATTCGTCACGTTGGCGTCGAAGCCGGCGGGGGCCCCGCCGCCGCCGCTCGCGGGCACGTACGCCCACGTCGCGCCGCCGTCATCGGAGAACTCGATCGTGACGCCGGCGATGCCGGGCGCGGGCGTTCCGGCGACGGCCGAGCCGACCCGGTACTGCGTCCACGCCGGGATCGCGTCGTAGATCGCGATCGCGGTGAGATCGGCGGTGCCGACGTTCGAATAGTCGGTCCGGTAGGTGAGCTCCGTTCCCGGAAGCTGTGCGCCCGCCGGATTGGCCGACTTCGTGAGAACGAGGCTGCCGGCGACGATCGTCGTGACGTCGGTCGCCGTGTCGGTCGCGCCCGTCGCCTGCCCCGTCGCGCTGATGACCCCGGTCTCGACGGTGCCGAGCGGAACGCCCGCCGGGATGGAGATCTGGACGATGACGTCCGTGAACTGGCCCGGATCGAGCGTGACCGCCGCGACCGGGTTGTTCGCGAGATCGAAGAACGCGTACGACCAGGCGTTCGCGCTCGCCGCGGCGAGCAGGAAGGTGTCGCCGACGTTGCCGGTGTTCGTGACGGTGTGCTGGTAGCGCACCGTTCCGCCGGGCGTGCCGGTTCCGATCCGATCGGGGGCGATCGTGACGGAGGCCGCCTGGAGGATCGTCACGGTATTGGCGATTTCGTCGAAGATCGCGCCGTTGTTCGCCGACGTCGCCCGGAAGGTCGCGGGGTTCACGCCGGGCACGGCGCCCGCGGGCACGGCGACGCGGGCGATCAGGTTCGCCTCGGCGCCCGCCGCGACGGGACCCACGCCCGCGATCGGCGTGAGCTCCGGCAGGTCGAGAACGCCGTTGCCGTTCGCGTCGAGGTAATAGGTCACGATCCA
>DHHN01000065.1:0-2157 GCA_002403295.1 bacterium UBP1_UBA4771 | reverse complement strand
CGGTCGGTCGTGAGGTTCGATTCGGCCGGATTGTTCCTCGAGACGGCGCGGATGACGGCGTCATAGGGACCGCCGGCGCCGGCGGCCGCGGGGATGATGACCCGGACGATGAAGTCGCGCGTCTGGCCCGGATTGAGCGTTCCCACGTCGGGAATGCCGTCCGTGCCCGTGTCGTTGAGGGGCGTCACGCCGTCGCTGCGGTAGAAGAGCACGCTCCACCCCGCGGGGACGGTCGAGGCGCCGTCGAGCACGACGTTGATCTCGTCGGCCGCGTTGCCGTCGTTCCGCACGGTGTTCGTGAAGGAGACGGTCGTGTTCGCGTACGCGAGCGGCACCGACTGGACGTCGTCGTCGTAGTTCGGCGGCGTGCCGCCGGCCGGCTGCCCGGCGGGACCGACGAGCACGTCGGCGAGAACGTTCACGTTGATCTGGGTGTTGTTCGTCGCGACGATCGTCGGATCGGGCGAGCCGGGGTTATTGTCCGTGAACGCGACGGCGCCGCCGTTGTTGATGATGCCGGCGCGCATCGTGATCGGAACGATGAGATCGTAGGTGAAGCTGTAGTTCTGGCCGACGGGGAGCGTGCCGTTCGTGAGGTACGCGACGGCGATGTCCCCGGCGCTTGCGATCGCGGACCACGCCCACGTCTCGGGCGAGCCGGCGGTCGGGCTTCCGGCGGGGAGGTACAGCACCGATCCGCCCGCGGGAGCGCCGGCGGGGGCGCCGGCCAGGGCGAGCGGGAGGCCCGTCGTCGGGTCGGTCGGGAGCACGTCGTACACGAGAACGCCCGAGAGACCCACGGATGCGACGGCGACGCCGTTCGCGGTCTGGGTGCCCACGTTCGCGCCCGTGATCATGTAGGTGACGACGTTGCCCGGATCGACGTTCGCCGGCACGCCGGACATCATCGCGGTGAGCACGGCGTCGCTGACGACGGCGGTCAGATGGTAATTCCGCGTGTCGATGCGGGTCGGGTCGCCGGCCGAGGCGCCCTCGACTCCGACGTACGCGACCTCGCCGGCGGCGGCGCCGGGAGGCACCTGGTAGGAAACGATGATGGCGACCGTCGTTCCCGCGGCGATCGGCCCGATGTTGCCCGGGACGCCGCCGACGGAGATCGCCGGCTCGCCGCCGTCGAGCACGCCGTTGCCGTTCACGTCGTGGTGGATCCTGACGTCGCCGAGGCCGAGCGTCAACGTGGTGTTCGCGGCGTCGAGAAGCGGCGCGAGCGCGAAGATATCGACGTCGTTACCGGTGTTCGTGAGGCTGTAGCTGTAGTAGATCGTCTGCCCGGGGATGGCGTTCTGCGTCATCGCCGGCGCCGCGGGCGGGGTCTCGCCCGAGTCGTCCGGCAGAATCGACAGGCCATAGACGGGAAGCACGATCGTGGTGACCTCGTTCGAGGTCGCGGTGTAGGTGTTGCCCGAAAGATCCTGGAACCGGGCCGAAGCCTGGTTCCGGATCGTCGTGCCGGCGGGCGTCTGCGCCACGGCCGCGGCCGAGAGGCAGAGCACGGCCGCGAGCAGGGCGACGCCCAGCAGGGGACGCGTGTTGAACATGTGAGACCACACTCCTTCGTGAGGCTGATGGGAACGACCTAAGAACCGACCAGGACGCTCACTTCACCCGCACGCGGTAGGAAACGGACACTTCCTTGCCGACCTCGAGCGCGCTCGCGACGTCCCACATGACGTGCGTGTACATGTCGGGTGTCGCGACGCGGCGTTCCTCGACGCCCCGCTCATTCACGACCGTGTAATGAACGGGAGCCTCGTGAAACGATTTTCCGCCGTCGATGCTGAAGCGGGCCGTCACGGCGCCGCTCTCGGTCGCGGTCTTCTCCAGGTATTCCGTGCCCGCGGGTACCGGGCCCACGAGGCTCACCCCGCCGGCCGGCGCATCGCCCACGTTCGTGTAGCGCAGCGTGTACTCGAGCCGGTCACGGGGATAGACCTCTTCCGCGGACACCGCGATCTCGCGATTCTCCGCGTCCACGACGATCTTCCTGGCCTCCATCGTGCCGGCGAGGGTCGGACCCTTGCCGTGCGCGGATGCCGGGACGACGGCGAAGACGAGGAGGAGAGCCGCGACGGCGAGGCTCGTTCTCATCTACTCATCCCTCCTTCGCGTTTCCCCCTGGAGAGAGCTTCGATGCCG
>DHHN01000086.1:6185-8250 GCA_002403295.1 bacterium UBP1_UBA4771 | reverse complement strand
GTGATGATGATTCCGCCGTCCGCGCCGAGCTCGTCCACCATGATCTCGACGGTGGGCGTCGAGGCGACGCCGAGATCCACCGCGGCGCATCCCATGAATCGCAGCGCGGAGAATACCGCCGAGGCGAGCGCCGGCCCCGACGGGCGCGTATCACGCCCCACGACGACGGTGCCGCCGCCGAGGCGCGAGGCGAAGGCGGCCGTGAAGCGCACCGCCGTCTCGGGATTCATCCCGGGACCCACGATCCCCCGCACGCCGGAAACGCCGGCCATGAGATTATCGTTCCGAGGCATCGACACGCTCCGTTCCGGCGCCGCGATCGGCTCGGGCGCCGTCCGTGAGTATACGACAGCCGCCGGGGACCGCATAATAAAAATCCCGGCCGCCGGGCGGCCGGGACGATTCGCTGCCGTGTCGCGGCGGAGCCTATTCCCGCGCCTCGTGGTACGCGCGCATGAACGACTTGAAGTTTCTCGCCGCGATGCGCCCGAAACGCTTCGTGAGGGGTTCTTCCATCGATTCCGGCTTGATGACGCCCGTCAGCTTGACGGCAGCCCCGAGCATCGTCGTGTTCGTAATGGGGCGCCCGAGCTCCTCGATCGCGATCTTCGTCGCGTCCACCGTCGCCACCCGCACATCCGTGTAGCCGAACTGCGTCTTGATCTCCGCGGGGCTCTTCGCCGTGTTGACGACGAGAACGCCGCCGGATTTCAGGCCCTTCCGCGGGTTCGCGATCCGGAGCAGGCTCTGGTCGAGCACGATCACGACGTCCGGCTCGTTGACGGCAAAGCGCGTGCGGATAGGCTTGTCGTCGACGCGCGAGAACGCAACCACCGGCGCGCCGCGGCGTTCCGGCCCGAAGCTCGGGAAGCTCTGCGCGTAACGACCTTCGTTGATGACGGCCACGGCGAGCAGCTCGGCGCTCGTCACCGCTCCCTGACCGCCGCGTCCGTGAAATCTGATCTCCAGCATGTTCGTCCTACTTCTTTGTCGATCGGCAATCGACGCACGTGTCGAAATGGTCTTCCGGAAGGTTCGCGATCTTCCGGAAATACTCGAGCTGCTTCACCGGGGCGAAATACTTCCCGCAGATCGTGCATTTCGCCATCGGGAAATCGGTCTTCCAGATGCGCCGCACCCCGTCCTGCTCCTCCATCGGAATGACGCCGACGGGGCAGATGTAGTGGCATGATCCGCACGCGATGCAGTCGGCCGGGGCCTCGTTGAACGGCGTCGCGACCGCGCGCGTATCGCCGCGGCTCTCGAATCCGATCGCGGCGACGCCGACGACCTCCCGGCAGACCCGCACGCATTGCCCGCAGAGTATGCATCCCTTGAAATCGACGGTAAACATGCTTCGCTCGATGCCGAGTTCGGCCGCGAGCTCGCGGAGCCGCGGGTGCGTCGAGTTCCGCGAGAGAAGGAGATGCATGACGAGCCGCCGCACGTTGAGGACGCGCTCCGTCGAGGTCTTCACGTCGAGCCCCTCGGCGACCTCGTGGATGCACGAAACGACGAGCCGCTGGCGCTTCTTGTGCGTTATCTCGACCATGCAGAGCCGGCAGGCGCCGTAGGGATGAAGCTCGTCGTTGCTGCAGAGGTTCGGGATCTCGATATTGGCGTCGAGCGCCGCGTCGAGAATCGTCGTCCCCGCGGCCGCCGTCACCCGCCGCCCGTCGATCGTCAATGTCACCATATCCGCCATGTCAGTTCCTTTTACGCGGGGCGCCGCGCCGGGCGCTCCGCCGCCACGCTACGAAATCACAATCGCGTCGAACTTGCAGGCCTCGAAACAGGCCCCGCATTTGATGCACGTTTCCTGGTCGATCGTGTGAACCTTTTTCTTCTCGCCCGTCGCCGCCTTCGTCGGGCACACGCGGGCGCAGGCCGTGCAGCCCGTGCATGCGTCCGCGGCGACCGTGAAGGTGATGAGCGCCTTGCAGACGCCGGCCGGACACTTCTTGTCCCGGATGTGCGCGAGGTATTCGTCCCGGAAATACTTGATGGTGCTCAGCACGGGGAACGGCGCGGTTCCGCCGAGGGCGCAGAGGGAGCCGTCGATGAC
>DHHN01000086.1:4509-6090 GCA_002403295.1 bacterium UBP1_UBA4771 | reverse complement strand
GCGACGTCGACCATGCACGTGCGGTCGTCCATGACGATCATGCCGCCCGATCCCATCATCGAGCCCACCTTCGAGAGCTCGTCGAAGTCGACCGGCATGTCGAGATGCTTCTCGGGGATGCAGCCGCCGGAGGGGCCACCCGTCTGGATCGCCTTGAACTTCCGCCCTTTCGGAATGCCGCCGCCGATCCCGAATACGATCTCGCGAAGCGTGATCCCCATCGGAACCTCGACGAGACCGGTGTTGTTGATCTTGCCGACGAGCGAGAAGATCTTCGTCCCCGTGCTCCCCGGCGTGCCGATCGAGGCGTACCATTCGGCGCCCTTGACGATGATCGGCGGCACGTTCGCCCACGTCTCGACGTTGTTGAGACAGGTCGGCTTGTCGTAGAGCCCCCGGTCGGTGGCGTGCACGTATTTCTGGCGCGGCTCGCCGGCGCGTCCCTCGATCGAGGCGAAGAGCGCGGAGGATTCGCCGCAGACGAAGGCGCCGCCGCCGCGGTTGATCTTGATATCGAAGCTGAATCCCGTGCCGAGGATCCTTTCGCCGAGGAGACCGTAGGCGCGGGCGCTCTCGATCGCCGCCGTCACGTTCGTCACGGCGAGCGGGTATTCGTTGCGGACGTAGATGTATCCGTCGCTCGAGCCGATCGCGATCGCGCCGATGATCATTCCCTCGAGCACGCTGTGCGGATTGCCCTCGAGGAGGCTCCGGTCCATGTAGGCGCCCGGGTCGCCCTCGTCGGCGTTGCATATGACGTACTTGGGCGAGCCCGCGGCCTTGGCGGTCGATTCCCATTTCCAGCCCGTCATGAAGCCGCCGCCGCCGCGCCCGCGAAGCTTCGCCTTCGTCACCTCGTCGATGATGTGCTCCGGCTTCATCGTGAGCGCCTTCGCGAGCGCCGCGTAGCCCCCGATCGCGATGTAATCGTCGATGCTCCGCGGATCGATCTGCCCGTTCATGCCGAAGATGAGGCGCATCTGCTTCTTGTAGAAGGGGACGTCGTGCTCGTGGAGGATCTTCTCCTTCGTCGCCGGATCCCGGTACACGAGGCGGTCGATGACGGCGTCGCCGAGGACGGTCTTCTCGATGATCTCGCCGGCGTCCTCCGTCTTCACGTGCTGGTAGAAGATCTGCTTCGGTTGGATCACGACGAGGGGGCCGCGCTCGCAGAAGCCGTGGCAGCCGCTCGTGCGGACCTCGACCTTCCCCTCGAGCGCGCGCTTCTGGATCTCGGCGCGGAAGTTGTCAATGAGCTTCTGCGTGCCGTACGCGAGGCATCCCGTGCCGGCGCAGATCACGATGGTCGGTCTCTTCGGATCCCGCGCGGCCGCGAGTTTCTCCCGCAGCGCCGCGAGATCTTTCGCCGATTTAAGCTTCTTCATCGGTTTCTACCTTTTTCCCGAGGGCCGCGAGCACCTTGTTCGTCTTGGCGATCGTGATTTGCCCGTGATACTCCTCGTTCACGACGAGTATGGGGCCGAGCGCGCAGGCGCCGAGGCAGTTCACCGTCTCGAAGCTGAACTCTCCGTCCGGCGTCGTTTCGCCGGACGCGATGCCGAGCGTGCGCGTGATGTGGTC
>DHHN01000086.1:1224-4476 GCA_002403295.1 bacterium UBP1_UBA4771 | reverse complement strand
TAGAAGGTCGCGAGATGGTACACGAGGCTCTGCGGCACCCCGAGTGTGGCGCCGAGCGCGTCGAGCGCCTCGCGCGGCAGATAGTTGAACTCGCGCTGGATGTCCTGCATGATGGGGATGACGAAACTCTTGTCGTGCCCGTACCTCGCGACGATCTCCCTGACCTTCGCTTCCACGGCGTCGTTTGATTTCGATCGGCTCGCTTCCATGTCCAGTTCTCTCCGTATGGTCGGTTTGCCCTGCGTCCGCGCCCGCGGGCTCATTACAGCGCCGTCTTCGCGCGGAGCTTCTCCCATTCCTCGTTGACCCGTTTCTGGATCGTCTCGATGATTTCCGGCGTGAGGTGGCGGAACCGTCCCTGCGGCTTGAGGTAGTCGCCGACCGGCCGCAGCGCGGGCACGTCGACCGTGATCCGGTACCGCCCCTTTTCGACCTCGTAGAGCGGGAACACGCCCGTCTCGACGGCGAGACGGCCGATCCAGACGGCCTTCTCGCTCGGGAGACCCCACCCCGTCGGGCAGACGGAGAGAATGTGAATGTACGCCGGGCCGCCGGCCTTCGCCGCCTTCTCGACCTTCTTCATGAGATCGAACGGGTAGCTCGAGCAGGCGGTCGCGACGTACGGGATGCCGTGCGCCGCGGCGATCTCCGGCATGTTCTTCTTCCAGGTGACCTGTCCGGCCTTCATCTTTCCCGCCGGCGAGGTGGTCGTCGACGCGCCGAACGGCGTCCCCGAGGAGCGCTGGACGCCGGTGTTCATGTACGCCTCGTTGTCGTAGCAGACGTAGATGAAGCGGTGGCCGCGCTCGAACGCCCCCGAAAGCGCCTGAAGCCCGATGTCGCTCGTCGCGCCGTCGCCGCCCATGCCGAGGAAGACCGTTCCCTTCTCGGGAAGCGCGCCCTTCCGCACGAGCGCCCGGTACGCCCCCTCGGCGCCCGTCGCGACCGCGGCGGCGTTCTCGAATGCCACGTGAATCCAGGGCACTCGCCAGTTCGTGAAGGGGAACGGCGTGGAGACGATCTCCATGCAGCCCGTGGCGGAGGCGACGACGACGTTCTGCCCGAGCGCCTTCGCGACGAGCCGCACGGCGAGCGCCTCCGCGCATCCCTGGCAGGCGCGGTGTCCCGGGGCGAAGTATTCGCGCTTCGTGACGAGCCTCGAGGCGTATACGTTGAGCGATTCCATTACTCCCTCACCCCGTAGAAGAGATAATCCTCCTGGCGGATCGGCGCGCCGGCGGCGGCGAGCTCCTCCGTTTTCTCGTACATTGTGATGAAGTCCTCAGGCGTGACGTCGCGCCCGGCGAACCCCGCGAGGAAGTTCGCGATCGCCGGCTGGTGCGTCTCCTGATACAGCGCGGCGCGGATCTCGCTCGCGACGGGCCCGCCCGGGCCGCCGTAGGAAATCGCGCGGTCGATGACGACGAGCTTTTTCACGCCCTTCACGGCCTCGCGGAGCTCGTCGAACGGGAACGGTCGCCACAAGCGGAGCCGAATCTGACCCACGGCCTTCCCCTGCGAGCGGAGACGGTCGACCGCTATCGACGCGGTCTCGCCGAAGCTCCCCATCGTGAGGAACGCGGTCTCCGCGCCCTCGAGCTTGTAGGTCTCGACCGGCTTGTACGAGCGGCCCGTCACCTTCGCGAGCTCGTCCCACGCCTTCATGATGACGGGTTTCGAGGCGAGGAGCGCCTCGTCCTGCGCTTTCTTCGTCTCGGAAAAGATATTCGGTATGCCGAAGGCGCCCATCGTGATCGGGGCGTCGGGATTGAGCGCGTTCACCGGCTTGAAGGCCGGCAGATATCGCGCGACCTGCTCCTTTTCCCAGTATTCGATGGCCTCGATGACGTGCGTCACGATGAAGCCGTCGATGTTGATCATGACCGGCATGGAGACGGCCGGATCCTCGGCGACGCGGAAGGCGTAGAGCACGTGGTCGAAGAGCTCCTGCCCGTTGTCGGCGAAGACCTGGATCCATCCGCAGTCGCGCACCGACATCACGTCGGTGTGATCGTTCCAGATGCTCAGGGGGCCCGAGAGGGAGCGGTTCGCGAGGATCATCACGATCGGGAGCCGGAGGCTCGCCGCGATGAACACGATCTCGTTCATCAACGCGAGCCCCTGCGCGCTCGTGCAGGTGAAGGTGCGCGCCCCCATCGCCGACGATCCGCAGCAGACGCTCATCGCCGAATGCTCCGATTCGACCGGGATGAATTCCGCGTCGAGCTCTCCGTCGGCGACGAGCTCGGCGAGGTGCTCGACGATGTGGGTCTGCGGGGTGATCGGATACGCCGCGACGACGTCGACGTTCGCCATGGCGACCGCGTCGGCGGCGGCGATCGAGTTCTCGATTCCGATGCGTTTCGGCATTTATTCCTCCACCTCCTCCACCATCTTGATGCAGGCCGTTATGCACTCCTGCGCGCAGATGCCGCATCCCTTGCAGTAGAAGAGATCCGCCTCGAAATAGCCTTCCTCGTTTTTGCGAATCGCGGAGTCGGGGCAGAAGATGTAGCAAACGCCGCACTTGACGCAGCGGGTGTGATCCCAGACGGGACGCGTGGATCGCCAGTCGCCGGTCCGGTACTGCGCGGCGTTACCGGCGTCGGAAACCGTGCAGCCGACCTCAATGTCTTTCCAACCGAGCTCCTCTTCCGATTTGACCGGCTTTTTCATGTCATTCCCTCGCGCTTCAGGGACGAAAAACCCCCCTCCACACCTCCCCGCCCGACGAATAAATTAGGCGAAATATAGTACCTTCGCTCGACCCCATCAAGCCGAAACGGCGGGGGGCTTTCCCCCCGCCGTCCGCCGTGTGGCTTACTGGCGTTCCTCGAGGAGATGCTCGACGACGTGCGGATCGGCGAGCGTCGTCGTGTCGCCGACCTCCGTGCTGCCGGTCGCGATGACCTTGAGGATGCGTCGCATGATCTTGCCGCTGCGCGTTTTCGGAAGCGCATCGGCGAACTGTATCTTGTCGGGCTTCGCGATCGGCCCGATCATCTTCGATACGTGGTTGCGAAGCTCGTCCTTGAGCTTGTCGCTCTTGTCGAAGCCGCCCGTGAGGGTGACGAAGGCGTAGAGGCCCTCGCCCTTGATCTCGTGCGGCATCGGCACGACCGCCGCCTCGGCGACCGCCTCGTGGCTCACGAGGGCGCTCTCGACTTCCATCGTTCCGATCCGGTGGCCGGAGACGTTGATCACGTCGTCGACGCGGCCCATGAGCCAGTAGTAGCCGTCCTCGTCCTTCCG
>DHHN01000086.1:0-1156 GCA_002403295.1 bacterium UBP1_UBA4771 | reverse complement strand
AGATAGCCGCCTTCGTTCGTCTCGCACGGAGATCCGTCCTCGCGGACGACCTTCGGGAAAACGCCCGGGAACGGCAGGGTCGCCGAGCCCGGCTTCAGCGGAAACGCGCCGGGGAGCGGCGTGATGAGGATGCCCCCCGTCTCGGTCTGCCACCACGTGTCGACGATGGGGCAGCGCTCGCCGCCGATCACACGGTAGTACCACATCCAGGCCTCGGGGTTGATCGGCTCGCCCACGGAGCCCAGCAGCCGCAGGCTCGACAGATCGTTCTTCGCCGGCCAGTCGTCGCCGTCCCGCGCGATGGCGCGGATGGCGGTCGGCGCGGTGTAGAACACCGACACTTTGTACTTCGAGACGACCTTCCAGAAGCGGTCCGGCTCCGGGAAGCTCGGAACGCCCTCGAACATGACCGTGGTCGCGCCGTTCGATAGCGGGCCGTACACGATGTACGAATGCCCGGTGATCCAGCCGATATCGGCGGTGCACCAGTAGATGTCATCCTCGCGGAGATCGAAGATGAGCTTGTTCGTCATCGTCACGTACATGAGATAGCCGGCCGTCGTGTGAACGACGCCCTTCGGCTTGCCCGTCGTGCCGCTCGTGTAGAGGATGAAGGAGATGTCCTCGGCCTCGACGTGCGCCGGTTCGCAGGCGTCGGCGGCCTTGGTCATCTCTTCGTGCCACCAGAAGTCCCTGCCCGCGGTCATCGTGACGTCGAGCCCCGTGCGCTTCACGACGATCACGTGCTCGATCGTCGGGCATGCGCCGAGGATCGCGTCCGCCCCGGCCTTGAGCGCCACGGCCTTGCCGCGGCGGAAGCTGCCGTCGCTCGTGACGAGCATCTTCGCGCCGGCGTCGATGATGCGGTCCTTGAGAGACTCGGCGCTGAAGCCGCCGAATACGATCGAATGGATCGCGCCGATGCGCGTGCAGGCGAGCATCGCGATGGCGAGCTCGGGGATCATCGGGAGGTACAGGTTGACGCGATCGCCCTTCTTGATGCCGTGCGACTTGAGCACGTTCGCGAACTTGCAGACCTCGCGGTGGAGCTCCTTGTACGTGAACTTCTTCGAATCGGTGAGCGGCTCGCCTTCCCAGATGAGGGCGATCTTGTCGCCGCGCGTCTTGAGGTGGCGGTCGAGGCAGTTGTAGGAGA
>DHHN01000175.1 GCA_002403295.1 bacterium UBP1_UBA4771 | reverse complement strand
GCGACGCCGCCGCGCGCGTTCGTCGAGGGCGCGCTGAAAGCGGCCGGCCCCGGTCGCGTTCCCGTCGCCCTTCTCAATATCCGCTATCACCGCATACGCCCGGACGCGTTCGAGCGCGGCCTGCTCTCCGTTCAGGAGGGACGGCTCGTCGCGACGGGAGAAGATCCGTATGATGAAGAGCGGGCCTTCGCCGCGTGCGCTCTGCGCTGCTACACGCATCGGGGCGCCCGCGTGACCTTTTCGTTCGACGACCGGTGGTACGTGACGAACGACCGGACGGAGATCCGGACGATGGAGGCGGATTTCGACGACGGCGCGGGTTTTCGGTCCATCGAAATGCGAGGGGACGTGGTCGTGCGGTACGAAGCGGAGGGATCGAAGCGCATTGCGCTGCGGGCGGCGTTCGTCGACGGATCGGTTCTCGAATCTTCGTTCGCCTTCGTCGTAAGGAATCTCGAAACGCCCATGCCGACCGACACCCTCGCCGTCACGGCGACGATCCTCTACGAGGGCTCGGCGGGCACGGGGGAGGCGTACGTATACCGTTCGCCGCTCAACGAGCGGCTCGCGAATCCGGTCATCGTGATCGAGGGGTTCGATCTCGACAACACGATGAACTGGGACGAGCTCTTCGGGCTTCTCAATCAACAGCATCTCGCCGACACGCTCAACGCGCAGGGCTACGACCTCGTCCTTCTCAACTTCACCGACGCGACCGATTACATCCAGCGAAACGCCTACGTCGTCGTCGAGCTCATCGAGCAGGTGCTCGCCGCGATCGATCCCGGAACCGGGATAACGGTCGTCGGCCCGAGCATGGGGGGACTCGCCGGAAGATACGCCCTCGCGTACATGGAGACCGCGGGGTTGCCGCATCGGACGCGAGCCTTCATTTCGTTCGACGGCCCCCATCGCGGCGCGGACATTCCGCTCGGCATGCAGTATTGGGTGAAATTCTTCTCGGCCGAGTCGGCGTCGGCGGCATTTCTCCTCGAGCGGCTCGATACGCCCGCGGCGCGGCAAATGCTGCTGTACCACTACACGGACCCGGCGGGAAGCACCGGAACGGCGGATCCGCTCCGGGCGGCGTTTCTCGCGGATCTCGAAAGCGCGGGTGGTTACCCGCAGGAACCCCGCCTCGTGGCGGTCGCGAACGGGAGCGGCGGCGGGAGCGGGCAGGGGTTCGCGCCGGGCGAGCAGGTCATCCGCTATGAGTACTCGAGCCTCTTCGTCAGCATCATCGGCAACGTCTGGGCGGTGCCGGACGAAACGAGCACGCGGATATTCAGAGGGGTCATCGATCGCATCTGGCCGTATCCCGACGACGCGTTGCAGGTCACCGTATCCGGCACGGAGCCGCTCGACTGCGCGCCGGGAGGCTGGAGAAACTCGATGCAGCAGATGGACGAGACGGAGGCGCCGTACGGCGACATCGTCGCGCTCCATCCGAACCACTGCTTCATCCCGACGGTGAGCGCCCTCGACGTCGACACGGACGATCTATTCCACCATATCGCCGAAGATCCGGAGATCATGAGCCGCACGCCGTTCGACACGATCTACTATCCCGCGGCGAACGAGGAGCACGTGACGATCACCGCCGCGAGCGCGGAGTGGTTTCTCGCGGAGATCCGGCGGCCGGTCGTGACCGCCGTCGACGATCGCCCGATCGCCGCGTTCCCGGCTCTCCATCAGAACTATCCGAATCCGTTCAATCCCTCCACGGTCGTGAGCTTCGATCTCGCCTCGCGGGGCCGCGTTCGCATCGGCGTGTACGATATCCTCGGGCGGCGCGTCGCGACGATCGCCGACCGCGTCTTCGCGGCGGGACGCCATCGTCTCGCGTGGGATGGGAGGGACGACGGCGGCCGGCCGCTCGCGTCCGGCGTCTATTTCTGCAGGCTCGATACGGGCGAACGGCGGGAAACGAAGAAGATGGTTCTCGCGCGCTAGCCGCGCCGCATGGGCCGCGAGCGCGCACCGGGCCGCTTCGTGCCGGAGCGATTCCCCGGAAATGCACGCGCCGGAATGTTTTTCATTGACGCCCCATGGCGCCGGCAGTATCATTCCTTCCGATAGGGAAAAAGTCGCGTGCGCCCGGACGGCGCACGCGCGTGTTTTGGCAGCCCGTCCCGAAAGGACCGGGGGCACGGACATGAGCCGCACTATGGAAATCCATGAACATTTATGTAAGCCACTGAAGCGCCGATAACGCGCGTAGTGGGGAGCTGACGCACAGCACGCCCTCACTACGCCCTGCGGGCGCTGAGAGGGGTGCATGTTCATGGGTTCCAAGCGGCTCACCCGCCGCCGGCGGGAGCGTATCCGCAAGAACGCGGATGAGCGAAAGGCATTGGCGAGCGCGCGGCGAGCGGTCGTGGCGAACCGCCGCAACGGCTTCTCCTCCGATTTCAGACTCGCAAAAACATTCTACCGCACGCTCGATCGGCGCGAGATCGAGCTCTTTCTCGCGGCGCCGTGCGCGCGCGGCGGACGCGCGAACCTCGGCGCGCTTCTGGCGGCCGTCTTTCCGCACCTCTACTGGGAGCCGCGGCCGGCGCGGGTGAAGCTCGGGAAGCTTCTGCTCGCCTCGGCCTCCCGCGCTCCGAAGCTTCTCGTGAAACGCAACCTCGACGCCTTCCTCTTCCTCATGAACGATCCGTGGCTGCGTCCGCTCGACGAGTGGGAGCCGCGCGGAAAGTCGAACGACGCGATCATGCGGTCGCTCGTCGCGCATCTCGTCGTGAAGTATCCCATCCCCCGGTTTCTCTATTCCGTGTTTCTCGGCGAAACCCCGAGCGGGCGCGACGCCTGCGCACGCAAGGTGTTCCACGCGGCGGCGCGCGGCGGGAGCGTCCATCGGGCGTTTCGCAATGCGACGAACGGACCGGTCATGACGCGTCCGATGTGCCGGCTCCTCATGAGCGGCAGCGGCGGCCTGTCGTTCCACGAGGCGGTGCGGCGGGCGCAGACGATCGCGTGCGGCGGGAGCCCGAAGCTCGCCGAAGCGATCGGCGCGACCTTTCTCGCGCGGGAGTTCCGCCGGCCGGAGCGGCTGTGGCTCGCGGCGGTGGAATGGCTCTCGACGCGAAACGACGTCGAGCACGCGCGTCTCGGCGAGATCTTCGACTACCTCTCGCACGGCTTCGAGGAGAATCCGGACTTTTCGTTCACGGGGCGCACCTGGGCGGCGCTCGTTCGCGGCATGGAGGGATGGCACAAGGATCTCTCGTTCCGGAGATCGATCGGCGGCGGAGCGTTCGCCCGGTCCGGCTTCACGGACGGGGCCTGGATCGCCCGGCGCACGAATTCGAAAGGGGGTTTGGTGCGTCTCCGCTGGAGCCTCCTGGAGGTGTTGAACGGGGACGATCTGTGCGAGGAGGGCAGGGAGATGAGGCACTGCGTGGCGATCTACGCCGAATCGATCGCCTCGGGCGGCTGTTCCATCTGGTCCCTTCGTCGCGACGGGAACCGCGCGCTCACGATCGAGGTGGACAACAAGCGCCGCCGGATCGTTCAGGCGAAGGGGAAGTGCAATCGGAGGCCGGAGGACTGGGAGCTTCGGATCGTCGAGAGATGGGCGCGCGAGAACGCCATGAAAATGACGCTGTAAAAGGGCCGCTCGATTTCCGCCGGGCGACCGCCGCGCCGCGGATCGAATGGTGCCGGAGGAGGGAATCGAACCCTCATGGAGTCAAGCCCCGGGGGATTTTGAGTCAA
>DHHN01000092.1:11020-15581 GCA_002403295.1 bacterium UBP1_UBA4771 | reverse complement strand
CCCTCTACCGCCCCGGCCCCCTGGAGGGGGGGCTCTGGGAGAAATACCTGGAGAACGCGGAAACGAAAGGAAGGGTGTTTCGGCCTCATCCCGCGATCGCGTCGATCCTCGCGCACACGCGCGGGGTGCTCCTCTACCGCGAGCAGGTGCGGGAGATTCTCGAGGAGACGGCCGGTCTGCGGGGCGCGGACGCCGTCTCGGTCGAGCGCGCGCTCCGCGAGCGCGACTCGGGCGAGCTCATGGCGGCGCGTCTCGCTTTCATACGCGGGGCGATGGACGCGGGCACGAACGAGGAGGACGCGCAGCGGATCTTCGATTACCTGCTCCACGCGATCGCGTTCACGCACAGCAAGGCGCTGAGCTGCGCGCAAGCGTCGGTGAGCTATCGGACCGCGTATCTCAAGGCGCACGCGTTCGAGCGGTATTTCACCGCTCTCCTCAACAGCAATCTCGGGGTCAAGGAACGTCTGCAGCGCTATCTCAAGTACGTTCGCACGAAGAGCGTGCCCGTGGTGCCCTGCGGGATCAACGCCGACGCCGTCGCGTTCGCCTACGAGGAGGGAGCCGTGCGAGCGCCGCTCCATGCCGTCGTCGCGTTCGAGAAGGGGGAGTGGGAGGCGATCGTCGAGGAAAGGATATGGAAGGGGGATTTCGCGACGCTGTCCGACTTCCTCGATCGCATGAAGGGCCGCGTGTCGGAGGGCACCGTGCTCGAGCTCGTCGGGAACGGCGTCTTCGACGACAGCGGCTCCTCGCGGGATTATCTGCGCTCCCTCTGCCGGGAGTTCTTTCACGCGGAGGGGGGAGCTGCCGCGGCGCCCGCGGCGCCCCCGCGGCAAGGCCGCGGGAGAAAACGCCGCGAAACCGATCGTCAGATTTCGCTCTTCGACGCGGAATCCGAGGCGAAACCGGGCGGCGGGGGACCGGACGGCGGAAAGGCGGGGACGAGATGAACGGCCTTACGGAGCGGCAGCGGCAGGTGCTCGAGTTCCTGCGGGAGTATGTCCGGCGCAGCGGCTATCCGCCGACGATCCGCGAGATCCGGATCGCCTTCGGCCTGCGATCGAACCGCGGCGTCGTCGATCACCTCCGGGCCCTCGAGCGGAAGGGCCGCATTCGGAGGACGCCGGGGAGCTCGCGCGCGATCGAGATCGTATCTCCGGCGGACGGGGCCGGCGCCGCCGCGGGAAGGGCGAAAACCTATCCGATCGCGGGACGCGTCTCGGCGGGGAGACCGGAGGCGCCGCTCGAGGACGGCGGGGACTTTCTGCTGCTTGACCAGCGTCTCTTCGCCGGACGGGGGGATTTCATTCTCGAGGTGAAGGGGGAGAGCATGACCGGAGAGCAGATCGTGCCGGGCGATCTCGTCGTGGTCGCGAAGACCGCCGCGTGCGAGCCGGGAAGCCTCGTCGTCGCGCTCGTCGACGGCGAGACGACGTTGAAACGGTACGTCCGCAAAGGATCCCGTGTCGTCCTCGAACCGGCGAATCCCGCGTATGCCGCGATCGCGCCGGCCGAAGGGAGCATCGGCGCCTCCGTCGTCGGCACGGTCGTCGGCGTCATCCGGCGGTATCCGAAGCCCCGAGGCGCCTTTTCCCGTTGACGGAAGGACCGTCGTTCGATAGATTCCCTTCTCCTGGAAGGCGTCCCCATCGTCTAGCCCGGTTAGGACACCGCCCTTTCACGGCGGCAACACGGGTTCGAATCCCGTTGGGGACGCCATTTCTACGCTCTGCACGGTGGCGCCGCCCCGCCGCCTCAGTAGCAATGCTTGAACCAATGGTACACCATCGGGAGTCCGGATAACTCTTCCATGCGGGCGACGCGGGCAACGGCGCTGTAAGGGTTGTAAAGTCTGGATCTCCAACGACGGCTCAAAGGGGCATCGGCTTGGGACCCGCTGAACACGCAGCTCCACCAGCTGCAGAGGTTCATGCTCGATGAGGATGTCACCTCGGGGCCCTCGATTTCGTTGGGAAAGGAGGGACTGCCGGTGGTGAGCCACAGTATCCCCGATATCGTCTCCACGAGGTCGTCCCCTCGCAGCTTCATGGCCAGTATGCCGAGGCGCTCCCTGTCGTCCCGCGATGCGTAGAAAGCGATGCACGCCACGCGGGACTCCTGCTTGAGCGCTTGGACGCTCATGAGAAAATACGAGTTCTCGAGGAAGAAGCGCTGCGTGGTTCCGATTTCGGCGTGCTGCGATCTGATCCTGTTGTAGAGATCATCGGCCTCGGTCTTCGATAAAATCTGGTATTCGGGTTTGCTCTTCGAGCCTTGAAACACATTCCCGCAGGAGCCGTGAAGAAACAGGAGCGTCACCGGCAGCAAGGTGACCCACGGTCTTCTGAGCGTGACACGCGTCATGGCGTTCACCCTTCTTTCCATTGAATGATGTAGGAACAATCTTAATCCGGCCGCTCGTGATCCGAGCTTACCGCGCGGGCGGAACATGTCAAGGCAATATTCGCCGGAAAGGGTCCGTTGGCCATCCGTCGGCGGAGAGGATACGACGTCCTTATCGCGCGACGATGAGCTTCCGCGTGAAGACGCGAACTCCCGCCTCAAGGCGCACGAAGTAGAGGCCCGAAGAGACCTCTTCGCCCCTTCGGTTCCTTCCGTCCCAGTGCTCGACGTGCACGCCGGTCCCGCGGGCGTCGTCGACGAGCGTCCGCACGAGCTCCCCGTTCACGGCGTAGATCGAGAGGCGGACCCTCGAAGGCTCCGCGGCGGCGTATCGTATCAATGCGAACGGATTCGCGGGGTTGGGGTAGATCGCCTCGAAAGCGGTTTCCGCCGGGATGGACGCGCCGGTCTTGACGGCCTCGCCGCCGGCGGGATCGCCTTTCGAAACGGCGTTCAACGGAACCGCGAAGGTCACGACGGCGACGCTGCCGCCGAGCTTCGTCGAAAGCCTCCTGCCCGCGACGAGCGAAAGCCCCGAAGCGCTCCTGCCGATGGCGGCATCGCGAATCACGGGATCCGGCCCCGCGAGGGCGGGGAGAGCGGCGAGGAGCGGCAGGAGCAGCATTGCGCATTTTCGTTTCATGGCGCGATCACTCCTTGCGGGGATCGGGCGAACCGGGCTTGTCGCCGTATTCGTAGCGATAGGTGATTCTGCTCGCGAGCCGGCCGAGCTTGTCGAACGTGTCGACCCGCGCCGGCAATCCGCGGACGTCGTATTCGAAGATCGTTTTGGACGACGTGCGGGCCGGCGGGCTCGAAGACGAGGATTCCGCGAGGCGGTTCTGGTCGTCGTAGCCGTGCACGAGCATCTGAACCATCTCGCCCGCGGCGTTGAGCGCGACGGTCCTCACGAGCCTCCCCGCGGCGTCGTACGTGTTCCGTGTCGCCGAGAGGGGAGTTCCATCGGGAGCGTAGCTCGACTGCTCGAGGAGGTTTCCTTCGCCGTCGTACGAGCTGAGCGTCTTCGCCGCGATCGCGCCGCTGGCGTCGCGGACGGTGGTTTCGACGATCCTGCCGTAGTCGTCGTACGCGATCGACACGCGCCTGCCCGCCGCCTCGTCGAGCGCCTCGGTCACGAGCTCGACCATTTCCCCGCGGTCGTTGTAGCGGTAGGCGGTGCGCACGATGAGACTGCCGTCATCCCGCACGCTTTCGCTCGAAACGAGGCGGTTCGCGGCGTCGTAGCGCATCGCGGTCCTGAAGTCGCCGACACCCGGCATCCCCGTGTTGCGCGTTTCTACGAGAAGCCCCGAGACATAGAGATACTCGATGCTCCGCGAGACCGCGCCGTCGCGGTCGTGGACGGTCTGCTCGAGAATGTTGCCGCGATCGTCGAAACGCCACTCGGCGAAGCGGTAGGAGGCTCCGAGAGAGCCGGAGGCGTCAGGCTCCGAGAGCCACGCGGAGCCGGCGAGAAGGCCCGCGGCGGCGACCGCCGAACGATCCTGAAGCGCCGCGGGAAGACCGAGGTCGCCCGCGTCGGGGGCGCGCTGGGCGAGCCCCGCGCCCGCGCCGGCGAAGAGGATCGCGAGCGCCGCCGGGACCCATGCGATGGATATCGTTTTCATTCGCTCCTCCCGCGCTCGCGCGAGACCGCCGCGGCCTTCGGCGCGGCGCTGTCCCCGGTTGCGGCGCCGTATGCGCCCCCCGCCTCGGGCTCGCCGATCCTCGCCGCGAGCGACCGCATCTCCCGCCGCAACGCTTCGATCTCGGCTTGCTGCCGCCGCACGACCCGCGCGATATCGCCGGAGTCGAGACCGACGGCGACGGTGACGTATTTCACGAGCGGGCTCTCCGAGGCGGTCCAGGCGCGTCCCACCGCTTTCATGAACTCGTCGGCCGTCATGAGCTCGGGCGCGACGGCGATCCCCGTGCCGTCCTCGAGGCCGGACGGGATGATGTAGTCCCCCGTCCGGACGGGCCCGGCCACCTTCACGGGAACCTGTCCGAGAAAGGCGATCTTTTCGTAGTTCTTTTCCTCTTCGGGCTGGGGCATGTTGCCGAGCACGATCGGCGCCCGGGAGACGACGAGCAGCTTGTGGGCGCCGGCCGTCGATTTCGAGACCTTGCCGCCGGCGACGCCGACGATGTCGCC
>DHHN01000092.1:10317-10976 GCA_002403295.1 bacterium UBP1_UBA4771 | reverse complement strand
ATCGCCGTGCGGGCAATCTGCGCGACGAGAGATGCCGTCGCGGCGGCGATGAGGGAGGGCACGGGCGGACAGGCGACGACGCCGAGACCCACGCACGCGTTCGCCGAGGAGGCGGCCCCCGCGAGCTCGATGCCCGCCACGGTGATCTCGATCGCGTCGATGGCGGTGAGGAGGTCGTATTCGGGATCGGTGAAGACGTCGGCGACGCTCTGCCCCTCGATGCGGCCCCGGAAGCCCCGGGGATCGAGGAAGCTCACGAAGTTGTTGTCGCTGTCGGCGTTCTCGTTCACCGTGATGGCGATTCCCTGAGTGCCGCCGGATATCGCGAGCGGGTAGCTCGTCAGGAGATCCTGAGAGCCGGTCGCGGTGCTCGAGATGCGGACGCGCCCCGCGTCGTCGACGGTGAGCCGGTCGCTCGCGCCGTTCGTGATCCGCAGGGTCGTCGGGACGCCTGAGGCGGCGCTCACGTGGAGGCTCGCCGTCGGCGCCGGCGTTCCGATGCCCACGTTCCCTCCTTCGAGCAGGATATTGCCGCCCGTCGTGAAGAGACGCACGTCGTCGTTCCCGAAGCGTTTGAGCCCGTGCTGCGGATCGCAGAGGAGAAAGCCGCCCTCGGTCGTCGTTTTGCGGGAGGTGACGTACCCTTCGACGTCGAGATC
>DHHN01000092.1:1608-10150 GCA_002403295.1 bacterium UBP1_UBA4771 | reverse complement strand
GGATATGGTCGTTCGTGACGGAAAGCGGCGCGAGCTTGGCGCCCGTGATCGAGCCGTCCGGCACCGAGTCGACGGCGCGGGCACGGAAGCTGTAGGCCGATGTCGCAAGCTCGAGGCGCGGCACGAGCTCCGGGCCGCCGTCGACGCGCATCGCGAGAAAATACGGACGGTCGAACGGAAGGTCGAGCGGAACCGGCGTCGTTCCGTTGCCGAGCAGCGCTCTGAACCGACCGGCGCTGAGGACGATGCGCTTGTGCTCCTCGATCCAGATCGGCGTTCCCCCGGTCGCCCCCGTGTAGAGCGCGAACGTGAAATCGTACTTGCCGTCCGGGAGCGGGGTGCCGTTCGAATCGGTGAGGTGCCCCTCGTACAGCATGGAGGGAGGGACGCCTGTTTTGTCGGCCGCGAAGGCGGGCGGCGCGGCGAAGGCGATCGCCGCCGCGACGAGAAGCGTCGCGATAGGGACAATCGATGGAACGAGCGTGTTCGGTCGCATGAGTATTGCCTCCTGTCCAATTATCGGAGAAGCGTCATCTTGCGCGTCAGGCTTTGCTTGTCCGCGCGCAGCACGCAGAAATAAATTCCGGAGCTCACCGCTCGCCCCGCATCGTCGGCGCCGTTCCAGAGCGCCGTGTGATATCCGCCCGCCATCGGCCCGTCGACGAGGGAACGGATGCGTCTGCCCGACACGTCGAAGATCTCGAGCGTGACATGAGCCGAGGAAGGCAGGTAATAGCCGATCGCCGTCGAGGGATTGAACGGGTTCGGGTGATTCTGGAAGAGCGCCGCCGGCATGGAGGGGATGGAGACGGCATCCGTTTCGAACAGCGCGTCCCAGCCCGCGCCTTTCGAATGCTCGACGCGATAGCGGTAGGTTCCGCCCGGCTCGACGCGCTCGTCGGTGAAGGAGAACGCGAGCCCGTCCCGCGCGACGGTTCGATCGTCGAGAGGCCGGTATTCTCCTCCGGGCGCTTCGAGACGGCTCACCCTGAAGGAGACGCCCTCGTCGATTTCGGCGAGCCGCCACTCCACGAGGACGCCCCGCTCGACGAGGCGCGCGGCGCAGAACTGCAGAAGCGTCGCCACCACCGCGTCCGGGCGAAGGAGAGCGGCCGGGCTCGCGTTCCCGTGTATGTCGAAGGCCACGAGCTTGTAGTAATAGTCGTTCGCCCCGGGGGTCCAGACGGTGTCGACGACGACCGTGTCCGCGAGAACGCATATCGGATCGAGCGGCTCGAAATCCGCCGCCGCGCCGCGGTAGAGCGCGTAGTGCGAGAAATCGGCTTCGGCGTTCGGTTTCCACGAGATCCGCAGATCGTCTCCCGATTGCCGGGCCGCGAGGCTGCACGGCGTCGCGGGAGCGAGATTGTCGACGGAATAGCCGCTGTCGGGCGCCGATGCCCACGCCGCCTTCGGATCGACCGAGGAGTGGGCGATGACCTGAAAGTAATGGTGCTCGCTGCAGACGGCGGTCGAATCGAAGACGGTTTGGACGACGTCGGAGTAGTGCTCGAGGGACGCCGCGTAGAGGTAGCTGATGAATTTCCAGTAGAACGTCGCTCCGTCGAACCGCTCGACGCGGATTTGCGCGATCTCGCTCTCCGGCTCGACGGCGGATGCGTTCTCGATCGCGCGCGCGCCGGAGGCGAGCATGCCCGAGGCGGCCACCGGGCTGATCGCCCGCCAGACGGAGTAGTTGAGGATCGACTGATACGGCCATGGATCGAGCCTGCTCGCGTCCCATGCGAGGTTGACGAAGCCTCCCTGATCGCCCGGCACGTCGCGGACGGCGAAGATGCGGGGAGCGGGATATCCCCAGTAGCCGCTGCGTTCGATGCGCTGGCAGTAGCTCGCTTCGCGGGCGGCGCTCACGGGGCTCGGACCCGTCCACGAAACGAGCGCTCCGCCGGCGCCGTCCGCAACGACGACCGGATCGGTCTGGGCGCCCGGGAGGGCGCAGACCGCGCGGCCGTTCACGGTCCACGCCGCGAATCCCGAAGCGTTGATATGCTGGATGTAGATATCGGGTTCGGGATCGGTTCTGCCGTCCCGCCAGACGACGAGCGCTCCGCCGACGCCGTCGGGCACGATGCCGGCACCGGTCTGATCCCCCGTCGCCGTGCAGACCGGCGCGCCGTCGGGAAGCCACGCCGAGACGCCGCTCGAACCGATCTTCTGCGCGAATATGTCGGCGGAGCCGCCGCGGCGATCGACCCATGCGAGAAGGAACGCGTCGTTCGCGTCTCCGGGCGTCATGATGAGGCCGCTCTGCGCGCCCGAGGCGGCGCAGACGGCGATGCCGTCCGTCGCCCATGCGGGCGCGCCCGTATCGTGGAGCCGCTGCGCGTATATATCCTCGTTCCCCGAACGCGCGTCGATCCATGCGACGACGGCGCCGCCGAAGGTCCCGTACGGAGCCGCGATCGGCCGCGCTTGGTCGCCCGGCGCGGCGCAGACGGGAACGCCCCGCACCTCCCACACGGGAGAACCGGCGGAGGTGAGCCGCGCGGCGAATATATCGTATTGGAGGGAATCCCGGTTATCGCTCCACGCGACGACGATCCCGCCGGCGCCGTCGGGCGCGATGCTCGGTTCGCATTGGGTCATGGCGGTGTCGCAGACGGGAAGGCCGCCCGCGGCCCAATGCGCCGTTCCGGACGAGGAAAGCCGCTGCGCGTAGATGTCCCCGGCGTCGCTTCTCATGTCCTGCCATGCGATGAAGCACCCGCCGGCGCCGTCCGGCGCGAGCGCGGGAGAGGCGACGGTGTCGCCCGCCGAGCTCACGGCGACGCCGCCGAATCCCCATGCCGCCGAGCCCCGCGCGTCGATCCTGTATGCGCGCAGATCACCGTTCCGGGAGGCAGCGATGAAGGCGCCGCCTGAGCCGTCGGGAATGATGCGCGAATGCTCGAGCGCGCCGATGGTGTCGACGAAGACCCCGCATGAGGGCGTCCAGCGGGGTATGCCGTAGCCGTCGATCCTCTGGACGAGAAGATGGCGTCCTCCCGCCAAACCCCGCTGCTCGGTGAGGACGAGGATTCCGCCGAAGCCGTCCGAGACGGCCGTCCGCGAAACGATCCCCGGCGTCGAAGGGCAGTACGGCGTCCCGTTTTCGAGCCACTGCGCGGCGGCCGGAACGCACACGAGGCAGAGGAGGAACAGCAAACCGATACCTCTAAAAGACACGGCGATGCCTCCTTGGCGAGGTGCACACTTGGACACGAAAATCGGAAATATTCCCATGTATCTATATATCATTATATCACATAAACGGCGGCGGCCGGGCATGCTATTTTTCGTTTTGCGGCGTCGTTTCGCTCGAATTTCTTATGGAGCGCGAGCGGCGCATGCTCTACAATCCCATCTTTATAGTCGTAAGCGCGCGGGACGCTGCGGTCCGTCCCTCCGCCGCGGCCTGCGCACGGACCGATGTTCGACAAGGAGCGTACGATGAACGAGATGAGAATCCTCGCCTGCCTCGCGCTCGGCCTCGTCGCCTTCTGCGCGTGCGGCGCGGCGCCGGCGCGCGCCCAGTCCGAGCGTCCGTCGTGGATGGGGGTCGCCGTCGCCGGGCTCGAGACCGAGCTTGCGGCGAAATACGGAGACGGCGCGCGCGCTTCGGCGCGAAGAGGCATGGAGCAGGTCGCGTCGTTCTGGCGGGCGGAGGACGGCGACCGGGCCGTATTCGAGGAGTTCGTCCGCGCGAGCTTCGCCGGAGACGCGGCGACGCGCGACGCGATCTTCGAGCGTTTCGAACGCGTGTTCGACAAGCTCGACGGGCACATGCACGAGATCGGCACCGAGCTGCGGCGCCAGGCGGACCTCGATCTCGGACCGATACTCCCCGTCGACGAGATCTTCGCGGGATACTCCCCGTCGGCGCACGTCAGCGACGATTTCTTCGCGAACAAGATCAGTTTCGTCGCCCTGCTCAACTTCCCGCTCACGACGCTCGAGGAGCGCGTCGCCAAGGGCGCCGGCTGGAGCAGGAGGGAGTGGGCGGAGGTTCGGCTCGCGCAGCGTTTCTCGCGGCGGGTGCCGGCGAGCGTGAACCTCGCCGTCGCGAAGATCTCCGCCGGCGCCGACGCCTACGTCGCGAGCTACAACATCTGGATGCATCATCTCCTCGACGACGCCGGGGCGAGGCTCTTTCCCGCGGGCATGCGGCTGCTCACGCACTGGAACCTCCGAGACGAGCTCAAGGCGAATTACCGCGACGCGGCCGCGGGGCCGGCGAAGCAGCGCATGATCATGAAGGTCATGGAGCGGATCGTCACGCAGACGATTCCGCGCGCCGTCGTCGACAACCCCGCCGTCGATTGGAATCCGTACACGAACGAGGTCGCGGCGGCGGCAGTGAAGGACGCTGACGTGGAGCCCGACGTCTCCGCCACGAACGAGCGCGAACCCGACACCCGCTACGCGACGCTCCTTTCGACGTTCAAGGCGTCGCGCCTCGTCGATCCGTACTCGCCGACGGCGCCGACGCTCATCGCGCGGCGGTTCGACGAGAGCCGCGAGATCCCCGAGGAGCGCGTGCGCGCGATGCTCGAGCAGGTCTGTTCGTCGCCGCTCGTTTCGAAGGTGGCCCGTCTCATCGAGCAACGGCTCGGCCGTTCCCTCGAGCCGTACGACATCTGGTACAGCGGCTTCCGGCCCGCGAGCCCCCGGAGCGGGGAAGAGCTCGATGGGATCGTCGCGGCGAAATATCCGACGCCCGAGGCATTCGAGCGCGACATTCCGAACATCCTCGTGAAGCTCGGATTCGACCGCGGCCGCGCGGAGTACATCGCGCGCCACATCGCCGTCGAGCCGGCGCGGGGCTCGGGTCACGCGTCGGGGGCCGGGATGAAGGGGGGCACGGCGCGCCTCCGGACGCGCGTGCGCCCCGGCGGGATGGACTACAAGGGGTTCAACATCGCGATTCACGAGCTGGGCCACAACGTCGAGCAGGTGCTCTCGATAAACGACGTCGATCACACGCTCCTGCAGGGCGTGCCGAACACGGCGTTCACCGAGGCGTTCGCGTTTCTGTTTCAGGCGCGCGACCTCGCGCTCCTCGACCTCCCGGTCGCTTCGGACGAAACGGGCGAGGCGATGCGCGTGCTGAACGATTTCTGGGGAACGTACGAGATCGCGGGCGTCTCGCTCGTGGACATGGCGGTGTGGCACTGGATGTACGAGCACCCGGACGCGACACCCGCCGAGCTCAGGGACGCCGTCCTCGGGATCGCGAAGGGCGTATGGAACCGCTACTACGCCCCCGTGTTCCGGAAAAAGGACGTCGTTCTTCTCGCGGTCTACTCGCACATGATCGACTCGTACCTGTATCTGCCGGACTATCCCATGGGGCACCTCATCTCGGCGCAAATAGAGAAGAAGGTCGCGGAGGCGGGATCGATCGGGCCGGAGTTCGAGCGTATGGCGACCTTCGGCGCCGTGCTTCCCGATCTCTGGATGCGCAACGCGACGGGTTCGCCCGTCGGGGCGGAGGCGCTCCTCGCGGAGACGGCCGACGCCCTGAAGATCGTTTCGAGGAAGGGCGCGCGGAAGTGACACGGCAAAATGCCGTTTGACCGCCGCGCGGCCCCGGTGCTACTTTACGGCGTCCGCGAGCGGGCGTCCGTCCGGCCACGGTCCGCCGCGGGGGAGCAGGTGCCGGGCATCACAATCGACGCGTAACGGGGAGCGTATGAAGATCACGAGAAGAGTACTCGTCACGGGCGCCCTCGGGCAGATCGGATCGGAGCTCACGACCGCGCTCTGCGAGCGATACGGCTACGACAACGTCGTCGCAACCGACCTCAAGGACGACCGGAGCGTCTTCGACGGACGCGTGGCCTTCGAACCGCTCGACGTGATGAAGCCCGAGCAGATCGACGCGGCCCTCGAGAGACACCGTATCGACACGGTGTACCACCTCGCCGCCGTGCTCTCGGCGATCGCCGAGATGGCGCCGCTCAAGGCCTGGCATATCAACATGGACGGCCTCTTTTACGTGCTCGAGGCGGCGCGCACGCGGCGGTGCGCCGTCTTCTTCCCGAGCTCCATCGGCGCGTTCGGCCCCACGACGCCGCTCGACGGCACGCCGCAGGACGCGATCCAGCGGCCGAACACGATGTACGGCGTGACGAAGGTTTCGGGCGAGCTGCTCTGCGATTATTTTCACAAGCGGTACGGGGTCGACACGCGAGGCGTCCGCTTCCCCGGCATCATATCGAACGTAACGCCGCCCGGCGGCGGAACGACCGATTACGCGGTGACCATTTTTTACGAAGCGATCAAGAGGAAGCGCTACGCCTGCATACTGCGTGGCGACACCTCCCTCGACATGATGTACATGCCCGACGCGATCAAGGCCGCGATCATGGTCATGGAGGCGGATCCCTCGCGCCTTCGCCACCGGAACTCCTTCAACGTGACGGCGATGCATTTCACACCCGAGGTGCTCGCCGCGGAGATCCGGAAGCACATCCCCGAATTCGTCATGGACTACAAGGTGGACGAGATGCGGCAGGCGATCGCCGATTCATGGCCGAACTGGATGGACGACCGCGCTGCGCGCGAGGAATGGGACTGGGCGCCCGACTACGATCTGCCGCGCATGACGGCCGACATGATCGCCGTCCTGCGCGATCGAAGCGAAGCGAACGTGCTCTGAGGAGCCGGCAGCGGCGCCGCCGCGAGAAGGAGAGAGAGGCCGATGTATCAACCGTCGCTCCAATCCGAACTGCGCAAGACGCTCGACGAGATCAGGGACGCCGGGTTGTACAAGGTGGAACGCGTGATCGTCACCGAGCAGCGCCCGGAAATCAGGGTGGAAAACGGGCAGGAAGTGCTCAATTTCTGCGCCAACAATTATCTCGGACTCGCGAATAACCGCGAGCTCATCGAGGCCGCGTGCGCGGCGATGCGGACGCATGGATTCGGTCTCTCGTCCGTGCGCTTCATCTGCGGCACGCAGGATATACACAAGAAGCTCGAGCGCGCCATCGCCGCCTTCTTCGAGACGGAAGACGCGATCCTCTACACCTCCTGCTTCGACGCGAACGGCGGCCTCTTCGAGGTGCTGCTCGGCGAGGAGGACGCCGTCGTGAGCGACGCCCTCAACCACGCCTCCATCATCGACGGCATCAGGCTCTGCAAGGCGAAACGCTATCGGTACGAGAACAACGACATGAACGATCTGCGCGCGAAGCTCGACGAGGCGAAGGGCGCCGGCGCGAAACGCATCATGATCGCCACGGACGGCGTCTTCTCGATGGACGGAATCGTCGCGAAGGTGGACGAGATCTGCGACATCGCCGAACGCTGCGGCGCGATCGTCATGGTCGACGACTCGCACGCGACGGGCTTCTTCGGCCCGACGGGGCGCGGCGCCGTCGAGCACTGCGGCGCGCTCGGCCGCGTGGACGTCATCACATCGACGCTCGGCAAGGCGCTCGGCGGCGCCTCCGGCGGCTTCACCACCGGGCGGCGCGAGATCGTCGACCTTCTGCGGCAGCGCTCGCGCCCCTACCTCTTTTCGAACACGCTCGCCCCGGCGCTCACCGCCGCCTCGATCAAGGCGCTCGAGCTCCTCTCGACGACCGGCGAGCTCCGCGATCGGCTTCGCGAGAACACCGCCTATTTTCGGGGGAAGATGGCGGCGTCGGGGTTCAAGATCATCCCGAGCGAGCATCCGATCGTGCCCGTCATGCTCGGCGACGCGAAGCTCGCGCAGGAGATGGCCGCGCGGATGCTCGCCGAGGGGATCTACGTGATCGGTTTCTTCTATCCCGTCGTGCCGAAGGGCGCCGCGCGCATCCGCGTGCAGATCTCGGCGGCGCACACGCGCGCGCACCTCGACCGGGCGATCGCGGCCTTCATGAAGGTTGGAAAGGAGCTCGGGGTCGTTGCGTGAGGCTCCCCCGGCCGTCGCGACGGGGCTTGAAATATCTTGACAGCCGGAGCTCTTTAACCTTATTTCATTGCAATTTGTTACGTCAAGGCGGCGGCGCAGGTAGCGCCGCGCGGGGAGAGCTAGAGGAGGGATGTTCGCATGCAGGTCGAACTGCTCGAGCGGCTGACGGATTGGATCCCGTGGCTCGGCGTGGCCGGGATGATCGTCGCCGTGCTCACCTATTTTTCGATCATGAAGAAACCGGCCGGCAACGAGATCATGCGGAAGCTCAGCGACCGCGTGCACCACGGGGCGTTCGTCTTTCTGAGACGCGAATATTCGATCATCTCCCTATTCATCGCGATCGTGTTCGTCGCGCTTGCGATCCTGCTCGGCATTTGGACGGCGGTCGCGTTTCTCTCCGGGGCGCTGTGCTCCATGGGCGCGGGTCTCCTCGGCATGGAGGCGGCGACGAGGAGCAACGCGCGCACCGCGCAGGGCGCGATCGACGGCGGGGTGGCGCGGGCGCTCCTCATCGCGTTCCGCGGCGGCTCGGTGATGGGGCTCAGCGTCGCCGCCCTCGGCATCGTCGGCCTCGGCTTCTTCTTCGTGTTCACGAGGAACCCCGTCATCATCAACGGATTCGCCATGGGCGCGAGC
>DHHN01000092.1:0-1592 GCA_002403295.1 bacterium UBP1_UBA4771 | reverse complement strand
TCGAGGCGGGGATTCCCGAGGACGATCCGCGCAACCCCGGCGTGATCGCCGATAACGTGGGGGATAACGTCGGCGATACGGCCGGAATGGGCGCCGACCTTTTCGAGAGCTACGTCGGAAGCGTCGTCGCGACGATGGCGATCGGGGCGACGATGATCGAGCCGGTGCGGTGGATGTCCCTGCCGCTCGCCCTCATCGGGATGGGCCTCGTCGGGTCGTTCGTCGGCATCTCCTCGATCGAGATTCTCAAGAAGCTGAATCCGGCCGCGGCGCTCCGATACGCCACCTACATCGCGGGCCTCGTGTTCGTGGCGGGGGCCTTTTTCCTGACACGGTCAATCCTTGGGGAGCTCGGTCCCTTCTGGGCGGCGCTCGCCGGCATCGTCGCCGGTCTCCTCATCGGCGCCGAAAGCGAGTATTTCACCTCCGGACCCCCGGTGCGAACGGTCGCTCGCGCGAGCGAGACGGGGCCGGCGACCACCATCATCACCGGGCTCGCCGTCGGATTCGAAAGCGTCATCCTTCCCATCGTCACGCTCTCGGCGGCGATCTTCGTCGCCCACTGGGCGAGCGGTCTCTACGGCATCGCGATCTCGGCGGTCGGCATGCTTTCGACGATCGGCGTCGTCATGTCGACCGACTCCTACGGCCCAATCGCCGACAACGCGGGGGGCATCGCGGAAATGTCGCACGCAGGCAAGGAAATCCGCGCCATCACGGACCGGCTCGATTCGCTCGGCAACACGACCGCCGCGATCGGCAAGGGGTTCGCGATCGGCTCGGCGGCGCTCACCGCGCTCGGGCTCTTCAGCGCGTATCAGCATACCGTGAAGATCGACTCGATCAACCTCGCCTCGGCGACGACCGTGATCGGTCTCTTCCTCGGCGCGACGATGCCGTTCGTCATCGCCTCGATGACGATGAAGGGCGTGGGCAAGGCCGCGAACAAGATGGTGATCGAGATCAGGCGCCAGTTCCGCGAGATCCCGGGCCTCATGGACGGCACGGGCGAGCCGGATACGGGACGCTGCGTCGACATCGTGACGAAGAACGCCCTGCGGGAGATGGTCCTTCCCGGCATGCTCGCGGTCGTCATGCCGCTCGTCGTCGGATTCGTCCTCGGTCCGGAGGCGCTCGGCGGGTTTCTCGCCGGCGCGACGGTGACTGGCGTGCTGCTCGGTATCTTCATGGCGAACGTCGGCGGGACATGGGACAACAGCAAGAAGTGGATCGAGGCCGGAAATCTCGGGGGCAAGGGAACGCCGGTTCACGCGGCCGCGGTCGTCGGCGACACGGTCGGAGATCCCTTCAAGGACACCTCGGGCCCGAGCATGAACATTCTCATAAAGCTCATGGCGGTCGTCGCGCTCGTGTTCGCTCCGCTCTTCATCCGGTAGGGAGCGGACGTTCGGATCGGCGCGTTCCCGGCATTTTCGGCTTGTGAGCGGGCGCGAATGATATATATTGCAAAATATTAATGTATTCCGGGTATCGCACGGGGAGGTCAGCGATGAAGAGATCGGCAGCGCTCGTGATCGTCGCCGCGATGCTGCTCGCGGCGGCCGCGGCCCTCGCGGGAGAGGGCGCGGACA
>DHHN01000210.1:2852-13038 GCA_002403295.1 bacterium UBP1_UBA4771 | reverse complement strand
CTGCTCGCCGAGCGGTTGCGGGGCACGGTGATCCAACACGTCAATTCGACCGCGGTCGGGGGAGGGGTCGCCGAGATCCTCAACCGGATGGTGCCGCTCCTGCGGGAGCTCGGCGTCGACACCCGCTGGGATCTCATCAAGGGCGGCGAGCAGTTCTTCGCCGTTACGAAGAAGTTCCACAACGCGCTCCACGGGAGCCCCGAGGAGATCGTGCAGCGCGATTTCGACGTCTTTCTCGCGACGAGCGAAGAAAACATCCGCGAGGTCGACATTCACGGGGACATCGTCTTCATCCACGATCCGCAGCCGATCGCCCTCGTGAGGCGCCGGGACGACAACAAGTGGATGTGGCGGTGCCACGTCGACGTTTCGAACCCGAACAAGAAGGTGTGGAAGTTTCTGCGCGAGTTCATCGTTCGTTACGACGCGGCTGTCTTCTCGGCGCCGAGCTTTTCGCAGGTCCTCCCCATCCGGCAGTTTCTCATCACTCCCTCGATCGATCCGCTGAGCGACAAGAACCGCGAGCTTCCCGAGGAGGCGATCGCGGCCGTTTTCGCGAAGCACGGCGTCCCGCGCGACAAGCCGGTCATCACGCAGATCTCGCGTTTCGACCGCCTCAAGGATCCGCTCGGCGTCATCGCGGCCTACACGCAGGTCAAGCGCTACAACGATTGCCGGCTCGTCCTCGCCGGCGGCACCGCGGCGGACGATCCCGAGGGCGTGCAGGTGCTGAAGGAGGTGCAGGAGAAGGCGCGCCGCGACACGGACATCCACGTCCTCCTCCTGCCGCAGAATGACCTCGAGGTGAACGCGCTCCAGCGCGGTTCCACCATCATCATGCAGAAATCGCTCAAGGAGGGGTTCGGGCTGACCGTGTCCGAGGCGCTCTGGAAGGCGAAGCCGGTGGTCGCATCGAACGTCGGCGGCATCCCCCTGCAGGTCACCCACAAGTACTCGGGGCTCCTCTGCCATTCGGTCGAGGGGGCCGCCTTCGCGCTGAAGCAGCTTCTCACGAGCCCCGACTACGCGCGCAAGCTCGGCGAGAACGGCCGCGAGCACGTCCGCAACAACTTCCTCCTCACGCGCCACCTGCGCGAATACATGCTCGCCTTCCTGTCGCTCTACCACAAGGGAGACATCGTCAACCTGTAGGCGCCGGCGCCGCGGGGAAGGCGCCGCCGGGAAGGGATGTTCCGGTGGCGCGCCTTTTGCTGTATAATGGCCCGGTCGGGGGGGGACGCGCCCCCGGCCGGGATTCGTTTCAACGGTCGTCCGGACGCCTATGAAAGCCCTGTTCTGGCTCTCGCTCGTCTTCATCCTCTACGCGTACGCGGGATATCCGCTCGTCCTCTGGGTGTGGGCGCGGGTGCGGCCTCGCCCCGTCGCCAAGGCCGCCCCCGCCGCGGAGCCGCTCGTCACGGTGGTCGTCGCCGCCCGCAACGAGGAGCAAAACATCGGGAAACGGATCGAGAACCTCCTCGCGCAGAGCTATCCGCCGCGCAAGCTCGAGATCATCGTCGTCTCGGACGGCTCGACCGACGGGACGGACCGCATCGTCGAGGAGCGCGCCGCGCGGGAGACCGCGTCGATCGAGCGCGGCTCGGCGCCGCTCCCGCGCCTTCGCCTCGTGAGGGTCACGGAGAGCCGCGGCAAGCCGAACGCCCTCAATACGGGGGTCGGCCTCGCGCACGGGGAGATCGTCGTATTCACCGACGCCCGGCAGGAATTCGACGCGAACACCGTGCGCGAGCTCGTCGGGAACTTCGCCGATCCGTCGGTCGGCAGCGTGAGCGGCGAGCTCGTGTTTCGCGAGTGCTCGGAGGCGGTCGTCAGGGCCGAAATCGGGCTCTACTGGACGATAGAGAAATGGATCCGCAAGACCGAGGGTCTCGTTCATTCGATCGCCGGGGCCACGGGAGCGATCTACGCGATCCGGCGGGAGCTCTTCGAAACGATCCCCGAGGAGACGATCCTCGACGACGTCTACGTGCCGATGAAGATCGTCTGCCGGGGCTACCGGAACGTCTTCGACGAACGCTCGATCGCCCGGGACGTCTTCTCGATGAGCATCCCCGAGGAGCGCCGCCGCAAGGTCCGCACCCTTCTCGGCAACTATCAGCTTCTGCGCCTCATGCCGGAGCTCTCGTCTCCGGCGGGCAATCCGATATTCTTCCAGTTCTTCTCGCACAAGATCGCGAGGCTCTTCGTCCCCTTCTTCTTCATCGCGCTCTTCGTCTCGTCGGCCGTCGTTCCGGGACCGCTCTACCGTCTCGCCCTGTGGGGGATCGTGGCGCTCCTCCTCCTCGCCGTCTTTCGCGGGCGGCTCTCGCGGGTGCCCCTCCTCGGCAAGCTCGGCGCCGTATCGAGCACGTTTTTCATGCTCAACTACTTCGCGCTGCTCGCGTTTCTCTCCTTCATCAGACCGGGGAAGGCTAAGGTTTGGTGAGGGGATCGAGAAAGACGATCGTCGCGCCCCAGCCCCCTTCGTCCTCCATCGCCTGCGAGAACGAGCTCACGCCCTCGGTCTTCGAGAGCACGGCGCGCACCGTCTCGCGGAGCGCCCCCGTTCCCTTTCCGTGGATGACGCGCACCCGGAGTATCCCCTTCTCCCGGCAGAGCGAGAGGTAATCGGACACGAGATCCTTCGCATCGCCCGGTTCGAAGGCGTGGAGGTCGAGGACGCCGTCTATCGGAATCTCGACGGGGTCGTTTTCATCAGACATGGATATCCCTTCCGGCCCCGCCGGGCGGGGCGTTCCCGTCGCCATTATTCATCTGGACTTTCGCCCGTTCCAGTGATAATTTTCGGTGGGGCGGGGAGGCGCTCGTCCCCCCGAAAAGACATGATCGCAGCGGGACGCCGGTCTCCAGCTCGCGTCTCATTTTTCTTTTTACCCGAATGGAGGGCTCGCAGGTATGAGATCGTTCACCCTCGCAGCCGTCTGCGTCCTCGCCGTCGCGCTCGCGACGGCGGGCGTCGGCTGCTCGAAAAAGGGCGGCGACGCCGACAGCCTCGCCGCCGCGAAGCGGGCGGCCGAAAACATCCTCGTGCGGGTGAACGGCAAGGCCGTATCCCAGCTCGAGATGCAGCGCCAGGCGGACATGCTCCTCGAACAGCTTCGCCACTACGCCGATTCGGCCCAGGTGGCCTCGATGATGCCGACCATCAGGCAGCAGGCGCTCGACAACGCCATCAACCGGATTCTTCTCGAGGAAGCGGTTCAGAAGCTCGGCATCACGACCGACAAAGCGGCGATCGACGGCAAGATCGAGTCGTACCGCAAGAATTTCGTTTCGGAAGAGGCGTTCCAGGCGAGTCTCGCGAAGCAGGGCCTCAGCGCAGACAAGCTTCCCGGAGAGGTCGAATTGGCGCTTCGGGCGGAGGAGCTTTTCCGGCAGCGCACGGCGGCCGTCCCTCCGGCGAGCGACGCGGAGATCCGCGAATTCTACAACAACAACCCGGAGCGGTTTCAGCAGCCGGAGCGCGTCCGCGCGAGCCACATACTCATCAAGACGGACGCGAACGATTCGGAGGCGGTGAAGGCCGAGAAGCGGAAAAAGATCGAGGATATCCTCGCGTCCGTCAAAAAGGGCGCCGATTTCGCCTCCCAGGCCCGCGCTCACTCCGAATGCCCGAGCAAGGAGCAGGGCGGAGATCTCGGCTACTTCGAGCGCGGCAGCATGGTGCCGGAGTTCGAGGCCGTGGCGTTCGCCCTCAAGACGGGACAGCTGAGCGGCATTGTCGAGACCCAGTTCGGCTACCACATCATCAAGGTCGCCGATCATGCGAAGCCCGCCGCGACGCCGTTCGAGGAAACGAAGCAACAGCTTTCCGCGTATCTTTCGGATCAGAAGAGGAACGAGGCGATCGGCTCGTTTTTCGACAGCCTGCGGACCGCCGCGAAGATCGAGTATCTCGATTCGACGTTCGTCCGGTAAGGACGGCGGCGAGCCGCGCGCGGCCGGCGCACGCAACGCACGGGGCGCCCCATCGCGGGGCGCCCTTTTTCTTTCCGGGGTATTTCTACGGACGGGATTTCTCGGGAGGCCTGCGCTCGGGGACGTATGCGTGCTCGATCGAGCCGTCGTTCCATTCGCGCGACACGTAGAGATTGCAGTAGCAGCTTCCGTATTCCTTCACGTCGGGTTCCCGGTACACGCAGGGGCAGATGATATCGCGGTCCCATTCTCGATTGCCGGAGGCGAGACGGCACGGGCACGCCATGTAGCCGTACCGACGCTTGTTCGTGATGAGGGCCTCGAGGAGCTCGAAGGTGCGCTCCCGATCCTCGTTGAACGGGTATCCCTTCGCGTCCTGCGCCTTTTTCAGCCGCTCGTACAGCTCCTCGACGTCGCTCATTCGAGATCCAACGCCTCCCGAATCTTGTCCTCGCGGTTTCCGACGATGATCGTGTTCCCGATGATTATCGTCGGGAAGGATACCTGCGGATTGAGTTTCCGGACCTCGGCGAGAACGGCGTCGCGCTCCGCGCCCGAGACGAGGTCGACGTCGGTGCATTCGTATTCCACGCCGAGGTCGTTCAGGAGCTTCTTCGCCGCCTTGCAGTGGCTGCAGGTGCTGAGCGTATAGAGTTTCACGCGTTCATGAGGCAAACAAACCCCTCCTTGCGCCGCATCCGGATCGACGATTCGCTTCGACAGTTTATACCGCGGGCGTGCGGGGCGCAACGTGTTCTTTCGCCGCCTTTTCTTTCGCCGTCCGCGTGCGCGGATGACGGCGACAAATCGCTGGAGAAAAGGCGGTTGGAACGGTATTTTTCTACACGTGCGGCCGACGGGCCGCGCTGGAGGACCGGCCGATGGAGAGAGCATTCGCGTTCGCCGTTCTGTTCCTCTCGACCCTCGCCGCCGCGGCGCCGGCGGCGGCGCGGACGTGGCGCGTCGCTCCCGACGGCACGGGGGACGCGCCGACGATTCAGGCGGCCGTCGATTCCGCCCGGGCGGGGGATCTCGTGCTCGCCGCTCCCGGGCGGTACTCGTGGACGAATCAGGGGAGCGGAGACGATTACGCGCTGATACGGTTTTTGCGGGGCGCGACGGGGTTCACCGTTCGCGCGGAAGCGGGCCCCGAGCTCACGATCGTCGACGCGGAGCGCCGCGGCCGCGTCATCTATATCCAGGGCGGCGACGACAGCCGCGTGACGATCGAGGGGTTCACGATCACCGGCGGGCAGGCGCCGCTCTTCGGGGACTTCTGCGGCGGCGGGCTTCTCGCGCACCTCTCGTCGCCGACCTTCAGGAACTGCGTGTTCGCGGGCAACGCCGCCGAGCGGGGCGGGGGGATCTACTACGCCGGGGTCAGCGGGCCGCGCTTCGAATCGTGCGTCTTCAGGGGGAACAGGGCCGCCCGCGGGGCGGCGATATATCTCGTGAACAGCAGCCTCACGCCTGTCTTCTCGAAATGCGTCATCCGGGACAACGTCGCGACGGACAGGGGGGGCGCGATCTACGCCTATCATTTCGGGCTGAGCCTCGAGGGCTGCGCCGTATACGACAACGAAGGCGGCGCGAAGGGCGGGGCGCTCTACGGCGAGCGGCTCTACCCGTCGACCGTGACCGGCTGCACGATCGCCGGCAACCGGGCGGACGAGGGGAGCGCGCTGTACCTCTTCGTGAGCGAGACGCAGACGCTCTCCCTGACGATCATAGCCGGGAACAGCGACGGCCCTCCGCTCGTGACGAGCCAGAGCCCCCTGTGGGCATGGTGCTGCGACGTCTTTGGAAACGCCGTGAGCGACGAGTGGCCCGCCGGCACCGTGGATCGGGGCGGCAACATCTCCCTCGATCCGCTGTTCTGCGGCGACCGGTCTCCCGCGAAGCTCTCGTTGAGGGCCGATTCCCCCTGCCTGCCCGACAATCAGCCCGACGACATATTGTGCGGGCTCATCGGCGCCTTCGAAGCGATGTGCGGGGCGGTGGGAGTCGAGCGGTCGACGTGGGGAAGCATGAAGAATCTCTACCGCTGAGCCGGCCCGACGGGCCGCGAACGCCGCGGGCGACGGCGCGCCCCGCGCCGCAAGATCCGGCCCGCTCGCGTTTTCTGCATTTTTTCCTCGTTCCGCGAATGCCCCCGCCGTATAATCGGCGCCCATGGAACGGTGCTCCGGCATTCTGCTGCACATCACCTCCCTTCCGTCGCCGCATCCCGTCGGCGATCTCGGCCCAGCTGCCTTCGAATTCGCCGATTTCCTCGCGAGCGCGAAACAGCGCGTCTGGCAGGTGCTGCCCCTCAACCCGACCGACGGCGCCCACGGCAACTCGCCCTACAGCAGCGTCTCGGCCTTCGCCGGGAACGCGCTCCTCATAAGTCCCGAGCGGCTCGTGGAGGACGGCCTGCTCCGGGCCGACGACCTGCCGTCGCCGGTGGAGCCCCGCGCGCGCTGCGATTACGACGCGGCCGCGGCGGAGAAGCAAAGGCTCCTCGCCCGCGCCTTCGACCGATTCCGGGCGACGGGCCGGCTGCGCGCCGAGTACGAGGGCTTCGCTTCGATCAACGCGCACTGGCTCGACGATTACGCGCTCTTCGTCGTGCTCAAGCGCCGTCTCGGCGGGGCCGTCTGGAACCGGTGGCCGGAGGATCTGCGGAACCGCCGGGAAGAGGCGCTCCGCGAGGCGCGCGCCGAGAACGCCATCGAGATCGAACGGGAGACGTTCGTCCAGTTTCTCTTTTTCCGGCAGTGGATGGCGCTCAAAGCGCGTTGCAACGGCGCGGGCGTGCGGCTCCTCGGCGACATTCCGATCTACGTGAGCTACGACAGCGCGGACGTATGGCGCGACGGCGGCATCTTCAAGCTCGATTCCGCGAAGGAACCGCGTTTCGTCGCGGGCGTTCCGCCCGATTACTTCAGCGAGACGGGGCAGCTCTGGGGCAATCCCGTCTACGACTGGGACGTCCTGCGGGCGACGAGGTACCGCTGGTGGATGGAGCGGTTCGCCCACAACCTCGGGCTCTTCGATATCGTCCGCGTCGATCATTTCCGCGGCTTCGTCGGGTACTGGGAGGTGCCGGCGGGAGAGCGGACGGCGGTCAAGGGACGTTGGGTCAAGGCGCCCGCGGACGATTTCTTCGAGGCGCTGCGCGGACGTTTCCCGGCGCTTCCGATCGTCGCCGAGGACCTCGGCGTCATCACGCCCGACGTGAAGGAGGTCATGGCGCGCTTCGAGATTCCCGGGATGCGCGTGCTGCTCTTCGCCTTCGGCGAGGACAATCCGGCCCACCCGTACCTTCCCCACAACTACGTCCCGAACTGCCTCGCCTACACGGGTACCCACGACAACAACACGGTGCGCGGGTGGTTCGAGGCGGAGGCGCTTCCCGAGGAGCGCGCGAGGCTCGCCCGCTATTTCAAGGCGGGCTTCAGCGCACGGAACGTTCACATCGGACTCGTGCGCTATCTCTTGATGTCGATCGCCGGGACGGTCGTCGTGCCGATGCAGGACGTCCTCGGGCTCGGCGCCGAGGCGCGGATGAACCGCCCCGCGGTTCCCCACGGCAACTGGGAGTGGCGGCTTCTTCCGGGGCAGGCTCATCCGCGCGTGGCCGACGCCCTCGCGGCGATGGTCGAAACCTACGGTCGTGCGGGCGTCTTCCCGGCCGCGGCGTCGACGGACGTCGAACGATCCGGCCCGTAGCCGCGCGGAGGCGCGTTCATGCACGCGGACGCGGTCGTCCTCGCCGTTTTCATCTTCGTGTACCTCGGGATGATTCTCGGGCGGATCCCGGGGCTCGCCCTCGACCGGACCGGGGTCGCCCTTCTCGGGGCGATCGCCCTCGTGACGCTCGGCCGCGTCACCGTTCCCGAGCTCTCGACCGTCATCGATATCCCGACGATCGCCCTTCTCTTCGGTCTCATGGTGGTCTCCGCCCAGTTTCGCCTCGGCGGCTTTTACTCGCACGTCGCCGGACGCATCGCCGGTATCGAGGCCGGGCCGGTCGGACTTCTCGCGATCGTCGTCGCCGTCACGGGCGCCCTCTCGGCGCTTCTCGCGAACGACATCGTCTGCCTCGCCGTCGCGCCGGTGCTCATCGAGGGGTGCGCGCGGCGGGGGCTCGCTCCCCGGCCGTATCTCCTCGCCCTCGCCGCTTCGGCCAACGTCGGCTCGGCCGCGACGCTCATCGGCAACCCGCAGAACATGCTCATCGGTCAGGTGCTCGGCCTCTCCTTCAGCCGATATCTCCTCGACGCGGCGATCCCCTCGCTCCTCGGTCTCGCGGCGGTCTGGGCCGTCATCGCGTTTCGATACCGGGGGGCATGGCGCGAGGCGGTTCCGGTCCCGTCGATCGAGATGCAGCCCCTCGACCGCCGGCAGACGTGGAAGGGGTTCGTCCTTCTCGGCTTCCTCATGGTCGCCTTCATCGCCGGCACCTGGCCCCGGGAGATTCTCGCGCTCGGCGCCGCGGGCGTTCTCCTCTGCTCGCGCAGGATGCGCTCGCGGGACATGCTCGGGCTCGTCGACTGGCAGCTCCTCGTGCTCTTCATGGCGCTCTTCGTCGTGAATCACGCCTTCGAGGTTTCGGGCGGCATGGCGGCCGCCGCGGCCCGCCTCGCCGCGGCCGGCGTCGACCTCTCGCGGCCCGCGACGCTCTTCGGCGCGAGCGTGATCCTCTCGAACCTCGTATCGAACGTTCCGGCCGCGATGCTCCTCGTCCCATTCGCATCACATCCCCTCGCGGGGCCGGTGCTCGCCCTCTCGACGACGCTCGCCGGCAACCTCATCGTCGTCGGCTCCATCGCGAATATCATCGTCATCGATCAGGCCGCGCGGCTCGGCGTGGCGATCTCGTGGCGCGAGCACGCCCGGATCGGCGTGCCGATCACGATCGTCACCCTCGCCATCGCCGCGGCCTGGCTCGCGATCCGCTGACATTCGAAAAATAAGGCCACGGATGGCTCGCGGGGCGGGACTGGTCTCAAAATTGCTCTGATCGCGAAGGGGCGGTGCGCCCGCCCCGGCACGGAGACGGAGCGGGGAAGGGGACTCCGAAAAAACTTTCGGACGGCGCAAATAAAGTTTGCTTGATTGTCCGAATGTTGTGTATATATAGCAACTTGAAAAATCGGAGCGGCGGGCCGAGCGGCGCGGGACGACGCGCGCGCGGCGGCGGAGCGGAAGACGATGGCTCCGCGGGCTCGTTCCGGTTCATCGAGGAGGAGAGACGATGAGGTTCACGATTCCGCATATCGCATTCGGACGTCTCGTGAAGCCGCTATCGGCGGGATTCGGCGTCCGGCGCATGAGGACGGGCTTTGCGCCCCGCACGGCAATCGATAGTACCAATGACGTTCCGAGTCGCGAGCGGCCTCGGAGCCGCAGCCTGATGGAGGGATTGTTCGATGGAGCCGCAAGCTTCAACGCATCGCGGTACCGATGTTACTAGCGTAGAAAAGAGCGAGGATCACCCTCCTCATATAGCTACCTGCCTCGGGCCACTGTTCGACGGACAGAGTTTTCCCCAGAAACGAATTCAGCCTTCTCGTCTCTCCGGCTATCGGCCGGGCCCCGTCCGCCGCCCCCACACGAGCTCGCGCGTGCGGCTTTTCCGGCGGGCCTTCTTCCCGGAAGCGAGCGATCGCGAGTGGAACGACTGGCACTGGCAGGTCCGCCACCGCATCCAGGATCTCGAGACCTTCGAGCGCATCCTGCACCTCTCGCACGACGAGCGGCTCGCGCTCGAGCGGGGAGGCTCGATGCTTCCCGTCGGCGTGACGCCGTACTACATGAGCCTGCTCTCGTACGACGACCCCGAGCAGGCGCTCCGGCGCACCGTGATCCCGAGCACCGCGGAATTCGTGTGCGGCCCCGGCGAATCGGCGGATCCGCTCGCCGAGGAGGAGATGAGCCCGATGCCGGGCCTCGTTCACCGGTATCCCGACCGCGTGCTCTTTCTCGTGTCGGACTTCTGCTCCACGTACTGCCGCTACTGCACCCGCTCGCGCGTCGTGGGCCACGGCACGCTCCATCCGACGGTTTCCCGCCTCGAAAAGGCGTTCGCGTATATCAGGAGCAATCCGCAGATACGGGACGTCCTCGTTTCCGGCGGGGAGCCCCTCATGCTCAACGACGACCGGATCGACTGGATACTCACGGAGCTGCGGCGCATCCCATCGGTCGAGATCGTGCGCATCGGGACGAAGGCGCCCGTCGTTCTTCCGCAGCGCATCAC
>DHHN01000210.1:0-2738 GCA_002403295.1 bacterium UBP1_UBA4771 | reverse complement strand
CGACGATGAAGCGCCTCGTGCAGCGCCTCATGGCCATGCGCGTGCGGCCGTACTACCTCTACCAGTGCGACCAGATCTGCGGGAGCGCGCATTTCCGCACGCCGGTCGAGGCGGGCGTCGAGATCATTCGCGGGCTCCGCGGGTTCACGAGCGGCTACGCCGTGCCGACCTTCATCGTCGACGCGCCGGGCGGCGGAGGCAAGACGCCCGTCATGCCCGACTACGTCGCCGGACGCGAGGGGGACGATATCGTTCTCCGAAACTACCAGGGCGACCTCTACCGCTACCGCGACCCGCTGCCGGCGGACAAGCGCGCGGGCGTCAAGAGAGGGCGGTAGCGTCCCATGAAGATAGGGCTCACCTACGATCTGCGGGTCGAGTACCTCGCCATGGGATACGGCGAGAAGGAAACGGCCGAATTCGACCGCGAGGAGACGATCGCCGAGCTCGAGTCGGCGATCCGGGCCTGCGGCCATTCGACCGACCGCATCGGCCACGCGCGCGCCCTCGTCGCGAGGCTCGCCCGCGGCGACCGCTGGGATCTCGTCTTCAACATCGCCGAGGGGCTCCGCGGCCTCGGGCGCGAGGCGCAGGTGCCCGCCATTCTCGACGTTTTCGAGATACCGTACACGTTTTCCGATCCGGTCGTCATGGGGATCACGCTGCACAAGGGCCTCACGAAGAGCGTGATCCGCGACGCCGGCATCCCGACCCCCGGCTTCGCGGTCGTCGAGCGGGAGAGCGACGCCGCGGCCGTCGCGTTTCCGCCGCCGTATTTCGCGAAACCCGTCGCCGAGGGGACGAGCAAGGGGATCACGCCCCTCTCGATCGTGCGGGACCGGGAGGGGCTCGCGCCGCTCTGCGCGCGGCTTCTCGAGGAGTTCCGCCAGCCCGTGCTCATCGAGACCTTTCTTCCGGGGCGCGAGTTCACCGTCGGCGTTCTCGGCACGGGGGACGAGGCGGAGGCCGTGGGGACCCTCGAGATGGGGCTTCGCCCCGGGGCCGAGAGCGGGGTGTACTCATACGTCAACAAGGAGCGGTGCGAGGAGCTCGTGGACTACATCCTCGTGCGCCCGGACCGCGATCCGGCGGTGCGCGAGGCCGAACGCCTTGCGGTCGCCGTCTGGCGGACCCTCGGGTGCCGCGACGCGGGACGGGTCGATTTCCGCTGCGACGCGGCGGGCCGCCCGCAGTTTCTCGAGGTGAATCCGCTCGCGGGGCTCCACCCGACGCATTCGGACCTCCCCATATTGTGTTCGAGGCTCGGCATCCCGTTCGTGCGGCTCATCGAGCGGATCATCCGCTCGGCGCTCGAGCGTGTCGAGCGGCCGGTCACCACCATCTGCCCCTAGAGCGTCATGCGCGTCGCGATATTGTTCAACGCGGTCGGCGAGAACGCGAAAACCGACGAGCTCGACGTGCTCGAGCAGCTCGAGGCGATCGCGGCCGTTCTCGAACGGCTCGGCGCGGCGGTGATGCGCGTTCCGTGCACGCTCGATCTCGGGGCGATTGCGGGCGCCCTCGATCGTTTCAAGCCCGACGTCGCGTTCAACCTCGTCGAGTGTCTCGAAAGCTACGGGAGACTCATCCACGTCGTGCCGTCGATGCTCGACGCGCTCGGGATACACTACACGGGAGCGTCCGCCGAGTCGCTCTACATCACCTCCAACAAGGTGCTCGCGAAGGAGCGGATCAGGGCCGGGGGGCTACTGACGCCCGACTGGACGGGTCCGTGGCCCCCGGGCGGCGGCACGCCGCTCGTGAAGAAGCGCGGCTCGCGCCGGCGCTCGCGGCACATCGTCAAGGCCGTATGGGAGCATGCGTCCTTCGGAATGGACGACGACGTCATCGTTGAGAACGCGGACGAGGCGAGGCTCGTCGCCCGCATGGAGGAGCTCGCGCCGCGGCTTCGCGGAGAGTGCTTCGCCGAGGCGTTCGTCGAGGGGAGGGAGTTCAACGTTTCGATCCTCTCGACGGCGAAGGGTCCCCGGGCGCTCCCCGTCGCCGAGATCCTGTTCCTCGATTTTCCCAAGGGCAAGCCGCGCATCGTGAACTACAAAGCGAAATGGGAAGAGGAAGCGATCGAATACCGCGGCACCCCCCGCACGTTCGATTTCAAGCCGGAGGACCGGGAGCTCCTCTCGGAGCTGCCGCGGATCGCGCGCGCGGCGTGGGATCTCTTCGGGCTTCGGGGCTACGCGCGCGTCGATTTTCGCGTGGACGCGAAGAACAATCCGTTTATACTCGAGGTGAACGCAAACCCCTGCATTTCGCCCGATTCGGGTTTCATCGCGGCGGCGCAGCAGGGCGGTCTCGATTACGACGCCGCCATCAAGGCGATCCTCGACGACGCGATGCGCAGGGCGCGGGGCGCCGCGGCCCCCCGGGTGATGAAAGGCGCCGCGCCGCAATGATGGAAGACCCCGGAAAAAAACGGTACGTCGGCGAGCCGAGGAAAAAGGCCGACCTGAGGGGCATCTCGTTCCGCTTCGACGTCCGGCAGGAGGATCTGGAAACGGTCCGGGGCATCGTCGAGGCGACGGGATATTTCACGCCCGACGAGGTTCTCGTGGCGCTCGAGCTCGTCCAGGATCATCTCGTGAAGGGCGCCGCGGAGAGCGGATACTACTTCGTTTTCGCCGATCAGGACGGCCGCACGATCGGCTACACCTGCTACGGTCCCATTCCCTGCACCATCTCGAGCTTCAATCTGTACTGGATCGCCGTTCACCCCGAGT
>DHHN01000077.1:5239-5919 GCA_002403295.1 bacterium UBP1_UBA4771 | reverse complement strand
CCGCGCGGAAGGTCGGGCTGAGCTCAACGTATTGCCCGGCGATGCCGTAGTTGTCCGTGCCGCGCTCGAGCCTCGCGTTCCATGCGTGTCCCCAGAACCGCTCGCCGTCGAGACCCGCGGTGTGCCGGCCGCCGTCGAAGAGGGTGGCGTTGAAGGCGCTGTCCGCGAGCGCCGGGTTGTTCACCTCCTCCGTGCGCGAGGCGAGGAGCTGGACGCGGATCTTGTCGCTCTTCGACAGCCGCATCTGGCCGTCGAGGCCGAGGAGCGAACCGGCGCCTCCCCCGTCGAAGCGGCGGTCGGTGCCGAGAAAGCCGATGTGCGATTGATCTCCGAGGTCTCGCCGGAACCGGAGGATGTTCGACCAGCTCTTGCCGTTCTCGACGAACCGGCTCCGCTCCTCGAACGGCAGGATGATGACCGAATGCTCGTCCCGGGCCGCGAGGTAGGCCACGCTGTTCGACCCCGCGCGATAGGTCGTCTTGGCCGCGGCGATGGGATCGTTTATGGAACGGGTGTAAACGGCGTTGAAGTAGGTGTTGAAGAGGTCGCTCCCCTCTTGAAAGAAGGGCCTCCGCTCGGGATAGAACAGGGCGAAGGTCGAATTGACGTCGATCTGCGCCGCGTCGGATTCGACCTGGCTGAAATCGGGATTGAAGGCCGCCTCGGCCGTCAACTCCGAT
>DHHN01000077.1:646-5079 GCA_002403295.1 bacterium UBP1_UBA4771 | reverse complement strand
GGACGGTTCCGCCAGAAATCGACGCGCCACTCCTGCTCGCCGCGGCGGGGAAAGCGCATGCTCCGGAACGGGATCGCCATCTCGACGACGTAGCCGAAATCGGTGATCCGGCCGGCGCTCTCGAAGATCATGTCGTACGAGATATCCTCGCCGTTCGCCGCCGAATAGAGGAGGTCGCCGGGAACGCCGTATGGATTCGCCGCGAACTCGTAGGCGAGGGCGCCCTCGCCGTAGGTATCGACGCAGAGGATGACGTGATCGCCGTCGTAGATGCGGTCGCGCTCGCACAACGAAGCGCGTATCGCCGCGGGATCGTCGTGGCAGAGCCACGCGACGTAGAGGTGCTCGTCATCGTAGGCGACGAGAACCTCCGTGTCGACGGCGGGCTTCGTTTGGTTGCCGGGGCTGTGCTCCGCGAAATTGGCCGCCCTGGCCGCCCCGCGCCATCCGGCGTCGCCGAGGTCTCCGTCGACCCTGATCGGACCGGCGGCCCGCGATACGCGGAGCGTCGGACGATAGACGGGAACGTACGAATCGTCCGCCGGGACCGCGCCGACGGCGGGCGATCCGAGAGAGATCGCGAGGGTCGCGGCGGCGATGACTCGATCGCGTCCGAACCGTGCAAACCGCATGTCGTCTGTCTCCGGGTCGAGAATGGGAAGCGCCCGGCGGGGCGGGCCGTTACTGCTCGGAGGCCGGGCCGACGACGACCCGCGCCGCGGCGTCGGAGACGACGTAGATCCGGATGTTGTTCGAGAACGGATCGATGGGAACGATGAAGAAACCCTTCTTGCTCTTGTTGTACCCGAGCGATAGCCCCCGGATGATCTCGCCGTCCTTGAAGTCGACCCGTATCTTGATGCCGTGAAGGTTCTTCGCATCCACTTCTTCGAATGTGCGTTTTTCCTTGTAATCCTTGTCGCCCTCGTAGGATTTGACGAAAAAAACCGCCTTGAGATTCGCGACCTTCACTTCCTTGATCGTGCCGGTCTCGGCTCCGTGCTCGACGTGCAGGTGAAACAGGGGGCGCTCCGCGACGAAATCGTGCGTAAAGCCCTTGAGGAGACTACCGTCCTTGAAATGGACGACGACGCTGTTTCGTTCGCCTATCATGCATCAAACCTCCAATTGCGCAAGAATCGCCGCCGGTCCCCGGCGCCTCCTCCGACGCGGGTCGGCGCACCGCCCGAAACAAGCCGAAGCATACATGTTTTTCTTTGACTTTCGCAACAAATGATAGAACATTTCAATTTGCCTATACTCCTCCGCGCGGCGCCGGCGCGCGGAAGTCCGCCGTGCCCGGATCGACGCGCCTTCGCGAAACGAAAGACGAATTATGAGCAATCCGATGAAAAAACCAGTCGTCCTTATCCCCATCGTCATTCTCGCCGCCGCCGTCGCGGTGAGGATCGTTCTCTTCGTCGCGAAGGGCTCGGGTGGCGGCGGAAAAATGGGCGGCATGCCTCCCGTGGCCGTCGAGGTGGACAGCGTTCGATTCGGGCCGATCGAGGAGATCCGCGAGTTCACCGGATCGGTATTCCCCTACAATCAGTATGTCGTCTCTCCGAAGGTGTCGGGGCGCGTCGTCGAGATCCACAAGCGGATCGGGGACTCCGTCCGCGCCGGCGAGCTCATCGCCCGCATAGACGACGCCGAGTACCGTCAGGCGCTGCTCGAAGCCGAGGCCAACCTCAGGATCGCGGAAGCCTCCGTCGAGGAGGCGGCGAGCCAGCTCGCGCTCTCGCGCGACCAGAAGGAGCGCATGGAATCGCTTCGGGCGAAGGATCTCGCCTCGAACGCGGAGCTCGACGCGGCGCTCGCCGATTTCGCGGCGAAGCAGTCGCGCCACGAGCTCTCGCGGGCGCAGGTGGAGCAGCGCGAGGCGGCTCTCGAATCCGCGCGCATCCGCCTCGGATACACGCGGCTCGCCGCCTCGCGGGCCGGATACATCGGCGAGCGGTTCGTCGACGAGGGCGCGCTGCTCGCGCCGAACGCCGCCGTCGTCTCGGTCATCGAAATCGCCTCGGTGATCGTGCGCAGCTCCGTCGCCGAGCGCGACTACCGGCTCGTCAAGCCGGGGCAGCCAGCCGAGGTGTCGGTGGACGCGCTACCGGAAAAGGCCTTTTCGGGACGCGTCTCGCGCATCGCCCCGATGCTTCAGGAGACCTCCCGCATGGCGCAGATCGAGGTCGAGGTCTCGAACCCCGGCCTCCTTCTGAAGCCGGGGATGTTCGCCCGGATCCGGGTCAAGATCGCCTCGCGCGACGCCGCGCAGATCGTGCCGAACCGGGCGGTCGTGAGCACAGCCGCCGGGACGGGCGTGTTTCTCGTCCGCGAGGGGGAAACCGCGGCGCGCTTCGTTCCCGTGGAGACCGGAATCGTCACCGCCGATCGCGCCGAGATCGTCTCTCCCGCCCTCGAAGGGCGGGTGGTCACGCTCGGGCAGCACCTTCTCGCCGACGGCAGCCCCGTGCTGCTCCCGCAGGGCCCGCCGGCGAAAGCGGGCGACGCCGGGAAACCGGCGGGCGGGAAGGCCGAACGATGAATATCGCGCGAGGACCGGTTCATCGCCCCGTTCTCACGAGCATCATCTATCTCATCGTCGTCACCCTCGGCGTCGTTTCCTTCTCGCGTCTTTCGATCGACCTCATGCCCGAGATCACCTACCCGACCATATCGGTTATCACGAGCTACGGCAACGTCGGCCCGCAGGAGATGGAGGAGTCCGTCAGCCGGCCGATCGAGGAAGCGCTCGCGGCGGTGCAGGGAGTCGAGGAGATCACCTCCGTCTCCACGGAGGGCACGAGCCAGGTGCGGGTTTCCTTTACGTGGGGAACCGATCTCGACGTCGCGGCGAACGACATCCGCGACCGCATCGACCGGGTGCTCGGACGGCTCCCGGAAGACATCAGCCGTCCGATGATCCGCAAGTTCGATCTCTCCGCGTTTCCGATCATGATGATCGGGATCTCCGGCGACCTCAATCCGCTCGACCTGCGGCGCATCGCCGAGGATCAGGTGAAATACCGTCTCGAGCGCGTTCCGGGGGTGGCCTCGATCGACATCTTCGGCGGCCTCTACCGCGAGATCCACGTGAACGCGCGCGCCGCGAAGCTCAAGGCCCTCGGCATCCCCACCGACGCGATCCTCGCCGCCCTCCGGAACGAGAACCGCAACGTGCCGGCCGGCCTCTTCGATCAGGGCAACCTCGAGGTGCTCGTTCGCACGCAGGGCGAATACCGAGATCTCGAGGAGATCCGGGAGACGGTCGTCGCGACGCGGGGCGGCTCGCCGATACGCATCCGCGACGTTGCCGACGTCGAGGATTCCTGGGAGGAGATCAGGCAGATCGTCCGCATCAACGGGCGGCCGGGGCTCCGCATATCGGTGAGCAAGCAATCCGGCGCCAACACGGTCACCGTGGCGGACGGCGTGCGCGCCGAGATCGACCGCATCAACCGCGATATCCCCCAGCTCCAGCTCGCGCCTCTCCGGGACAGCTCCACCTACATCAGGCGGTCGATCAGCAACACGGGGCTGACGCTCCTTTTCGGCGGGATACTCGCCATCCTCATCCTGTTTCTCTTTCTCCGCAACGTCTCGAGCACGCTCATCATATCGACCGCCATTCCGATATCGATCATCGCCACCTTCGCGCTCATGTACTTCGGCAGGTTCACGCTCAACATCATCACCTTCGGCGGTCTCGCGCTCGGCATCGGCATGCTCGTCGACAACGCGATCGTCGTGCTCGAAAACATATACCGCCATCGCGAAACGGGCGCTCCGCCCGTCGAGAGCGCGATGGACGGCGCTTCGGAGGTCTGGTCGGCGATCGTCGCGAGCACGCTCACGACGCTCGTCGTGTTCCTGCCGGTCGTGTTCATCCGCGGGATGTCGGGGATCATGTTCCGGCAGATGGCGCTCGTCGTGAGCTTCTCGCTCCTCTGCTCGCTCGTCGTGGCGTTGACGCTCGTCCCGATGCTCGCCTCGCGTTTCCTCCGGTTTCATCCCGTGGAGCAGCGCGGGAACGAGACCCGTCTGCACCGCGTGTTCTCGAGAAGCGAGGCGGCGTTCCGGCACGTCGAGGAGCGGTATTCGCTCATGCTCCGATGGGCCCTCGGACACAAACGGCTCGTCATGCTCTCGGTCCTCGGCCTGTTCGTCCTCTCCCTCGCGCTCATCCGGTTCGTCGGCGTCGAGCTCATGCCGGCGGCCGACGAGGGCGAGGTGCGCGTCGGCATCGAGATGGCGGTCGGCACGAAGCTCGAGCTCGTCGACGCGACGACCCGCGCCGTCGAGGAAATCGTCCGGGCGAACGTGCCGGAAATGACGTCGATGATCTCGTTCGCGGGCAGCGGCGGCTGGGGAGCCTCGGGCGGCCATACCGCGGATATCCGCATGAGCCTCCTCCCCCGCGGCGAACGGCGCCG
>DHHN01000077.1:0-608 GCA_002403295.1 bacterium UBP1_UBA4771 | reverse complement strand
CGCATGGGCGCCCAGTCGCAAGACGCTCTCAGCATCGAGGTTCGCGGATACGATCTCGCGACGGCGCACGCGCTCGCGCTCCGCGTCAACGACATCGTCGCCGGCGTGCCGGGGATAACCGATACGCGGATCAGCCGCGAGGAAGGGAGCCCCGAGCGGATCGTCCGCATCAACCGCGCCAAGGCCGCCGACCTCGGGCTCGGCGTGTCCCGCATCGGCGACGCATTGCAAACGGCGGTCGGCGGGACCCGCGCCTCCCTCTTCCGCGAGGGCGGCAAACAATACAACATCCTGCTCCGCCTTGCCGAGAGGGACCGGATCGACCTCGGGGGAATCCTCGATCTCACCGTCGTCAACAGCCGCGGCGAGCCCGTCGTGCTCCGCAACGTCGTCGACGCGGTCGAGGAGCAGGGGCCGGTGCGGATCGAACGCAAGGACCAGGAGCGGGTCATCACGATCGAGGCGAACTTCACCGGCCGCGACATGGGCTCCATCATACGTGACATACGCCGCGAGCTTCGCGCGGTGCCGGTGCCGAGGGATTTCGCGATCCTGTTCGGAGGCGATTACGAGGAGCAGCAGAAAGCGTTTCGCGAGCTCCTCCTCGG
>DHHN01000030.1:3171-3615 GCA_002403295.1 bacterium UBP1_UBA4771 | reverse complement strand
GGAGCGCGCTCGACGCGCGGAACGCTAATCGATTCCGACGAGCGCCTTGATGTACTGGAGCCGCTCGTAGAGCTCCGGGGAGCCGCTCTGCATCTGGCTCATCCTGCCCCGCACGTCGGCGAGCGTCTTCATGCCGCGCTCGTTCATCCAGCTCTCGACACCGTCTCGAACGGCCCCGATCTGTCCGAGCCCCTTGAGGTAGAGCGCGGAGCAGAGCTGCACGGTCGTCGCGCCGGCGAGCAGCATCTTTGCGGCTCCGGCCGCGTCGTGGACGCCCGTCGAGGCGGAGAGATCGCACTTCACCTTCCCCGCGAGCAGGGCGATCCAGCGCAGCGGCAGCGCGATCTCGAACGGCGTGCTCAGGCGATAGGCGCCCTTGAGCTCGAGCTTCTCGAGATCGACGTCGAACTGGTAGAAGCGGTTGAAGAGCACGAGCGCCGCCGC
>DHHN01000030.1:0-3141 GCA_002403295.1 bacterium UBP1_UBA4771 | reverse complement strand
TCGACGATGTCGAGGTGGCGCTTCTCGATGTCGGCGGCGGTTCGCCTCGGATCGCTCGGCATGATGGAGATGTTGAGCTCGATCGCGTCGGCCCCCGCGTCGGCGATCTTTTTCACGTAGTCTATCCAGAGCTTCGGCGTCACGCAGTGGAGGCTCGCGATGACGGGTATCGAGACGGCCTTCTTGGATTCCCGCACGAGCCGGAGGTACTCGGTCGGTCCGAGCTCGAGCCCCATCCGCTGCACGTAATCGAGCGCCTCGGGATGCCAGAGGAATTCGGTTCGGATCTCGCTCTCGTGCATGTCGGCGAGGATTTGCTCCTCGAAGAGCGATTTGAGGACGACGGCGCCGGCGCCGCCCTCGGCGCACTTCTTGACCCCCTCGACGGTTTTCGTGTGGCTGCAGCTCGCGACGAGAAAGGGGTTCGCGAGCTCGATCCCCATGTATTTCGTCGATAGATCGGCCATGGCATATCCCTTTCTTGCCGCGCGGGCGGCGTTCAGGTGCTCCACTGCTTGCGGAGACTGGAGAGATACGGGTCGAGGAACAGCGAGCGGGCGAGGTCGCGGTCGGCGATCCGCTCGGCCGCCTCGGGGGCGATCACCGATACGGCGCGCGGATGGATCTCGATCTCGATCGGCGTCGTGCCGATGATGTCGCCGTCCGCCTGAACGGCGAGCGGCGTCCGGCTTTCGATCCTGACGCTCCGCGCGGCGGCGAGGAAGAGCACGTGCGGGGAGCCGGGGCGGCCGGAGAGCATATCGAGAACGAGTCGCGGATAATCGAAGAGGGTCCGGGTGACGAGGACGCATACGTCGAGGCGTCCGTCGTCCATGCGGATGTCGGGGCCGTTTCGGAAGAACATTCTCGCCAGGATGCCGTTGTTCGCGACGGTCGCTTCGATCGAGCGGACCCGGTGCGGCTCGCCATCGACGGTGATATCGAGATGGCGGGGACGGAGGTTGAACAGGCGCCCCGCCGCCGCCCCCGGATACGCGAGCGCGCCGAAGCGGCTCTTGAGCTCGCGCGTCGTCCCGTCGACGGCGAGCGCGGAGATCCCGACGCCCACCTGCAGGAAGTAGTGGCGCCCCGCGACCGTCATCCCGTCTATGCTCCGCATCATGGATGCGCTCGCGGCGACCCTCGCGGCCGAGGCCGGATCGAGGGGAATGCCGAGCTCCCGGGCGATGAGGTTCGTGGTGCCCACGGGTATTATTGCGAGCGGCACGGCGGTTCCGGCCACCCCTGCCATGGCCGCCGAGACGGTGCCGTCGCCGCCGGCGGCGACGACGAGATCGCATCCGTCCGCCGCGGCGGCCCGGACGGTCTCCTCGATCCGCTCGCCGGGAGCGATCTCGTGGATGGGCGGACCGCCCTCGCCGGGCGGACGCAGTCCCGCGAGAATCGATCCGATCGCCGCGGCGGAGCTTCCGCCCGCCGCCGCGTTGCACAGGATGAAGGGTTTTCTGAATCGCATCGCTTCCGCGAAGCTATCAGAGCTTCAGTCCGAAATCAAAGGCAAACTCCGCGTCGGCGGGTCGATGCGGCCGCAGAGGCGCTCGACGAGGAGATCGAAGAGCCGGCGCCCGCGGTTCAGGTACCGGTATTCCATTTCCCCGATGTAGAGCGGGAGCTTCGCGTCGGAGACGCCGTGGTGTTTGGCGAGGCGCTCCTTGGCGTACTGCCAGAAACCCGTTCCCGCGGAGCAGTACACGCGCCAGAAGGGGAACCGCTCGCCCCTGTCGACGATCGGAAGCTCCTCTCCGCGATAGCTGACGCTCGCGTAGGACAGCGAACGGTCGATTCCGACGATATAGCCGCCTGCCATGGGCAGGATGCACCGAATCGCGTCGTCCGCCACGGTTCTGTATATCTGCACGCCGGGGATGCTCGCTCCGAGCGAGCCGATGAGCGGCTCGTTGCCCGCGACCGAGCGGCGGGCGCTGCGGCCGCGGGCCGGAGCGCCCGCGATCGACCGCCTGATGACGTCGAGGGCCCTGAGAACGGTCGGATAGCTCACGGCGGTTTCGGAGCTGATGCTGGAGGCGTTCAAGTCGAGCTCGAAGAGCTTGACGATCCAGAGCAATTTCCTGGCGGAGATCTTCATCTCGCCGATCCAGCGGCCGCTCCATGGACGGAACGAACGGCCGCAGCGCGCGCACCGGCGCCGCGCGCCGTTCTCGATGACGTATAGCTTGCCGGCGCCGCAGGAAGCACATTCGATGGGGCCTGCCCTCGAGCAGGAATCGAGGAGGTAACGCTCGGCGGCCCGGTCGTTCCGCGCGATCTTTTCGAAGCTGAATATTTCCATCGCCGCCTCGCGGNNGCCGTGGAACGGTCTCGGTGCTCCGATGACCGGAGCACATTGAAATATAATTCAAGGAAAATGTCAACAGAGAATCGCCGGGGCGGGGAGGGATGGGGGGCGAATGAGAGGCAGAGGCGGGAGTTCCCTGCCGCTTCCCCGGTCGTAAGGTAGGCGGCAGGGCGGAGTGTGGTCTCGTGCTCCCGCGATTCAGCGCGGCGGTCAACGCTCCCGCGCGAAGCCTTCGGCGGCCTCGTCGCTGAGCTGCGGCACCATGCGCCGTATCCAGCTCGCCTGCTCGGTGTGCCGGATGCACGCGCCGGCGCTCGAGGCAAAGCCTTGAAGAGCGAGGAGGTCGTTCTCGTCGTAGACGACGTCCCGCGACCGGCTGCTCACGTTGAGGACCCCGACGAGCTCGTCCCGGACGATGATCGGCACGACCATGGCCGAGGTGAGCGACGGGTCCTTGAGCTCGAGCCCGGGATAGCGGGCGTAATCGGCGGGGCCGGAGAGGAGTATCGGTTCACGACATTGCGCAGCGTATCCGGCTATTCCCTCTCCGACCCGCTGCCGAGCGTTGAGAATGCTCGTATCCGAGTGGCCGCCCACCGACCGCACGGTCAGTTCGTTCGTGCCCGCGTCGTGACACATGAGGGACGCGCGGTAGCAGTTGAACGTCTCGATACACATGCGCGTGATGCGGTCGAAGATGTTCTGGAGATCCGTTTCGACGCTGATCATGTGGCTGATGTTCGAGAGCGCGAAGAGCCGCGCCGTATGCTGGCGGATGCGTTTGTCGGATTCCTCGCGAAGGATCGTGAGCTCCCGGTGGATCG
>DHHN01000001.1:2695-5588 GCA_002403295.1 bacterium UBP1_UBA4771 | reverse complement strand
GCGGCGATATGGCTCCCGGCCTCTCAGCGATCCAGTATGCATCCTGCGAGCCCGGGTATCCCGTCTATGCAATGACGGTGTGGAGGAATGCGCACTTCAACTGGCGCCCGCAGGACGCTGTCGAAGCTTCCACGTGGGGATCCATAACATCTCTCTATTTCAAACAATGGCAAAGCTGCGGAGCGAACGAAAGAGCTTATACCATAATTCAATAAAATATTATCGTTAATCAATAATTAAAGCTTGACATTCGATAGTTTTGGCAATACACTTCCCTTGACGAACCATTAAGGGGGGTAGATGGCCATGATTTCACGAAGCGCGGCTCTTTTCTCCGCGATCGCGCTCTTGCTCGCCTCAACGCTCCTGCCCGCCGGTGCGCTCCCGTGCTCGACCTTTCTTATGAGACAGGGCAGAGAGATCGTTCTCGGAAAGAACTACGACTTCATGGTAAGCGAGGGCCGCCTCATGGTCAACAAGCGCGGCGTCGCCAAGTTCGCGCTCGCGCTCGGGGCGCAAAAGCCCGCGAAATGGGTCTCGCGGTACGGGAGCGTGAGCTTCAACCAGGTGGCGCGCGAGTATCCGAACGGCGGGATGAACGAGGCGGGGCTCGTCGTCGAGATCATGTGGCTCGAGGGGACGCGCTACCCGGCCCCGGACGATCGGGCCGTGGTTCCCGAGCTCCAGTGGATACAGTACCAGCTCGACAACTGCGCCACCGTCGCCGAGGTGCTCTCGACCGATAGCGTCATCCGAATCGAGCCGACCGGAAAGCCGGTCCATTTCTTCGTCGCCGACCGCGGCGGGGACGCCGCGACGTTCGAGTTTCTCGACGGCGCCCTCGTCCACCGGCGCGGCGGGTCGCTCCCCGTGCCGGCGCTCACGAACCACACGTACGACGAATCCCTCTCCTTCCTCTCGCGGCACGAGGGGTTCGGCGGGAGGGAGCGGGCCGCCGGCGGATGGAAGTCGCTCGATCGCTTCGTGACCTGCGCCCGCATCGTTCGCGACGCGAGAACGGTGCGCGCGAGGAAGCTCGTGCCCTACGCGTTCGACGCTCTCGAGACCGTCTCGCAGGGGGACCGCACGGTATGGAGCATCGTGTACGACATGAAGAGACGCGTCGTGCGTTTCAGGACCGTCGGCAGGCCGGATATCCGGATCCTGAGGCTCGAGCGATGCGATTTCTCGTGCGATTCGCCCGCCCTCGTGCTCGATCTCGAAACGGAGATCGAGGGGGACGTCGCGGGACGCTTCGTTCCCTGGACGACCGAGCTCAACAGGGAACTCATCGGCCGCACGTTCAAGCGGTACGAGGAAGAAAGCTTCATGAGCCTTTCCGCCGAGGCGCAGGACTATCTCGCCCGGTATCCGGAACGGTTCGAATGCCGCGCGGACGGCGGCAGGTAGGGATCGCGTTCGGACCTTCCCGGCCGGCGATGAGCCGGGAGGCGCAAGGAGGCCGCCATGAGATTCGCCGATCTTCGCCCCGTCACGGGGATCGTGAGGGCGGGCATCTATATCGCCTTCGCCGCGAGCATCGTCGCGCTGCTCTACCTCGCGGGGAGCTTCGTCTACGCCCTGACGCACACGGACGATCTCGGGGCGAAGATCGCGACGAACGTTTACCGCATGCCGGCGCTCGAAGAAGGGATCGCCGAATCGATTCACGAATCGCGGACTGGCGCGGTGCGATTCCGGCTGAACGAGGTCTACGGGGTCTTCACGTGGCTCAACATGCCGCGGGAGATCGTCTTCGCCGTGTACTTCCACCTCTTCATTCTCTGGCTGCTCTTTTTCATCGGCGTACGGGAGCTCGCGAACGTCTTCGAAGACGTGGGCGCGGGCAATCCGTTCGCCCTTGAGAACGCGCGGCGTCTGCGGATCGTCGGTCTGTGCATGGCGGGAGGCGGGCTCTTCAAGATTCTCTACACGGTCGCTTCCTTCGCCGTCTTCTACGACGACGTCATCATCCCGGGAGCGCGCATCCCGTACCGCCTGCTCGTCGCCCAGGATTTCAGCCTCGGCCTCGTCTTCGGCGGGCTCGTCGTGCTCGCGGTCTCGGAAGTGTTCCGCATCGGCAACAGGCTTCAGGAAGACCAGAATCTCACGGTGTGAGGTCGATATGCCAATCGTCGTGAATCTCGACGTGGAGCTCGCCAAGCGCAAGATGAGGCTCACCGACCTCGCCGAGCGCGTCGGCATCACGATCGCGAACCTCTCCGTCCTGAAGCAGGGCCGCGCGCGCGCGATCAGGTTCTCGACGCTCGAGGCGATATGCCGCGAGCTCGGCTGTCAGCCGGGGGACATACTGGAATACCGCGGGGACGAGATCGGGCGCGCCGAGGGCGGGACCGTCGGCGCGCCCGAATGAGACGCGCATTCGCCGCGCGGGCGCATCGCGCGCCCGCAGGGTTTTCTACCGAAGGAGCAGCATCTTCTTCGCGCTCGTGAAAGTTCCCGCCTCGAGCCGGCAGAAATACACGCCGCTCGCCACGTTCCGTCCCGCCTCGTCCCGTCCGTCCCATGCCTCGACGTACCGTCCCGCCGCCCGCTCGCCGCTCGCGAGCACGCGGATCAGCCTTCCCGAGGCGTCGTAGACGCGGAGCGACACGAACCCGCGTTCCTTGAGATCGAAGCGGATCGAGGTTGCGGGGTTGAAGGGGTTCGGAATGTTCTGGTGGAGGCGCGTGATTTGGACTGCCGCGGGCGTTTCGACCCCCGTCACGCCGTCCGGTCCGAGCACGGCGCAGGGGCTCTCGTTGTCGTGCACGTCGATCGCCGAGACCTTGTAGTGGTACCCCGCGTCCCAGCTCCATTCCGCGTCGAAGAACGACGGCGCGGCGGGCGAGCCGACGCGGTTGTCCGCCGACGCCGCGAAATCGGCGCTCGT
>DHHN01000001.1:0-2620 GCA_002403295.1 bacterium UBP1_UBA4771 | reverse complement strand
CGCTCGTCCACCAGACCGAGGTCGTCGTCGAATGGGTGGTCGCGACGTAGACGGCCCACGGCGTCCCGGCGGCCGAAGAGTCGACGACCGTCGTCGCGCGGACGAGGTAATCGGCGGCCTGCCTCGCGGGCATGCTCGCGACGAGCTCCCAGGAGCCGGGCGGCATGCTGGTCGTCGCGGGACCTGCGGGAGCCGAGAGGTACGTCTTGCCGCCGAGCTCGATAAGCGAGCAGCCCTCGGGAGCCTCGCCGAGCTTGTCGTTGAGCGCGCTCCGAACGTTCGCCGCGCCGGCGAGCTTCGCGAGAAGCATCGGATCATCCACGCGCTGCCAGAGGGCGTAGGTCGAGATCGGATAGATCGGCTCCGAAACGTTGTCGAGATCGGAGGCGCGGAGCGCGACGCGCAGGAGGCCGCCCTCGTCGGCCGGAACGTCGGTGACGCCCGTGATCCGGGCCTCGGGGATTCCTCCCGCGCCATGCTCGCCTTCGATGCGTTTCGCGAAGGTTCCGACGCCGTTCTGTCTCGACCAGATAATGAGGGCGTTTCCGCCGTCCAGGCTCGAGATTTCGGGCGTAAAGACCGTTGCCTCGATGATGAATGGCGTTCCGTAGGCTTTCCAGAAATACGCTTTCGTCGTGTCGACGCGCTGCGCGTAGACGCCCCACGTCGATGCGCCGATTCGATCGTCCCGCCATGCCACGACGGCGCCGCCGGCCCCGTCGCCGCACATGACGGAGTTCGACTGTATGCTGCCCGTGGGGGTGAGCTGAAGCCGCTGGGCCCAGCGCTGAGCGCCCGATGCGCCGAGCGACTGCATGAATATGCACTGGCTCGCCTCGTACTTGAAGAGGGCGCCGCCGGAACCGTCGGGCACGATGCCCGCGAATTTATCATTCATGTACGGGGAGACAACGACCGGCACGCCCGATGCTCCCCACAGGAATCCGCCGAGGGAGTCGATACGGCTCGCGTAGATGTCGCAGGTGGCGTCACCGGCGACTTGATTGCGGTAGTCCTCCCATGCGACGATCGCGCCACCGAAGCCGTCGGCGGCGATGACGGGGTTGTATTCGTCTTTCGTCGGCGATACGTAGAGAGCGACGCCGTTCGTCGTCCAGCGGGCCGCTCCCGAGGCGTCGATCCGCTGAGCGTATATGTCGTACACGTTGGTCCTGCGGTCCTGCCAAGTAGCGATGACGCCGTGAGAGCCGTCGGAGGCCGCCCTGGGGGTATTCTGCTGGTTGGTCGCGGCGCAGACGGGGACGCCTCCGGCCTGCCAGAGCGAGTTCCCCGAAGGGTTGAAGCGCTGAGCGAGCACGTCAATGCTCGATCCCCACGCCAAGAACACGACGATGGCGCCTCCCGCCCCGTCGGAAACGATCTGTGAATCGTATGCGCTGGTCGAATCGCACTCGATGGCGATTCCGTCGGCCGCCCAGAGGGCGGTACCGTTCGAATCGATCCTCTGGATGTGGGGCCTCGGGTTGCCGCTCCGCGCGTCGTACCAGGCGATGATGGCCCCTTCCGCCATGTCGGTCGCGATCACGGGCGTATTCTGGCTGCTCGGCGCCGCGCAGACCACGACACCCATCGGGCCCCACAGAACGTTGCCTTCGGCGTCGATGCGCTGGGCGCCGATGTTGTAATCCCATTCGCCGGGGCCGATCTCGGTCGCCGTGGTAAATGCGATTATGGCGCCGCCCGCGCCGTCCGGCACCGATTTGCTCGTGCCGGACATGGCGTTCGTCGGGAGCTGCGTTCCGAGCGTCGACCATGCGGCGGGAGCGTCCGTCGGAAATGACGAGGCGAGAATGGGAAGCGCGATCGCGAGGAACAGAAGCTTTCTCGGCATGCGGAACTTTCCTTTCTTCGAAAGACATCCAGATCGATTTATAATCGATTATTGTATCATAAGATACGAAATATGGCAACGGGAAAGCGCCGGCGTCATGCCGGCGTCACGCTGATTAACGCGCGATCGATAAACGGGCTTTTGGCCTTGACTTGGGTCTTTCCGTTTGCTATCAATATATCTCTTTTGCGGTCGACGAGGAGGGCGCCATGTACGCGGTCGTTCGCGTTGCGGGAAAACAGATCATAGCGAGGATGGACGAGATCGTGGACGTTCCGCGTCTCGACGTCGAAGAGGGAAGTCTCATTCGCTGCGACGAGGTTCTGGCCTATTCCGACGGCACCGAAGTCCGCGTCGGGCGGCCGCGCCTCGAGGGCGTCACGGTCACTGGAGAGGTGCTCGGGCATCGACGCGCCGACAAGATCCTCATCTACAAAATGCGGCGGCGCAAAGGCTACCGGAAGACCCAGGGACACGTTCAGGAATACACGCGCATCAGGATCAAGGAAATATCGGCCTGATGGCCGCGAGCGCGAGGAGTTGAGCCACCATGGCGCATAAAAAGGGAGTCGGAAGCTCCAAGAACGGCCGCGACAGCAACGGGCAGCGGCTCGGCGTGAAGCGGTATTCCGGCCAGACCATCAACGCCGGCACGATCATCATCCGCCAGCGCGGCACGCGGATCCATCCGGGCACGAACGTCGGCAAGGGCAAGGACGACACGCTGTACGCGCTCGTCGACGGCGTGGTCACCTTCGAGCGCTTCGG
>DHHN01000076.1:7829-9823 GCA_002403295.1 bacterium UBP1_UBA4771 | reverse complement strand
GAGGAGACGCCAAGCTCCTTGTGGAGTCTCACGGCGGTCTTCGGTCCGACGCCCGGGATGCGGAGCATATCGAGAAGGATCGCCGGGGTGTCCGCGCGCAGTTCCTCGAGATAGCTCATCGAGCCCTTTTCGATGAGCCCATCGATCTTCGAGGCGAGGTCCTTGCCGATGCCGGGGAGATCCGCGAGCGCGCCCTCGGCCGCCACGTCCTCGATCGGACGCGCCAGCCCCTCGACCGTCCGCGCGCCGCGGCGGTATGCGTTGACGCGGAAGACGTTCTCGCCCCGAAGCTCGAGGATGTCGGCGATTTCGTCGAAGAGGGCGGCGATCTCCTGATTTTTCATGACGTACCGCTCCGGCGCCATCGAGTGCGTTGGAACCCGTTCCGGCGCGCCGATTGTAGCATAAGGACCGCGGGATGAGGAGGCGTGTCGTCGCGCCCGCCGGCCGCCGGATCGAGCGGCGCCTCTCGCGCCGGACGTGCATTCGGGATTTGCCGGCGGCGGACAAGGCCTCGATTGACAAAACGGCGCCGCCCGCCGTAGAGTTCGTTTCGAAGCGCTTCGGTAACGATCTCGCTGGAGACTTGTTGAAGCTGGACTCTCATGGCCTGTATGCCACAATCGCGCCCATTCCCGTGAGCCGGAGGTTCGACGTGAAAACGCGCCGCCCTGCACGCTCGCTCATGCTCGCCTCGGCGCTCCTCGCGGCGCTGCTCGCGCCCGTGCGCGCCCGCGCACAGGACGCAACCGCCGGCGAGGCGATGCTCCAAGCCGTCGATTCGCTGAAGCAGCTCGCGGATCTCGCGAACGCGCCGCTGCTCGCCCCCTCGAGCTACGCATCGGCGATGAAAAGCCGCGATACCGCCATCAAGCGGCGCGAGCGCGGCGAGAAGCCGAGGCAGTATTTGAGCAGCGCCGCCCTCGCGAGGGACGGCTTTGCGAAAAGCATCGAGGTCGCGAAGATCGCCTCCGTGGCGCTCGAGAAAACGCTCGAGCTGCGGGGCTTCGCCGTCGGGAGGCGCCTCGACCGGGACGCCGCCGCCGAGTTCGCCCGGGCGGAGAGAAGGTTCGCCGCGGCGGTCGCGGCCGCCGAGAAGGGCGACCTGCGCTCGGCGCGCTCCGCGGCGGAGGAGAGCGACGCGCTCTACCGCGAGACGATCATCGCCGGGTACCAAGGCGGCCCGCTCAAGCAAGCGCAGAGGGCGCTCGCAAAACAGAAAGGGACCTTATCCCGCCGCGAATCGGAGGAGCACACGAGAAGTCTCGACGGGATAGGGGACTGGATGCGGGGGATGAAGGGGCGGGAGTTCGCGGCGGCCGAGTTCGCCTCACTCGCAGACGCGAAGTTGGACGGCGTTCTCGGCGCGCTCTACCCCGAGTTCTACCGCAACCTCCCCGACACGCTGCTCCTCGGCGAGTTCGTCATGAAGGTCGTTTCGTACGACGACAGGGGATACTGGGATTTCGACGACAAAACGGCGAAAGCCGTCGCGGGTGTCGCCGACATACGCTTCGACTGCGGAGTCAGGTTCTCCGTTCCCCGGATCCCCGGCGGCGCGCGGATCATGGATCGGACGTTCGCCGTGGTAGAGACGGTCTCGCGGCCGGAGGCCGAGCTGTCGCTCGCCGATGCGCGCCGGATCGATCCCCTGCTCTCGCCCGGCGACACGATCGTCCTGCCGATACGGCCGCGGGAGCCGGGCAGAGAAAGCATCATAGAGGCCAAGCTCGACTACATCGGGAGGCTCGATCTCTTGCCGGCGCCGGGAAGCGTGCGCGTGCGTTTCGAGAACGCGACGATCGCGCGGGCCGAGCGGCCGACGAGGGGCAGAATGACGGCGGGCGGAGCCTACCATCCGGCCGGCGCCGCCGGGGGCGGCGGTCCGGCCGCCATCAGAACGGCGGGCTTCACCATCCTCATCGACAGCCTCTCGGTCGCTCCCGGCGGAGCGGTCGCGCGGGCGAGGATAGGGCTCCCGAGATCGATCGTCG
>DHHN01000076.1:609-7632 GCA_002403295.1 bacterium UBP1_UBA4771 | reverse complement strand
CGCGCTCGATCACGTCCAACACGGGATACCTTCGGGCCCGATACGACTTCGCGAACGCCATCGTCACCGAATCCGGCATCAAGGCGCGTTTCACCTTCAGGGGCATGTACTCCTTCAACTGCCTCGTCCCCTACGGCTACAGCGTCGAGCTGCGGTCGGGCTTCCTCGAGGTCGACAGCAGCGCGGTCGCCGGGGGCGCCTTCGACGAGGGGCTCGTGCTCGCGCCGCGGCGCGCCGTCGCAACGCGCAGGGAGCCCTCGACCTTCCCGCTGCGCGCCGACTTCGCGAACCTCGCCGTGCGGAGGAATCTCGACCTCGCCGGCCCCGTGACGCTCGTTCAAAAAGAAATATTCTGGGGCGAGCTCACGCGAGCGGGGGAGGAGCGCATCGCCTTCGCCGCGACGGTCGACGATTCGCGCGAGGGATACGCATGGTTCTATCTGCCCGGCGGAGCGGCGGGCCGGTTCGTTCCCGGATCGGCGGCGGAGTTCGACGCCGTCTCGTGGCACGGCGATATCCCGACGCGGCTCGTGGAGCGGCGGGCCGCCGGCATCACGATCGTCGCGCTCTCGCGGCTGCGGATCTTCACGCCCGACATCCCGGGGGCTCCGGCTTCGGAAATCTCCTTCAGGCAGGGGAGCGGCTGCTCGCTCGCGCCGAGCTGGCTCAACGTCGACGCGCTCGGCGTGAGCGGCGAGGCCCGGATCCGGCTCGAGCCCATGAGCCAGCGGCTCGGCAACGCGGCCTCCGAGCACTACCGGGGAAGCGTGCCCTTCGATGCGACCTTCGAGTGCGAGCACGAGAAAGCCGAGGGCTGCGTCATGGTGCAGTGGTCGAGCAGCGCCGTGCACGACTCGGAGCTCGGCGGCGCGCTGAAGCTCGGCGGGCCGAGCGCCGCGACGATTCCCTACCGGGATCTCGAGCTCACATCGACCGCCGGCCTCGTCGGCGGCAAGATCGATCTCGGCGGCGGGCCGGTCGTGCTCGACGACTGGGGCGTCGAGCTCGCGGCCGGGGAGCCGAGCGAGCCCGCGGGCGCGCTCAGCGTGAAGACCGGTCAGATCATATTCACGCAGGCCGGCATCAGGGAGAGGCGGCACTTCGACGAGCCGTTCGCCCTCGTCTGGGGCGAGATGCTCGCCGACGGCAACATCGGGGAGCTCTTCTTCGACTACAACAGCGCGAACCAGCGCTTCGACGGCTTCCTCTTCACGCCGCACCGCGTGGCCCTCTCGCGCCACGTCCCGGGGACGGCAGGCTACCTGCACGTCTGCGGCGACAACCACTTCGGCTTTTTCGGGTCGAAGCGCCTCAGCATCCGCGACGCGAAGTACATTGGGGACGATCCCCTCGGCGTGCACTGGGGCCGCGAGGTTACGCTCTTCCCCCGCGCGGAATCCGGGTGCGAGGGAAGCGATCTGCGCCTCGAAAAGAACTGGGGGACCGGGCTCTCGACGCTCGATTTCGAGATCGCCTACGACGCGAACGATCAGGACGGCTTCCTCGGCGAAGGGACCGTTCTCCTGCCCGAGCACTTCGAGCGACCGCTTCCCGCCTCGATCCAGATCGACCGCCGGGCGGCGTCCATAGGATTCATGGGGGGAACGGGATCCAACTTCATGCTCGAGGCCGTCGACGTCGGCTCGGCAAGCGAGGTGTGGGGGTGCATCAGGATCGAGGAGAACACGCTCGAATGCATGACGATCGGCTTCACGCTCGAGTCGGCGGCGCAGAGCGCCTTCGGCATTCTCGGCGGCGCGGGCGAAATGATCGAGGCGAAGCTCGTCGTCGAGCCGAACGTGACGACCTTCTCGGCGGCGGGCCTCGTCTATCTCGATCTCTCGCTCGGCGGAAGCGTCACCGTGAACGGCTCCATACTCCTCATAGCGGACCGCGGGGAGAGGAGCGTCTTCGGGGACTTTCAGGGCGAGTTCGATTTCGGGAGCCTCTTTGCGGGGTTCGAGGCGAACGGCCACGTGAACTGGTTCCTCTCGCGCGAAACGCAGTACCTGCAGGGACGCGCCGGGATCAGCGTGTACGGCCGCTCGCTCGGGAGCGGCGGCGTGGCGGGGGGCATCTTCATCGGGAACAACGTGCCGAAGAGCGCGGTCTGGGTCATGACCGACACGAGCAACAAGTTCGCCGTCAACATGGCCTCCTTCCCGGAGCGCATCACGGGGGTGTACGGATTCGGATACGCCGACTTCGGCTTCGACGTCGGGCTCTTCGCGGGCGGGATCGAGATCTTCGCCGGCGTCGGCGTCTTTCTCAACATGATGGGGGAGGGGCTGAGCGAGGTCGTCGGCTTGCCGCTCCCGTACGTGCTCGCGAACGTCGGCGTCGGACTCCACGGCGAGATACTCTGGGGGCTCGTTTCGGCCTCGGCGTGGGTGAATCTGCAGATGATGCTCGGCGACCCGTTCTACTTTCAAGGGTCGGCCGGGCTCGAAGGATGCGTCCTCTGGGTCATCTGCGCGAGCGTCGACGTGACGGTCCGGCTCGACGGGGACGGCTTCGACATATACTGATGGGCGCCGAAAGGAGGGCTCTCGACATGTCCGCACGATCCATGCGCATCGGGGTCGCGATCATGGCGGCCGTCGCGGCGATGAACGCGGCGTCGGCCGCCGCGGCATCCGCGTCCGAGGTCGCGGCGAGCGTTCAGACGGCGTCGGCCGCCGCCGGAAGCCCGGCGCGCGTGCTCGTCTCGTGGAGCGAGGACCGGGAGGCCGAAGGGTACAACATATATAGGAAGACGGGCAGGCTCGTGCCGTATCCCGCAACCCCGCTCAACAGGGTCCCGATCGCGATGATGACCGACTGCGCCGCGATAACGGCGATCCTCGGCGGGCGCGCGGAGGAGCTGCGCGCCCTCTCGACGATCCGCCTCCCGCGCGAAAAGGAGAGCCTCCGCGGCGCCGCCGGCCCCGGGAGCATTTCGCTCCGGGAGATCGATCCCTGCTCCGCGCTCTCCCGCGCGCGCGGCACCGAGGCGTGGGAGCAGGTTCAGTTCTACGCGCGCCGTTACTACCGGATCGCGCTCGTCATCGGACAGGCTTACGTCGACAGCACCGCCGCGCCGGGGACCGAGTGCTGGTACGAGCTCCGCGCCCTGCGCGGCGGACGCGAGCGCACGCTCGTCACCGATCTTCGCGTGACGGCGGGGCGCCCGGCGCCGCTTCCCGCGCCGGCGGCCGTTCGGGCCGTCGCGGGCGACAGCCGCGTCATGGTCGCGTGGGAGCCCGTCGAGAACGCGACCGGCTACGACCTCTACCGCAGGACCGTTCCGGGAGGCTCCGCCGTCAAGGTGAACGACGCGCCGGTCGTCTCGATGCTGACTCGCGACCTCGACGGCAACGAGATCGCCCCCGTCTTCGGCCTCGTCGATTACCGCCGCTTCGACGACGCGACGGGGATGCCGCTCGCGCACGAGGTGGACGGCGCGGCCGTCGAGGGGCCGGCGAACGGCGCGGGCTACCAGTATCAGGTCGCCGCGATTAACAGCTTCGATCAGCCGGGCGAACGCAGCGCCTTCACCGCCACGGCGGTGCCTGTCGACAAGACTCCGCCGGGCCTGCCGGCCGATCTCTCCGTCGAGGCGGTGGGGCAGACGCTCGTCGTCACGTGGACGCGCGTCGAAAAGGATCAGTACGGCCGCCGGGAGCTCGACGGCATGCGGGGCTACCACGTCTACCGCTCCGAGAGCCAGTCCGACATGTCTCCGGCGCAGATCAATCCGGCGATCATACCGCAGCCCCCGGGCGCGATAGCGCAGTACGTCGACGCCGATCCCGCCATACGGTCGCAATTCGGCGAAAAGGAGTTCTACTACCGGATCCGGTGCGTCGACGCGCGCGGCAACGCGAGCGCGCTCTCCTCGGCGGCCGGCGGGCACGTGCCCGACATCACGCCTCCGGCGATCCCCGTCGCCGTCGAGGCCGAAGGCCGCGGGGCCGGCATCAGCGTTCTCTGGCGGCCGAACGACGAGCCGGACATCGAATCGTACGCGATCATGCGGAGCCTCTGCCATCGCGGCGAATGGTTCCCGCCGGAGCACGCGCAGAAGAGGGGAATCGACTGCGGCCCCTTCGCCATGATCGCCGAGATATCGCACGCGGAGGCGGTCGACTCAGCGCGCGTGCGCGGCAAGGCCGTCTTCACGGACCGCACCGTGCCGAACGGCTCGCCGCTCTGCTACGCCTACTGGGTCAAGGCGCGCGACCGGAGCCAGAATCTGAGCGGCTCGTGGCCCTATCCGAGCGCCGCGGAGCGGGCGGGGATCGTGTGCCAGCGGCTCCGCGACGAGATCCCGCCGCCGCCCCCCGTCGTCACCGCCGTGCGGGCGCTCGACGGGCGGGTCGGGATCGAGTGGATCTCGGCGCCGAGCCAGGACCTCCACGCCTTTCACGTCTATCGCTCCGAGGAGGAGCGCGACGGCTTCCGGTGGATCGGCGGCATCAGGATCGAGGAGCCGCCCGCGCCCCACGCCTCGCTATCGGCCCCCTACGCGCCCGCGGCTCCGTCGGGCTGCGGCGAGATTCCGCTCGTCCCGCACGACGGCATGACCGCGGGATCGTTCATCGACAAGAGCGCGGATCCGAGGACCGTGTACTGGTACCGCGTCGCGGCGGTGGACAAGGACGGCAACGAGAGCCCGCTCGAGAGATCGGTCCCCTACAGCACCTTCACCTTCAAGAAGGACGGCCCGCCGGCGCCGGCGATCGCCGCCGTGCGCAAGACGGCGGCAAGCTGCGGGCTCGATATATCGTGGACGCCCCCGTATGACGCCTCGGCGCACCTCGGCTTCGTCGTGTTCCGAAGCCCGACCGAAGAGGGCGTCTACCGGCAGATAAGCCCGATCGTCGCCGGATCCTCCTACGTGGACGCGGCGATCGCCGCGGGCGCGGCCTACTGGTACAAGGTGCAGGCATTCGACGCCGACGGGCGCCCGTCGGAGATCTCCCCGCCGATGATGGGGCGGTACGACTGAGAGGCTCGCCCGCTCGGGCGAGAACGCGAGGAGCACTCGACATGAGGTATCGAGCGATAGCCCTTCTGCTCGCCGTCGCCACGGCCGCGTCTCCGGCGCTCGCGCAGTACGAGCCGGAACGCGACGGATGGAACTTCTACAACTTTCTCACGACGGAGGACGCGGGGAAGCTGTGGGGGATCTACTCCAAGGCGTTCCTCGGCGTGGCCGAGAGCCGGGAGGCCGCCTCGCCGGAGGACGCCCTCTTCTTCGACGAGGTGATCATGCGCTACGCGGGGCATGCGAGCTGCTTCGGCATGTCGCTCCTCTCGCTCGTCTGCTATCGCGAGGGAGGGCATCTCGGGGTCTGCGGCCCCGTTGGCGACTACGAGGGGGACCTCGCGGACGACCGCGGTGGCCCCGACCTCGAGATCGTGCGCGAGTCGATCGGGATCATGCACTTGCGCCAGCTCACCCAGCCGATGATCAGCGCGCTCATCGATCTCTTCAACGACCACGAGTGGAGCGACCCGGTCTTCGCCTACAACCGCATTCAGACCGCAATCGCGAGCGGCGATCTTCCGCTCCTCTCGTTCATGCCCTCGAGCATCGAGGCGATCGAGGCGATGGGAGCGGGAGCCGAGGCCCACACGATCGTTCCCTACCGGTGCGAGGACGCGGGGACGCGCTACCGGATCTACGTGTGGGATCCGAATTTCCCGTTCGAGACCGAGAGCGTGTTCTACGTCGGACCGACGCCGCGAAACTACATCGATATCGAAAAGACGAGCACGACGCATCCGTGGAAGTACCCTCCCGACTACGCGCCCGGGGGCTACGGTTGGCAGGGGAGCTCGGCGGGCCCGTGGACCTTCATCGCGACGAGCGTCTCTCAGGCGAAGTACAAGGGGAACCACCCGCTGAGCGCGGGCTACATCGCGGGCGAGATCGGCACGCTCATATTCAGCGGCGGCGGCTCGGCGGCGCAGATAGAGGACGAGGAGGGGCGCAGGTTCTACAAGGCCGTGCCGGGAGGCCGCGATCTCGAGCGGGACCCCTCGAAGAAGACGAACAACGTCGTGCGCTGGCCGTTCTTCCACGGGAAACGGCCGTCCCCCGAGCTCTACTTCATCCGCGGCATCGGCGGAAAGTCGTACGACATCGAGGTCGAAGCCAAGGGCAGCGGGTACTCGTGCGAGCTCCTGCTCCCCGGGAGCGCCGTCTCGCTCGGGCTCGGCGCGGCCGCCGCCGGAAAGGACGCCGTGAAGATGCGGGCCATAGGCTCTGCGCGCCAGGAGATCGAGCTCTCGTCGAGCCGCGAGCTCCGGAACGTCGCCCTCGAAATCCGCCGCGCCCTTCCCGAGGGGAAGGGAACGAGGACGTTCAAGATAACGGAGCTCGAGCTCGGCCGCGGCTCGCCCGTCTCGTTCAGGCTCGACGTGCGGCAGGAGGAGCTCGAGGTCGCGAACCCCGCAGGGGCGATACGCTACAGCGTCGAGCTTTCGGAGACGGTCGCGGGCAAGACGAAGAAGCTCCCCGCGCGGCGGATCGAGTCGCCCGCAGGCGCGGCGCAGAAAGTGCGGCCCTCCGAGTGGAAAAACCTCGACAAGAGCACGCTGGACGTGAAAACTATCGAACGGCCCGCGGCCGCGCCGAAGCGCCGATGACGCGCGAATTGCACCCGACGAAAAAAGGAGAACCTTTCGCATGAGATGCTCGACCGCCCTTCGCGCCGTCGAGGCGCTCGTTCTCGCCATATGCTTTCCGTTTCTGTGCGCGTTCCTCGGAGGATGCGAGCGCGGCAAACCGGAGGGTTTCGTCGGCTCCGGCACGCTCGAGGCGACCGAGGTCATCGGTGAGCGCCCAGACGGGCGGACAGGTGCTTCGACTCGCGAAACGGGAGGGGGACGCCGTCGCGGCGGGCGACACCCTCGCGATCGTCGACGTCGAGAAGCTCGAGCTCGAGAGGCGCAGGCTCGTCGCGACCGTCGGCGAGATCGCGGCGGCGAGACTCCCCGTCGCCGAGTCCGTGAAGCAGGCGCGGGAAACCCTCG
>DHHN01000076.1:0-439 GCA_002403295.1 bacterium UBP1_UBA4771 | reverse complement strand
GCGCCCGTGCCGGGGGTCGTCGCCGAGAAGTACGTCGAGGCCGGGGAGATCGTGCCGCCGGGCGGCGCCGTGTACAAGATCGCCGATCTTCGCCGCTTCTGGCTGAAGGTCTACGTCGGGGAGCGAGATCTCGGGCGCTTCGTCCTCGGAGCAGAGGTGCGGGTCGAGGTCGACGCGATGGAAAAGCCGCTTCGCGGGACGATCGCATGGGTCTCGCCCGCGGCCGAGTTCACGCCGAAGAACGTCGAGACGCGCGACGCGCGCGCCGAGCTCGTCTATGCGGTCAAGGTAAACGTCGAGGATCCGCCCGCCGAGCTCAAGATAGGCATGCCGGCGGAAGTCTACCTCAAATGAGCGGCGTCGCGATACGCGTCGACGATCTCCACAAGAGCTACGGCGGCACGCCGGCGCTCGCGGGCGTGAGCTTCGAGGTGCGCGA
>DHHN01000145.1:11076-11899 GCA_002403295.1 bacterium UBP1_UBA4771 | reverse complement strand
TGTCACTTCTTGAGCGGAACCTCTCTGCGTGTTACGACCCGCTCTCCAAGGATTTTGTTTCCCCGATGAGGTGCACGTCCCTCTGCGGGAATGGGATCGTTATGCCGGCGGCCTCGAGCTCGGCCTTGCCCTTTTCCAGCGTGTCGAAATAGACTCCCCAGTAGTCCGCGGGCTTTACCCAGGGGCGGCACACGATATTGACGCCGCTCTCGGCGAGCTCGGACACCGCCACGACCGGCGCGGGATCCCTGAGCACGCGGGCATCGGCCGCCAGCGTTTTCTCGAGCACCTGTTTGGCTGTCTTTATGTTGTCCCCGTAGGAGATGCCGAACACCAGGTCCACCCGGCGCTTGTCAATGTCGCTGAAATTGGTTATGGAGTCGCCCATCACCTTCGAGTTGGGCATGATGATCTTGCGATTGTCGGGGCTGCTGAGGATGGTGTTGAAGATCGAAACCTTGTTCACCGTGCCCAGTTCGCCCCCGGCCCTGATGAAATCGCCGGCCTTGAAGGGCTTGAAGAGTATGACCAGTACGCCCGCCCCGAAGTTGGACAGCGTGCCCTGCAGCGCGAGCCCTACGGCCAGCCCCGCGGCACCCAGCAGGGCCACCAGGGATGTGGTCTGCACCCCAAGCCTGTCCAGCACGGCAATGAAGACGAACACCAGGAGCGCAAAATAGATGAGGTTCTTCAGGAAGCCCACCAGCGTCTCGTCCACATGGGACCTGCGCAGCAGCCTGGCGAAACCCCCGGTAATGCCCTTGGCCAGCCACCAGCCTATCAGAAATATTATGAGGGCCGTGACGAGCCTGATGCCGTAGGC
>DHHN01000145.1:4640-11005 GCA_002403295.1 bacterium UBP1_UBA4771 | reverse complement strand
GGGGGGGCGGGATTGCCACCAGCTTGCGTCCTCCGGCTCCCAATGTCAACCCATGCCCATAAGAGCCGGCAACTATATAGGCCATACAGATATGAGCGAGCGCATTGGAACGGTGTTGAGATAGATATAAATGCGGGCGCCCGTCGCGTTCCATCGAGCTCGGGCGAGTCCCCTGTCGGGCGGCCCTCCTTCTCTCTCTTGCGGCGGCGCCTCCGCGTCGCTATCTTATGAACAGCCTCCCCTTGTGACAGCCGGGACCCGCCGAGTCGACGTTCCTCGCGCCCTTGCCTTCCTGCAAGAAGGAGGACAGCAGAATGAACCCTCTCGCTCGCGCCCCTCTCTTCGTGTGCATCGCTTTATCGTGCGCCGCGATCGCCGGCGCAGGCTTCTGCTGGATCCCCGGCGGCACGCCCGCGTGCACGGCTCCCGGCTATCAGCTTCAATCGAAGCTCGTTTCGGACGGCGCCGGAGGGGCGTTCATCGTATGGGCCGATCTCCGCCCCAGCGGCGCCGATCTCGATATATACGCCCAGCGACTCGACGCCCGGGGCAATCCGCTCTGGACGCCGGACGGCATCCCCGTGTGCGCCGCCAGCAGGCGCCAGTACAACGCAATCATCGGCGCCGACGGATTCGGCGGGGCAATCGTCGCGTGGATGGATCAGCGGCTCGGCGGCGCCGACATCTTCGCCCAGCGAATAAGCGGCGCCGGCGAGATGCTCTGGGGCACGGACGGCTCGATCGTGAACGTGCTGCCCGACTTCCAGATCGATCCCCAGCCCGTGATGGTCCCCGACGAGGTCGGGGGCGCGATATTCACATGGGTCGACGAGGTGCTCGACTCGGACGGCGAGATGTTTCCGAAGCGCAAAACGGATATATACGCCCAGCGCCTCGCCGGGAACGGCGGCTACATGATGTGGCACCCCTGCGGGCTGCCCTTGTGCCTCGCGCGGGGATTCCAGACGGATCCCGTCATCATGACGGACGGCGCGGGAGGAGCCATCGTCGGCTGGATCGACGACCGGCGCCTCGCGTTCACCGATATCTACGCGCAACGGGTCACGCCCGAAGGCAACCGGCTCTGGCTCGACAACGGAGCGCCGATCTGCCAGACATACACCGATCAGCGCGGGCTCTCCGCGGTATCGGACGGCAGCGGGGGCGCCATATTCATCTGGTATGACCACAGCCAGGGCACCTATGACATCTACGCCTCGCGCGTGAACGGCGATGCCGAACCCCTTTGGGCCGTGAACGGCATCCCGGTCGCCGTTCTGCCCGGGCAGCAGATGTTTCCCGTCATCTGTTCCGACGGCGCCGGGGGCTGCATCGCCGCCTGGACCGACGACCGCAACGGCAGCCTCGATATCTACGCCCAGCGAGTCGACGGGCACGGCAATCTCCGCTGGCCCGCGAGCGGCATTCCCATATGCATCTTTGGCTTCGATCAGACCAACGTAAATATCGTATCCGACGGCGAGGGCGGCGCGATCGTGTCGTGGATCGATCCGGCCGACGATTATCCCTCCATCTGCGCGCAGCGCGTGAACGCGGCGGGGGCCGTTCTCTGGCGCACGGGCGGCGTGGTCGTCTGCGGCTCGATCAGCGGAAAATATTCCCTCGGGATCGCCTCCGACGGCGGCTCGGGAGGGGCGATCGTCGCATTCATCGACGACCGCGCGATCGAGACCGACGTCTACGCGCAGCGAGTGCACGGAAACGGCACGATCGTGGCCACCTGCCTCCAGGGCTTCGACGCCGTTCTCGACGGATCCGCCGTCCGCGTCACATGGACGCTCGCGGAGGCGGGAGAGGACGCCGCGTTTCGCGTGATGCGGGCCGGGGCCGAAGACGAGCCCGCCGACGCGCCCCTCGAGGGAGCGGTCGAGCGCGCCGGATTCTCGTTCTCGTTCGTCGACCGCACGGTGGAGCCGGGACATACGTACCGCTACCGGGTGGATGTGAGCGAGGGGGGCTCGAGCAGCACGCTCTTCGAGACGGAGCCCGTCGCGGTCCCTGCCGCGGCGCTCGCCCTCCATCAGAACCATCCGAACCCGTTCAACCCCTCGACGACGATCGGCTTCTCGCTGAGCGCCGCGGGGCGGGTCACGCTCGACGTCTACGACGTCTCCGGGGCGCGCGTCCGCGCGCTCGCCGCGGGCGCGTATGCGGCCGGCGCCCATTCGATCTCGTGGGACGGCCGGAACGACCGCGGCGAGAGCGCGCCGTCGGGGATCTATTTCTGCCGACTCAGGGCCGGCAAGGAAACCCTTTCCCGAACCATGGTCCTCATGAGGTGACGCTTCTCAAAAACGCCCCCCCGTGGTATAGTGCCGTGACCTTTACCTTCTCGCGGGAGGGGACCGTGGGATCCTTTTCGAAAAGCCTGTTCTGGCTCGCCGCTTTTCTGGCCCTGAGCTTCGCCTTTTTCCATCTCGCCCTCGACAACAGCTTCTGGCACCGGGACGATTTCGGCTACCTCGACCATAACCTGCGCATGACGACCGGCAAGCTCGCCCTTTTCGACAGCGAGCCGCCGCTCAAGTTCCAGCCGCTCGTCTACGGCATCTCCTACGTGCTGTTCCACCAATTCGGTTTCGACCCGCGCGGATACTTTCTCTTCAACATCCTGCTGCACGGCCTCAACTCGTTCCTCGTCTACCTGCTCGTCCGGACGCTGCTCCGCGACGGCGTCGTCGCGGCCGTTTCGGCGGTGCTGTTCGCCTTCACCGTCGGGAGCTACGGCAAGGCGATCATGATCATGTCGGGGCTCGAGGACCTCGTCATCACGACGCTCACGCTGCTGACGATGATCTTCTATTTCAAGAACGAGCTCGAGGGCCAGGGCAGGACCCGTTCGCCGTGGTTTCTTCTCTCGCTCGTCTTCTTCGTCGGCTCCATGTTCACGAGAAGCACGAGCTTCGCCATCCTCGGCGCGTTTCTCGCCTTCAACTATTTCTTCCGCGGGGACACGGGCCATCGCGTGCTCGGCAGGAACTTCGTCATACTCCTCGTCATCGCGGCCGCCGCGCTCGTCGTGAAGACGCAGGTCTTTCACTACCGCCCGCCCTTCTACGCGACGGAGAGCCCCGGCCCGCTCGCGGCCGCCTACAGCGCCGGCAAAAACATCATCAACTACCTCGTGCGGATGATCTTCCCCGTGCACACCTCTCATCTCGTCGCCGAGGCGGGGCCGGTCGTGCGTTTCATCTACGGCTTCGCGACGGCGATCCGGGTCCTCATCGCGCTGCTCGTCGTATCGTATTCGTTCTTCGGCTTCATCTTCGGAAACCACACGATCCGCTTCTTCATCGCATGGACCTACATCATGGCGTTCCCCTTCGCCTTCTTTCAGTTCCCGGGGGACTGGCTCAACATACGGCACCTCTACCTCGTTTCGATCGGCCTCGCGATGGTGCTCGCGGCGGGCGCGGTCTACTGCTCGCGGCTCATCGCCCACCAGCGATGGCGGAGGTTCGTGCCGTTCGTCGTGCCGCTTTTCTTCATTCTCATGGCCCGCTTCATCGTGCGCGAGCTCGACCGGAGCTACGAGCACAAAGCGGCGAGCGCCGTCACCGCGGAGTACCGGAAGGCGCTCGTTCAGAAATACCCGTGGGTCATCATTGATGCGGGAAGGCTTCGCTACGGGCCCGACGTTCCGCCCGACGCCGCGGGGGCCCGCCGGCCTTGATTTGGAAGACTATCGGGGTCGGGAGAACCGCAGGCGCACGGCGGCATCGCGCTCGAGCGCCGGAACGTCGCGCCGGCGCACGCGGACGCGGAACACGAGGGCGCCGTCGACCATCCCGCGGGATACGACCCGCGCCATCCGCTCCACGGCGGCGATCGCGCGCCCGTCCTCGGGCGCGACGGTGACGTCCGCCTCGACGAAATCCTTGTCGCGATGCTCCTCGACGAGCCCGAGGAGCCGGTCCATGCCCTCTCCCGTCGCCGCGCTCGCGAGAACCGCGCCGGGGTGCCTCGCCGCGATCGCCGCCCGCTTGCCGGGATCCTCGACGAGATCGGTCTTGTTGAGAACGAGAACCGTGGGGATCCGCACGTGCGGGTCGTCGCCGGGGAGCGCCGCCCTTCCGCGGCGGCCCACGCCCGCGGCGGCGCCGCCGACCGTCTTCGAGAGCACGCTCTCGAGAACGCCGTTCACGACGTCGACGTGGTCCTCGTAATACGGGCTCGCGGCGTCCGCGACGTGGAGCAGGAGATCCGCCTCGCTCACGTCGAGCAGCGTCGCGCGGAAGCTCGCGACGAGGTGCGCGGGGAGTTTCCGGATGAAGCCGATCGTGTCGGTGAGGAGAAACGGCTCCCCCGAGCGGGCCCGCACGCGGCGGGTCGTCGAGTCGAGCGTCGAGAAGAGCCGCGACGACTCGAGGACGGCGCTCCCGGCCATGCGGTTGAGGAGGGTCGATTTGCCGGCGTTCGTGTAGCCGACGATCGTCGCGTTGAAGAGCCCGCCGCGCCGCTTGCGCCGCTCCTCGACCCCGCGGTGAATCCGCTCGAGCTCCCGCGCGAGGCTCGCCATGCGGTCGTAGGCGCGGCGGCGGTCGACCTCGATCTGCGTCTCGCCGGGCCCGCGCGTGCCGATGCCCCCCTCCTGCCGTTCGAGGTGCTCCCAGAGGCGCCGCAGGCGCGGGAGGGTGTAGCGCAGCTGGGCGATCTCCACCTGAATCTTCGCCTGTTTCGTACGGGCGCGGCGCGCGAAGATGTCGAGGATGAGCTCCGTGCGGTCGATGACGTTCACGCCGAGCCGCTTCTCGACGTTTCGCGCCTGCGCGGGGGAGAGGTCGTCGTCGAATATGACGAGGTTGACGTCGCGGTCATGAATGATGCCGGCGAGCTCGTCGAGCTTGCCCGAGCCGATGAATGTCGAGCCGTCGATGCGCGTCCTGTTCTGGATCGTGCTTCCGGCGATGACGGCGCCGGCGCCGCGCGCGAGCGCCTCGAGCTCGCGGAGATTCTCCATCTCCGCCTCGCGGCGCACCGTCGGGAGGGTCACCCCCACGAGGAAGGCCCGTTCGACCGGGGCTTTGGACGGCGGGACTCTATGGGACCGCATCTACTTCCCGGGCTCCTCGCTCTCGGCTTCCGCCTCCTCGGTCTCCTCGGCCTCCATGGCGTCGAGATCCTCCCCTTCGGCCTCCCCCGCCGCTCCCTCGTCCTTCTCCCGCTCGCCCGCGACGGCGAGCCCGACGACGGCGTCTCCGTCCGCCAGATGGATGAGCCGCACGCCCTTGGCGGGCCGGCCGAGAATGGGGAAGTCCTTCGCCGGGCTCCGGATGATGATGCCGCCCCGCGTGATGACCATGATCTCGTCGGTGTCGAGGACCTCCTTGACGGCCACGAGCGGGCCGTTGCGCTCGTCCGTGTCGATCGCGATGACCCCGAGGCCGCCCCTCTTGATGTTCCGGAACTCGTTGATCCGGGTGCGTTTGCCGTAGCCGTTCTCCGTGACGACGAGGATCTCGGTCCCGCGTTTCACGACGACCATCTCCACGACCTCGTCCCCCTTTTTATCGAGCCGCACGCCCGTGACGCCCTGCGTCGCGCGCCCCATGACGCGGACGTCCCGCTCGCTGAAGCGGATCGCCTTGCCCCGGCGCTTCGCGAGGATGACGTCGTCGTTGCCCGAGGTGAGACGCGCCGCGATGAGCTGGTCCCCGTCCCGGAGCAGCACCGCGATGATGCCGTCGCGGCGCGGGTTCGCGTATGCCGAGATGTGCGTCTTCTTGATGAAGCCGTGCTTCGTCGCCATGATGAGGTAGGCGTCCTGCGCGAAGTCGCTCACCGGCACGAACGCGCTGATCGTCTCCTCGCGCGACATCTCGAGAAGGTTCACGATCGCCTTGCCGCGCGCGAGCCGGCCGCCCTGCGGAATCTCGTGCACCTTGAGCCAGTGGCATTTCCCCTTGTCGGTGAAGAAGAGGATGTAGCTGTGCGTCGAGGCGATGAAGAGGTGCTCGACGAAATCCTCCTCCTTCATCCCGAGCCCGGCGATCCCCTTCCCGCCGCGGCGCTGGCGCCGGTAGGTGCCGGTGGGGATGCGCTTGATGTATCCCGTGTGGGTGATCGTGATGATCATGTCTTCTTCGGCGATGAGATCCTCGATCTGGAACTCTCCCTCCTGATCGACGATCTCGGTGCGGCGCTCGTCGCCGAAGCGCGACTTGAGATCCTCGAGCTCCTGCCGGATGATCCCGAGAAGCCGCGCGCGGCTCTCGAGAATGGAGCGGTAGTACTCGATCTTTTTCAGGAGCTCGACGTACTCGTCCTCGATCTTTTTCCGCTCGAGGCCGGTGAGCCGCTGGAGCCGCAGATCGAGGATCGCCTGCGCCTGGATCTCCGAGAGC
>DHHN01000145.1:3663-4517 GCA_002403295.1 bacterium UBP1_UBA4771 | reverse complement strand
AGGTAGCGCTCCATGAGCTCCTTGAGGTTCATCACGGCCGGTTTCATGTCGGCGAGCGCAAGCATGATGATTCCGAATGTCTCCTGAAGCTGCGTGTGCGCGAAGAGCTGGTTCAGGACGACCTTGGGGTAGGAGTCCTTCTTGAGCTCGATGACGATCCGCATCCCTTCCTTGTCCGATTCGTCGCGGACGTCGGAGATGCCGGTGAGCTTTTCCGCGCGGACGAGCTCGGCGATCTTCGCGATGATGGATGCCTTGTTCGTTTGGTACGGGATCTCGCTCACGACGATGCTCGTCTTGCCGCTCTGCTGCGTCTCGATGTTGGCGCGCGCGCGGATCGTGATCTTGCCTCTGCCCGTTCGGTACGCCTCGTGGATGCCGGCCCGGCCGTAGATGATCGCCCCGGTCGGAAAATCGGGCCCCTTCACGATCCGGCAGAGGGCGTCAATCGACACCTCCGGGTCGTCGAGGATCGCCTCGAGCCCGCTCACGATCTCGCCGAGATTGTGCGGCGGGATGTTCGTCGCCATGCCGACGGCGATGCCCGCCGAGCCGTTCACGAGGAGGTTCGGCACCTTGGCCGGGAGCACGATGGCCTGCATGCGGGTCTCGTCGTAGTTCGGGACGAACTCGACCGTCTCCTTTTCGATGTCGGCGAGGAGCTCCTCGGCGATCTCGGTCATCCGGACCTCGGTGTACCGCTCGGCCGCCGGGGGATCTCCGTCCACGGAGCCGAAGTTTCCCTGCCCGTCGACGAGCGGGTAACGCAACGAGAAGTCCTGCGCGAGGCGGGCGACGGCGTCGTACACGGCGGCGGTGCCGTGGGGATGGTAGTTGCCCGTGACGTCTCCGGT
>DHHN01000145.1:2528-3582 GCA_002403295.1 bacterium UBP1_UBA4771 | reverse complement strand
TAGCTGTCCTTCATCTCGTCTTCTATGTACACGGGGACGATCCGCTGCCGGGTGATGTCCATTCACTGCTCCTTGCGAATCAGATATCCAGGTTCTTCACCGAAAGGGCGTTCTCGACGATGAAGTTCTTGCGGGGCTCGACCGCGTCTCCCATGAGGATCGTGAAGATCTGGTCCGCCTCGATCGCGTCCTCGAGGGTTATCTTGCGGAGCGTGCGGCGCTCGGGATCCATCGTCGTCATCCAGAGCTGATCCGGGTTCATCTCGCCGAGGCCCTTGTAGCGCTGCAGGTACGCCCCCTGCGCGCCGCCGAGCTCCTTGAGGACCGCGTCCTTTTCCTTGTCGTCGTACACGTACCGCTCGTCCTTGCCCTTCTTGATGCGGTAGAGCGGCGGCTGGGCGATGTACACGTAGCCGTGCCTCACCAACTCCGGCATGTACCGGAAAAAGAGCGTGAGAATGAGGGTGCGGATGTGGGCGCCGTCCACGTCGGCGTCGGTCATGATGATGACCTTGTGGTATCGCGCCTTCGCGATGTCGAAGTCCTCCCCGCCGACGCCCGTTCCGAGCGCGGTGATGATCGTCTTCACTTCCTCGTTCGAGAGGATCTTGTCGAGCCGCGCCTTCTCGACGTTGAGGATCTTGCCGCGAAGCGGCAGGATCGCCTGGAATCTCCGGTCGCGCCCCTGCTTCGCGGAGCCCCCCGCCGAGTCCCCCTCGACGAGGTAGATCTCGGTCTGCGCCGGATCCTCGAGTGAGCAGTCGGCGAGCTTGCCGGGGAGCGTGCTCGATTCGAGGGCGGACTTGCGCCTCACGAGGTCGCGCGCCTTGCGCGCCGCCTCGCGCGCCCGGGCGGTCTGGACCGCCTTGTCGATCATCTTGTGCGCGACGGGCGGGTGCTCCTCGAGGTATTCGACGAGCTTCTGCCCGAGGACGCTCTCGACGAAGCCCTTGATCTCGCTGTTCCCGAGCTTTCCCTTCGTCTGCCCCTCGAACTGCGGATCGGGGAGCTTCACGCTGATCACGGCCGCGATCCCCTCGCGGACGTCGTCGCC
>DHHN01000145.1:1751-2506 GCA_002403295.1 bacterium UBP1_UBA4771 | reverse complement strand
GTGCCGCCGTCGATCGTGTTGATGTTGTTCGCGAAGGCGTAGATGCTCTCCGCGTAGCCGTCGTTGTGCTGGATCGCGACCTCGAGCTCGCAGTTGTCGCGCGCCTCGTAGAAGTAGATCGGCGGCGAGTAGAGGACGTTCTTGTTCTGGTTGAGAAACTTCACGAACGACACGATGCCGCCGGCGTATTTGAACTCGTGTTTCTTGTTCGACCGCTTGTCCTCGAAGTTGATCGTGATCCCCTTGTTGAGAAACGCGAGCTCCCGGAAGCGTTGCGACAGCGTGTCGAAGCTGTATTCCGTCGTCGTGAAGATTTCCATGTCCGGATAAAAGGTGACGCGCGTCCCGCGGCGGTCCTTCCTTCCCGCCTGCGGGGCGACCGCGAGATCGCCCGCGGGCACGCCGCGCACGTAGCGCTGCGTGTACGCCGATCCCTCGCGCCAGATCTCGACCTCGAGCCACTCCGAGAGCGCGTTCACGACCGAGACGCCCACGCCGTGGAGGCCGCCCGACACCTTGTAGCTCTTGTGGTCGAACTTGCCCCCCGCGTGGAGCGTCGTGAGCACGACCTCGACGGCGGGGCGCTTCTGCGTCGGATGGATGTCCACGGGGATGCCTCGGCCGTTATCGACGACGGTCACGGATCCGTTCGGCTCGATCGCGATGTCGATCGCGTCGCAGTGCCCGGCCATCGCCTCGTCGATCGAGTTGTCCACGACCTCGTAGATCATGTGGTGCAGGCCGTGGAGGTCCGT
>DHHN01000145.1:1392-1737 GCA_002403295.1 bacterium UBP1_UBA4771 | reverse complement strand
CTGCTGCTCATGTCGCTACGGATTCTCCCTTTCGATCTCGAGCCGGATCCCCTTCACGTCGATCCCGGGGTATTCTTTCCCGATCCGGTCGAGGATCTCCTCCCGGTGAAACCACAACTCATGCATCCAGACGCTGCTCTCGACGCCGACGTAGAGTATCCCGTCCCTGATGTCGCGGGGGCGGCTGCGAGAAGCGACGACCGGGCCCACGACCGCCGCCCATCCCTTCATGAACTTCGCTTCCTCGAGCTTCTTGTCGAGCCCCATGAGGCTCAGCACGCGGGGCAGGATGTCGCCGATTTTCGCTGACGATCGGTCATCCACTGCGAAGCTCTCCCTCCTGTG
>DHHN01000145.1:0-1267 GCA_002403295.1 bacterium UBP1_UBA4771 | reverse complement strand
GCGTTCCGAGCTCCTCCTCGCGCGGCGAGGAGATGAAGCTCTGGTATCCGTCCGAGAGGAGCTCCCGCACGCGGGCGGCCGTCTCGCGGTCGAGCTCGGAAAAAATGTCGTCGAGAATGACGACCGGCCGCTCGCCCCGTTTCTCGAGAATGGTCGCGGCCTGGGCGAGCTTCAGCACGAGAGAGACGAGGCGCTTGCGTCCCTGCGATCCGTAGCGGCGGATCTCCGTTTCATCGAGCAGAATCCGGACGTCGTCGTGCTGCGGCCCGATCATCGTGTACCCGCGGCGCCGCTCGGTCTCCCGCGCGCGTTCGAGCGCCGCGCGGAGCCCCGCCTCGGGATCCTCTCCGGCCGGGGCGAACGAACACGCGTATTCCATGGAGAATCCTGCCGGTTCCCCGAGAATTTCGCTCACGAGGGCCCCGGCGCGTACGGCGAGCTCCCGGAGCGTCTCGCGGCGTATCCGGACGAGCCCGGCGCCCTTCGCCGCGAGCGCTTCGTCCCACGCCTCGAGCCCGGCCGCGGGAGCCCCTTCCCTCGCCGCGCGCTCGAGAAGTGCGTTTCGCCGGCGCAGAACGGCCGCGTATTCGCGGATCGCCCCGAAATGGAGCGGGGAGAGCTGGGCCGCCGTATAGTCCAGATAGCCGCGCCGGCCGGCCGGCGGCCCGGAGGCGAGGGCGATGTCCTCGGCCACGAAGATGACTCCGGGAATCGTGCCCACGATGTCGGCGAACCCCGGGGCGCGCTTCCCCCCCGTCGACACCCGCGCGCGGCCGCCCCGTTCGTATCCCGCCTCGATCTCGAAGCCGACGCCGGCGTCGCTCGCGCCGGAGAGCCGGATGAAAAAATATTCCTCGCCGAAGCTCACCGCCTCGTCGAGGCTGCGGGTCCTGAAGGAACGCCCGAGCGAGAAGAGGTAGATCGCCTCGATCAGGTTCGTCTTTCCCTGGGCGTTTTTTCCCGTGATGACGTTGGTCCCGGGCGAGAACCGCAGCGAGGCCCGCGCGATGTTTCGGAAATTGACGATGTCGACGCCCCGGATGATCACCCGCCGTCACCCCCGCCCCGCCGCACGAGCTCAGGCGATCCGCAGGGGCATGATGATGCAGAGCTGCTTCACGTTGCCGCCGTCGGCGGCGGGCTTCACGAGCCCGGCCGTATCGGGGCGGTCGAGGAGAAAGAGTATCTCCTCGGCGTCGATCGTTCGCATGATGTCGAGAACGTAGGCGGCGTTGTACCCGACGTCCATCGCCTCGCCCGAGAACGA
>DHHN01000036.1 GCA_002403295.1 bacterium UBP1_UBA4771 | reverse complement strand
TGACGGAGAAAAGCGTGAAGGGGACAAAGAACCAGAGCACGTTCGGCTCGTTCGCGAGGATGCCCGCGCGGAGAACGTAGACGTCGACGGCGATGAACGCGAGGAAGAGAAAGAGGCCGAAGAATCCGCTCATCCGCCAGGCCCTGCGTTCGGTAACGGTCTGCATACGCGCCTCCTTGGGTTCGAAATGATATTGTAATGATATTACAATGATATCATTCCGTCAAGGAAAAAATGGGCCCCTGATGCGGCGCTCGCGCGGATGATGTATATTGAGGGTCTTCCGGAATGGAGTCCGCGGCCGCAGAGGGCGCCGCGAAAGCGCGTTTCGCGAAATAGGAGATGGCATGAAGACAAGATCGATGGGGGCGGCCGGGATCGCCGCCGCGTTCGCGGCGTCGCTCGCCGCCTCGTTCGTCGTCCCCGGCGCGATCGCCGGCGGCGAGGCATCCGGCGGCGGGCGCGCGGATCAATTGCCGGAGCGTCTGCGTCCGGCGTACGAATCGATCCGCCCCATGGATCCCTACGAGTACTGCAGGGAGATCGCCTCGCCGCGGTATGAGGGGCGCCTCACGGGGCATGAAGGCTACACGAAAGCGGCGAGGTGGGCCGCCGGCGTCTTCGAGACGTGGAATCTCGAGCCGATCGACCGGAAACAAGGCTACCTGCAGGCGTATCCGTCGCCCCATACGATCGTCGACGAGGCGGAGCTCGCGCTTCTTCTCGGCGAGCCGGGAGCGGGCGGGCGCGAGCGCGCGCTCGCCCTCGGCTCGGAGTTCCTTCCGCTCCTCTACACGGCGAGCGGCGACCATACGGCGCCGATCGTCTTCGTCGGCTGGGGAATCTCGGCGCCGGAGCTCGGCTACGACGATTACGCCGGCGTCGATGCTCGCGGCAAATTCGTCCTCTGCTTCCGCGGCACGCCCGATCGCGAAAACAAGGCCTTCACGGAACACGATCATCACCGCCGCCGCATGGAGACGGCGCACGGGAAGGGCGCCGTCGGCGTCATATATATCTACCCCGAGGTGAACGCGCATCCGAACGGCGACTGGATCGACGGCTTCGTGGGCGCCATGATCAGCGACGCCGTGGCCGACACCATGCTTGCCGGCGCCGGGCCGACGGTCGCCGCGCTCAGGGGCTCGCTCGCCGGAGAGAAACGTCCCCGCTCCTTCGATCTCTCGTCGAGCGCGCGCTACCGCGTCGCGTCGCGGCATGTTCCGGAAGCAGACGGGTACAACGTCGTCGGCTGGATCGAGGGCTCCGATCCGAAGCTCCGCCGCGAGTGCGTCGTCGTCGGCGGGCATTTCGATCACTGCGGGCGGCACGCGGGACTTCTCTTCCCCGGCGCGAACGACAACGCAAGCGGCTCGGCCGTCGTGATGGAGATCGCCGAGGCCTTCTCGCATCTGGCGGATCGGCCGAAGCGGTCCGTCGTCTTCGTTCTCTTCGGAGGGGAGGAGCAGGGGCTCATCGGCTCGACCTGGTTCGCGGAGCACCTGCCGCCGCAGTTCGCGCGCGTGGACGCGATGTTCAACTTCGACATGAACGGCGAGGGGGACGGGACGAACTACGGATGCACCGTCGAGCCGCCGGAGTTTCTCGAGACGATCAGGGACGCGGACCGCCACGTGGGGACGCTTCGACGCCAGTGGCCCATACGGGAGGTCGGGGTGCGCTCCTCCGACTACGCGCCGTTCTTCCAGAAGGGGGCGGCGTGCGCGGCCTTCTTCTCGAACGGTCCGCACCTGCACTATCACGAGACGGGGGACACCATCTACCGGATCAACCCCGATATGCTCGCCGACGTCGCGCGGATCGGTTTCTTGAGCGCTCACGCCTGGGCCGACCGGTAGGTTGGCGGGCGCGGCGGCGGCGCGCCGCGAATCACGCCGCACGAAACACAACGGGGCGCGGTCCTTCCGGATCGCGCCCCGAGAGGTGTCGCCGCGCCGCGGAGAGTTATTCCTTCTTTGCCTCTTTCTCCGCCTCGAGGATCTCCTTGATATCCACCGGCAGCGCGAACACGCTATCCGGGATCGAGGCGTTCTGCTCGACGCCCGAGACCGTGATGACTCGGTCCTGCCCCATGATCTGCATCGTCGTCTTGAAGGACTGGAGCAGGTCGCCGGTTTTCCGGTAGTCCGTGACGTATCCGACGACCGGTATCTCGCCCATCTGGGTCGTGACCATGTTGGTCGTCTTCACGAGGAACCCCGATTTCACGTCGAACGCGTAGGTGCGGGGCTTGCCGTCCTTCGGTTTCAGAACGACTTTGTAGGCGGGATTTCCATCGACCGTGTCGAGCCCCGCGACGGCGACCGAGTCGTAGATGCTCCGCCAGTACGCGAGCCCCTCGAACTTCGCGTCGCGCATCGCGTCGGCGAGCTCCTCGCCCTCGAGGACCCGCGGTCCCTGCATCGTCGATTTTTCCCAGAAGATCGAGCCGTCGGTGCCGCGCTCGATCTTGCCGATCATGGGGGATTCGGCGAGCGAGTAGAACTTGTTCGGCCGCGCGGCGTAGATCGTGACGTCGATGGTGACGCCCATCGCCGGGATCGCCAGCGTCGCCTTGGTGACGGTCGACGCGAGTTTGTCGAACGCCTTGACGCCGCCGAGCGCCTCGACGAACCGGTCGAGCACCTGCTCGGCGGTCGGCGTCTGGTCCGCGGTCGCGGCGGAGGCGAAGGTGAAGAGCGAAACGAGGAGCGCCGCCGCGCACGCGGCGATCGCAGGCGCCTTTTTCCGGGTCGTGAACATGTAAACCGCACCTCCATGCTTGTTCCGGTCGAAACGGGAGCTATTTGCCCCCGTTATACTGTCGAAACGGGAGCTATTTGCCCCCGTTATACTCCTGACTCCCGATCCAGTCAATCGCGGCCTCGAGCGCCGGATCGCGTCCGGCGAGCAGCGCCTCGCGCGTGAGCCGGGCCTCGATGTCGGGAACGACGCCCGTGCCCTCGAGCTCCGAGCCGTCGCGCGCGATGTAGGATGCGGTCGCGTACTGGAAGCCGTCCCCGT
>DHHN01000120.1 GCA_002403295.1 bacterium UBP1_UBA4771 | reverse complement strand
GCTTCGAGCTCGTGAGCGGGGGCGGCGTCCTCACCCCGATCGACACGATGACGAACGACCTCGGCGTCGCCCGGGCCGATTTCCTGAGCCCGCGCGAGCCGGGCGTGAGCCGCGTGAGGGCTTCGTCGGGCGGCCTCGCCTCGGTGCTCGACATCGAGACGGCGCTCGTCGATCCGAACGCCGCGAGCGGCTCCATCACGAGCTACCCGAATCCGTTCCACCCGGGCGAAAGCCCGGCCACGATCGCCTACAAGCTCGCCGACGATGCGAACGTGACGCTGCGCATCTACACGTTGAGCGGCGTTCTCGTCCTGCGCACGCAGTACGCGCACGGCGCGCCGGGCGGCACGATCGGACTCAACGAGGTCACGTGGGACGGCCGCAACGGCAAGAACGAGTACGTCGCGAGCGGCGGCTACATCGTCGTCGTCGAGGCGGAAGGACACGGCGAAACGCTTCATCGCATGCGGCACAGAGTCGCCGTCGTGCGATGAATAGGAGGACCCATGAACCGCATTCACACGAATAGGCATCGAACGTTCGGGACGGTCCTCGCGCTCGGTCTCGGGCTCGTGGCGCTCGCTGGCGCCGGCGCATTCGCCGAGGACCAGATCGGCGGGGCCCCGGGCGACTGGCTCTCCCGCTATTCGAGCGCGCGGAGCGTCGGGATGGGCGGCGCCTTCGTCGCCGTCGCGGACGAGCCGCTCGGTTCGATCTGGAACCCCGCCTGCCTCGCTCAGATGTTCCGGAACACGCTGCACTTCGAGACGGCGCGTCTCTTCGAGGAGACCTCGATCAACTCGATGAGCTTCGCCACGCCCGAGCGCCGCGTGCTGCCGGGGTTCGGGCTCACCGTCGTGTCGTTCGGCTCGGGGGAGTTCCAGCGCACGAACGAGCTCAACGATCCGCTCGGCACGTTCCGCGAGGGGGAGACGGCCTACATCCTCTCCGCCTCGAAGAGCGTCACGCGGAGCGTCGCGATCGGAGCGAACTTCAAGATCATCCGCCAGAGCATCGACGAGTTTCAGGCGTCGGGCGCCGGCGGGGATATCGGCATTCTCGCGAACGTTCTGCCGTCGGTCGTCATCGGCGCCTCGCTCCTCAACGTCGGGGGACCGAGCCTCACGCTGCGCGAGACCACCGAGGACTATCCGGTGGAATTTCGCGGCGGCTTCTCGGTCCGCTTCCTCTCGGGGCGGGCGCTGTTCTCCACGGAGATCGACCACCGCGCCGGCTACGAAACGCGCATCCACGCGGGGAGCGAGTTCTGGGCTCATCCCATCATGGGGCTCCGTGTCGGATACTACGACTCGTACGTCTCGGGAGGCGTGAGCTTCGCCCTCACCCCCGACATGCGGTTCGACTACGGAATGTCCGATCAGGTGCTCGGGCTCACGCACCGCGTCGGCATCTCCTACCGCTTCGGCGGATTCTTCGCGAGCTCGCAGGCCTCGCCGCCGGTCTTCTCGCCGCTCGGCACGCAGTCCGTGACGAAGTTCAACCTCACGGCGAGGACCAAGGCGGACGCGGCGACGTGGAACCTCTCCATCGTCGACAAATCGAATCAGGAGGTGCGTCGGTTCAGCGGCAAGGGATCGCCCCCCGCGCACATCATGTGGGACGGCAAGGACGAGAGCGGGCTCTCCCTCGCCGACGGCGCCTACCGGTATCAGCTCGTCGTCGTCGACGCGGAGGGCCGTTTGACCCAGGGACGCGAGCGCACCGTCGAGATCATGACCTCGGGGCCTCAAGGCGACGTGCCGGTCGTCGTGAGCGAACAGTACTGACGCGATCGCGCGGGGAGTGATTCGAATGACGAACATACGTGAAATACGGTTCACCGGGCGAGGCGCCCGCCGGGCGATCGCGGCGGCGCTCGCCGCCTCCGCCGTCGTCGCGTCGGCGCTCGCAGGCTTTCCCCCCTCCGCCCTCGCGGAAGGGGAGAAGGCGAAGACCGCCGCGGCGCGGCCGGCCACCCTCCCGGATATCGGTCTCGCCCTCGAGCAAGCCCGGCGTCTGCCGGTTCCCGCGCGACGGGGCGCCGCCGAGGAAGCGGCCGCGTCGCTCGCCGAGCTTCTGCGCTCGGATATACCGAAGGAGAGGCGCGAGGCGCTTCATTTCCTCTCGGGAGAGATCTACCACGCCCTCGGGAGCTACGAACGCTCGGCGGAGGAGTTCCGCAACGCCGCGAAACGCGGCGAGCGCGGACCGTTCGCCGACGACGCGTCGCTCGCCGAGATCATGTCGCTCGAGGCGGCGGGACGCGACAACGACGCGGCCAAGGCGTGGCGGGAATGGGAGAAGAAATATCCGCAGAGCCCGCTCATGGGCGAGGCCCGGCTCGCGCGTGCGTGGAACGCCCTTCGCCGCGGCGCGACGCCCGAGGCGGCTCGTCTCCTCGAGGAGCTCGTTTCGCGCTCGCGCTGGATGGAAAAGGACGCGCGGGTCGTTCTCGCCCGCTCGACCGTCGCCTACCTCGAAGAGCGCCACGCGGACGCGGTCGCGATCCTCGAGGCGGCTCCGCACGGCCCCGCGGCGACGTACCTGCGCGCCCTCCTCTACGAGGCGCAGGGACAGTCCCTCAAGGCGGCCGCCAAGTTTCAGGAGACCGCCGAGCGGTATCAGCATTCGACCCTTCGCGATCCGGCCATGCTCGCGAAGGCGAACATCTTTCTCGCGAGCGGCGCGTACCGGAGCGCCGCCGAGGAGATGGGCCGCGTGATCGAGAAGGCCTCGCGGCCCGACATCAAGGCCGAGGCGGAGCTTCGCCGCGCGATGGCGATCTACCTCGACGGCGACGCCGAACAGGGCGTCGCGCTCCTGCGCGAGGTCGCCGGGCGGCACGCCCGCACGGACGTCGCGGCGCGGGCGCAGTATTTTCTCGGCGAGGCGCTCTTCGCCGAGGAGTCCTACGAGCCGGCGATCAGAGAGTTCAACCGGGTGCTCTCCGATTATTTCGAGCACTCGCTCGCGGCGCGCGCCCAGTACCGGGTCGGCCGCTGCCTCGACGCGCTCGGCCGGGGCGCCGAGGCCACGAGCACCTATCAAGCGGTCGTGGCGGGATACCCGCTCGCGCCCGAGTCCCCCGCGGCGGCCTACCTCGCCGGCGCCGGGCTTCTCGGCCAGCGGCGTCCTCTCGTCGCGGCGCCGTATTTCCAGCTCGTTCTCGACCGCTACGCGCGAGGCGACAGCAGCGGCGCCATCGTGTTCGCCTCGAAGGATCATCAAGAGCTCGTCGAGGCGTCGCTGTGCCTTCTCGAGCTTTCGTACCACAGGGCGGGCAACCTCGGGCAGCTCTCAGGAGTGCCCCACCTCATGTTGCAGAAGATGCCGCCGAGCAGGTCGCCGTGGCGCGCGTACGCGATCCTCATCGACGCGGACGCGCTCGCGGCGCAGGCCCGCCACAAAGAGGCCGAAGGCATGCTGAAACGGCTCATCGACGAATTTCCTGACAACGCGGTCGCGATACCGGCGAATAAGCTGCTCGCATGGACCTACGCGCAGCAGGGCCAGGACGCGCTCGCGATCGAGACCGAGGAGCGGATGCTCGCCCGTTACGCCTCCCGCGGCGACGAGGCGAACCTGAGCTCCGCCTTCTTCAACAAAGCGAACATCCTCTTCAACAGGAAGGAATACCGCGAGGCCGCCGAGACGTACGACGAGTTCCTGCGGCGCTTCCGCGATCATCCGAAGCGGCTGCAGGCGCTCTATCAGGCGGGCCTCTGCTACCAGCGCCTCGACCAGAACGGCGACGCCGTCGACCGTTGGGAATCGCTCGTCAGGACCGACACGACATCAGCGCTCTCCGAGCGCGCTCTCGCGCGGGCCGGAGACCTCTACTTCCGCGCCGAGGCCTACGACGACGCCAAGCGCTGCTACCGGACGCTCCTCGAGCGGTTCGCGACGAGCAGCGCGGCGGCGATGGGATGCCTGCGCATCGCGCAGTGCGAGTACAACGCCGGAAACGACGAGGAGGCGCTCGGCCGCTACTCGGAGTTCGTCTCGCGCTTCCCGGCGAGTCCCATGGTCAAGGACGCCGAGCGCGGGATCGAGCTCGCCCTCTACCGGCTCGGCCAGCGGGCGGACGGCAGCGACGTGCTCGCCCGTCTCGT
>DHHN01000029.1:7305-10164 GCA_002403295.1 bacterium UBP1_UBA4771 | reverse complement strand
CCACGAGTTCACGATGGTCGACGTCGCGGGGGACGCCGCGGTGGCCCGGATCGAGATCTTCAAGAACGACAAGCACGTCTTCACCGATTACCTGTCGCTCTACCGCTGCCCGGACGGGTGGAAGATCGTCGGCAAGGTGTTCCACCGGCATCCGTGACCGGTCCGGGCGCCCAGCCGGCGCGTGCAGGCCCGCGTGTCCGCGTCCAAGGGCCGGCCCGATCCGGCGGTTCGATAATGCTCGCGCGCCCTTGACAGGGCGCGCGTTTTTCTGTATAAGGTATAGTCCAAGCTTGGCAGGCGATTAACCCCGGGCGTACCAGCACGATGGCGCGGGGTTATCGTGTTATATGCCCGCCCCCGGGGGCGGATGACGGTCCTGGACCCGTTTACGGCGCCGGCTTCGCCTCGCGCGAAGCGACCGGCGGGCTCGACGATGGCTGATAGAGAGAAAACGAGAAAGCGCTACCCGGAGCTTCCGCCTTTCGGCGAGGCGATCAAGGTCGAGGAAGAGGTCCTCGCCTACTGGGAAGCGAACGGCATCTTCCGGCGGAGCGTCGAGGAGCGGCCCGCGGACGACCCCTTCGTCTTCTACGAGGGGCCTCCGACGGCGAACGGCCGTCCCGGCGTGCACCACGCCCTCTCGCGCACGATCAAGGACCTCGTCTGCCGCTACCGGACGATGCGCGGCAACCGCGTCGTCCGCAAGGCCGGCTGGGACACGCACGGCCTGCCGGTCGAGATCGAGGTCGAGCACAAGCTCGGTCTCGACGGCAAGGATCAGATCGAGCGCTACGGCATCGCCGCGTTCAACGAGCAATGCCGCAAGAGCGTGTGGACCTACCTCGACGAGTGGCACGAGTTCACGCGCAAGCTCGGCTTCTGGCTCGATCTCGACGATCCGTACATCACCTTCAAGAACGAGTACATCGAGTCGGTCTGGTGGATCCTCCGGCAGTTCTGGGATCAGGACATGCTCTATCAGGGCCACAAGATCGTCCCGTACTGCCCGAGATGCGGCACGTCGCTTTCGAGCCACGAGGTCTCTCAGGGGTACGCCGACACGCAGGACCCCTCGATCTACATCAAGCTCAAGGTCGAGGGAGAGGACGCGTATTTCCTCGTGTGGACGACGACACCGTGGACGCTCATTTCGAACGTCGCCCTCGCGGTGGGGCCGGAGCACGACTACGTGCGCGTCCGAAACAAGGGGGAGACGCTCATACTCGCCGAGGCGCTCGCCGGCGTGCTCGACGGCGACAAGGAGATCCTCGGCGCGGTCAAGGGGAGCGAGCTCATCGGCAAGCGCTACGAGCCGTGCTTCCCGTTCTTCAAGGACGCGCCGGGCGCCTTCCGCGTCATCGGCGCCGATTTCGTCTCGCTCGAGGACGGCACCGGCATCGTGCACATGGCCCCCGCGTTCGGCGAGGACGACTACAACGCCGGCAAGGCCGAGGGGCTCCCGTTGCTCCAGCCGGTCGACGAGGCGGGGCACTTCACGAGCGAGGTGACGCCGTGGGCCGGACGGTTCATCAAGGACGCGGACCCCGAAATCGTCACCGACCTCAAGAAGCGCGGGCTCCTCTACCGCAGCGGCAAGATCACGCACGCCTATCCCTTCTGCTGGCGCTGCAAATCGCCGCTCGTCTATTACGCCCGGCGATCGTGGTATATAAAGACCACGGCCTTCAAGGAACTCCTCCTCGAGGCGAACGCGAAGATCGAGTGGATCCCCCCGGAAGTTGGGGCGAACCGGTTCACCGCGTGGCTCGAGGGGAACGTCGATTGGGCGCTCTCGCGCGAGCGCTACTGGGGCACCCCGCTCAACATCTGGACGTGCGAGGGATGCGCGCGGCAGTACTGCATCGGCTCGGTCGAAGAGCTCCGCTCGATCTCGGAGGCGTTTCCCGAGGAGTACGACCTCCACCGGCCCTTCATCGACGATCTCGACGTCGGCTGCCCCGAGTGCGGCGCCCGCATGCGTCGCGTGCCCGAGGTGATCGACTGCTGGTTCGACTCGGGCTCAATGCCGTTCGCCCAGTACCATTACCCGCACGAAAACATGGACCTCTTCAAGAGCCAGTACCCGGCCGAGTTCATCAGCGAGGGGGTGGACCAGTCGCGCGGCTGGTTCTACTCGCTCCTCGTGATCGGGGCGTTTCTCACGAAGCAGAGCCCGTACCGGCGCTGCCTTCCTCACGGAATGGTGCTCGACACCGACGGGCAGAAGATGAGCAAATCGCGCGGCAACGCCGTCTTCGCGAGCGACGTGCTGCGGACGGACGGGGCGGACGCGCTCCGCTGGTATCTTCTCGCGAGCGGCTCGCCGTGGCTTCCGAAGCGCTTCGACGTCGCCTCGCTCCGCGACACGGCGAACCGGTTCCTCGGCGCCGTGAGAAACCTCTACAACTTCTTCTCGCTCTACGCCGGGATCGACGGCTTCGAGCCGAAGGGCGAGGTTCGCAGCTCGAACCTCCTCGACCGCTGGATCCTCTCGCGCTACAACACGACCGTCCGCGAGGTCTCGGCGATGCTCGACGCCTACGAGCTCACCCGCGCGGCGCGGGCGATCCAGACCTTCGTCATCGACGAGCTCAGCAACTGGTACCTCCGCCGCAGCCGCCGGCGTTTCTGGAAGAACGAGATGTCGGACGACAAGATCGCGGCCTACGAGACCTTTTACCGGGTATTCGAGGGGGTCGCGCTCCTCTCGGCGCCCTTTATCCCGTTCCTGAGCGATGCCGTCTACCTGAGGCTTCGGGGCAAGGCGGACCAGCTCTCGGCGGGCGAGGGAGGGGCGGCAGCTCATCCGGACGCGGCGAGCGTCCATCTCGCGCGCTATCCCGAGCACGACGAGTCGGT
>DHHN01000029.1:2231-7144 GCA_002403295.1 bacterium UBP1_UBA4771 | reverse complement strand
CGGCAACCCTTGTGAAATATAGAGTTAAGCCTGATTTCTCGAAGCTCGGCAAGCGGTTCGGAAAGGGCATGAAACAGGCGGCCGGGATCATCGAATCGCTCGATGGCGCCGCCGTGAAGACACTCCTCGCCTCGGGCGAGATTTCCATAGAACTCGATGGCAAAAAAGAGGTTATCGCCAAAGAAGAGGTACAGATCCTGCAAGAGACGGCCGAAGGGTTCGCGGCGGGTTCCGACGGGGATCTCACGGTCATTCTGGATACGCGCCTCACCCCGGAGCTTCGCAAGGAAGGTCTCGCCCGGGAGCTCGTCAATCGCATCCAGAATTTCCGGAAGGACTCCGGGCTCGAGGTGAGCGACAGGATCGAGCTCGCGTATCGCTCGGACGGAGACATTTCCGTTGTCTTCGCCGAGCTCGGCGAGCATATTTGCCTCGAGACGCTCGCCGGGAGGCTCATGGAAGGGGAGCAGGCCTGGCCGCACGCGACCTCGTTCAAGGTCGGTGAGCAAACGGTGGAATTGTGGATGAGGCGCGCATAGCGCCTCGCTCGATGCAAGGAGCGTTACACGATGCCGGACAAGAAGACGCAGAAGCCGAAGAAGAAATACACCAAGAAGGAACTCAATCACTTCAAGCAGAAGCTTCTCGCCGAGCGCGAACGCATTCTCAAGGAGCTCAGCCGGATCGAGGAGGCGCTCAACGAGGCCTCAGACGAGACCGAGGCGGCGAAGCAATCCTACTCGAACCACCTCGCCGATCTCGGCACCGACTACATGGAGAAAGAGAAGAACTACTACTACGCCGATCAGGAAGGGGCGTACCTGCGCGCGATCGAAGCGGCTCTCGAGCGGATCCAGCGCGGCGACTACGGCGTCTGCTCGGACTGCACGGATCTCATCTCCGAGAAGCGTCTCGAGGCGGTCCCCGCCGCCGAGCTCTGCATCAACTGCAAGGAGAAGAAGGAGAAGCTCGAACGGGGAGGGCGCTGAGCGATGCTTCTCTTCGCGGTCGCGGCGCTCATCGTCATCCTCGATCAGGCCTCGAAGCGGATCATCTGGGAAGCGTACAAATATCAGGGCGGCGCCGACGTTCTCGACGGTTTTCTGCGCATCACGCTGAGCAAGAACAAGGGCGCCGTCTTCGGCATCCTCTCCAACTTCAAGAATCTTCTCCTCGTCGTGACGATCATATCGATCGGCGTGCTCATCTTCTTCGCGTACCGCATGCGTTTCGCCCCCGCCCGCAAGCGCGTCTATCTCGGGCTCATCCTCGGCGGCGCCTTCGGCAATCTCATCGACCGGCTCGCCGCGGGCGAGGTGCTCGATTTCATCGACATGGGGATCGGCGGCTATCGCTGGCCCACGTACAACGTCGCCGACATCGCGGTGACGGTCGGCGCCGTGCTTCTTATCGCCGGCTACCTGCTGCATCCGGACTCCCACCGCGACGACATCTCGCCGGCTTCGCGGGAACTGCCGTGACGAACCGGACATCCGTTTCATTTCTCGTCGACGAGGACGACGGCGGCTCGCGCCTCGATTCCTACCTGAGCGCCCAGCTTCCCGAGCTCTCCCGATCGCGCGTCCAGAAGGCGATTCGGGCGGGCGAGGTGCTCGTCGACGGCGAGCCCGCGACGAAGCCGGCGCTGAGGGTCGGCGAGGGCGAGCGGATCGCGATCGCGTTCAGCCCCCCGAAGCCGCTCGAGATCGCCGCCGAGCCCATTCCCCTCGACGTCGTGTACGAGGACGAGCACCTGCTCGTCGTCAACAAGCCGGCCGGCATGGTGGTTCACCCCGCGCCCGGGCACGAGACGGGAACGCTCGTCAACGCGCTTCTCGCCCATTGCCGGAACCTTTCGGGCATCGGCGGGTACCTGCGGCCGGGCATCGTGCATCGGCTCGACGCCGGCACCTCCGGGCTCCTCGTCGTCGCGAAGGGGGACGAGGCGCATATCGCCCTCGCCCGGGACCTCATGGAGCGGCGGGTGCGCCGGGTGTACGAGGCGATCATCTGGGGGGAGCTTCCCGAGGCGAGCGGCGTCATCGATCTCCCGATCGGCCGGAGCCCCGTCGATCGAAAAAAAATGGCCGTCGTCGAGCGCGGCGGCAAGGAGGCGCGCACCGCCTACTCCGTTATAGACACGTTTGGGCCCTTCCAGTATATTAGGTTGAAACTCGAAACGGGTCGAACCCATCAGATTCGCGTCCATCTCTCGCGGGTGGGACATCCCGTTCTCGGAGATCCCGCTTACGGCGGCCGGCGGACGAACTGGGGCGGCCTTCCCGGAAAAGCCGCGCAGACCGCGAAGCGCGCGCTCGCCATGATCGACAGGCAGGCGCTTCACGCGAAGGAGCTCTCGTTCACCCACCCAGCGACGGGCGCGGGTGCGGCCTTTTCGACCCCCCTGCCCGCCGACATGGCGGCGGTTCTCGAGTTCCTCGGGACCGCGTAAGGGACGGCGGCCCGGCTCCGCCGGGGGAATGAAGCGATGCGGATTGTGACGCGGGAGAAAAGCGGCGTCGTCATTCTCGACCTCCAGGGGAAGCTCATGGGAGGACCGGATGCCGAGGCCTTCAAAGGGACGATCCGCAAGCTCCTCGATGCGGGCTGCAGGAAGATCGTCGTCAATCTGCACGACATCGACTGGATCAACAGCACCGGCATGGGGATTCTCATATCGGGATATACGACGATGCGCCGCAGCGGAGGCGATCTCCGGCTGCTGAACGTTTCGGACAAGATACAGAGCATACTCTATGTCACGAAGCTCAACATGATCTTCAGGTGCTACGGAGACGAGAACGAGGCGGTGGAGAGCTTCGAGACTCCATGACGCCGGATTCGCGAAGCGAGGAAAGGGAGCGAGCCCTCATGGCCGGCACAGTCGTCATCGAGTTCCCGAGCGATTACAAGTTTTTGAACATCGTCGATCTCGTCTGCGGCGAGATCGTGGAGGGTCTCTGCTGCGGCCGCGACGAGACGAACGAGATCGCGATCTCGGTCATCGAGGCGTGCACGAACGCGATCGAGCACGGGAATCGCCAGTGCCCCGAGGAGAACGTCCGGATCGTTTTCCGGTGCGAACCCGGCCGTCTCATCGTCGAGGTCGAGGACCGCGGAAAAGGATTCGATTTCAAGAGCTACCTCGAGCATATCCCCGATCCATCGAATCTGCAGCACCTGCGGGGACGCGGCATCTACATCATGAAGAACATGATGGACGCGCTCCGCTTCGAAGTGATGCCCGGCAACGGCATGAAGGTCACGCTCGAGAAGAACCTTCCCGAAACAGCGGCCGATGCCGGCTCCGGAGTGGCATAGCGGCGGCCGTTTCTTCCTTCCGCCCGCACCGACGCCGGGAGTGATCTCGATGGGCGCCTCCTCCTTTCTCGCATCCTTCTACTTCGTGAGCGGCATCGTCATGTTCTTTCTCGCCGTGACGATCGTGCGGCAGACGGGGCGGAGCGCCGTGAGCTGGTTCACCGCGCTCGTGCTCTTCTTCGCGAGCTTCGGGCCGCTGCTCGGAGCCGTCGGATACCTGCTCCAGATCAATCCGCGGGAAGGGACGCTCCTCTTGAGCAATCTCACGGCGAGCTTCGCGTACGTGTGGGAGTTCTTTTTCCCGTCGCTCGTTCTCTTCGCGCTCGTCTTCCCCCGCCGCCATCGCGCGTGGCATTTCATGCGGCGATTCGTGTGGATGCTGTTTCTGCCGCACGTCTTTCACCTCGTTCTCCTCATTTTCCTCATCGGCCGCGTGAGCCCGGCGCGGATGTTCCGCGGGATCGCCGGGATTCCCGTGTCGGTGGGCGCGGCGAGCGCCTTCTTCCAGCAAATCGCGCGGATGCTCAGCGTTTTCATGGACCTGTTGTTCCGGGCGCACGTGCAGCTCTTCTCCCTCGTGAACGTCGCGTACGCCGGCTTCTCGCTCCTCATCCTGGTCAACGCGGCGCGATCGGATGTGCCGCCGCGGGTGAAGCGGCAGGTATGGATTCTCGTCGGCGGCCTCGGCCTCTGCATCGTCACGTTTTCGCTCGCGCGCCTGCTCGACGTTCTCGCTTGGTTCCCCGGGCACGAGGACGCATCGACCGCCTTCATCAACGCCGCGCTCGTCATCGGCGGCGGCTCGATCGCCTACGCGATCGTGCGGCACCAGTTCCTCGGGCTTCGCGTCATCGCGCGCCGGGGCATCCTGTACGTGGCCGCCGCGGCGCTCATCGCGACGGCCTACCTCGTCGTCATCCGGCAGATCACCGCGTTCTTCTCGCGGTTCTCCGGCGGTCGGGTCGAGTTTCTCGAGACGGGATTCATCATCCTCTTCATCGTCGCCTTCCAGCCCGTCCTCGCGCGCGTCGAGGAGTGGTCGGAGCGCTTCGTGGCCCGCGAGCGGCGCGACCCGCGCTCTCGGATGCGAGCCCTCAGCGGCGAGCTGCTCACGATGATCGACGAGAAGGTCATGCGCGAGCGCGTGGGCGCCGAGCTGCGGGACGTCTTCGAGACCGACGAGGCGGAGCTCGTCATCGTCCGCGACGTGCTCGCCGAATACCAGGGCGATCCCGGCGCGCGCCAAGCCGTGGACGTTCTCTGCAACGCCGGGGAGCCGATGATGCGCGCGGATCTGCTCGAATCGCTCGGCGTCTCCGTCCCGCGGGGCGGGTTCATGAAGCGCGGCGCGCGGCGCGAGCTCGGCGCCATCATCGAGGGCCTGCCGCCGGGAACGCGGCGGCTCGCGCGCTACGATCTTCTCGTTCCCGTCATGCACGACGTCGAGTGCGTCGCCGCGATCCTGCTCGGGAGCCGCCGCGAGCACGACCGGTACAACTCGGAGGAGATCGCGCTCGTCTCGATGCTCGCCTCGCAGGTCGCCTCCTCGCTCCACAACATCGATCTCCTCAAGGAGGTCGTCGAGAAGCGCG
>DHHN01000029.1:331-2096 GCA_002403295.1 bacterium UBP1_UBA4771 | reverse complement strand
GTGCCGGCCTCGCTCCTCATGGCGTCTCTCCAGGCGACGCTGCGCTCCAACATGGACCGGATGGAGCGGCCGATCGACCTCGTCTCCAAGCTCAACCGGATGATGGGCGAGGCGATGGCCGAGGACAAGTTCGCGACCCTCTTCTACGGCTGTCTCGACATGGACCGGAACGTGCTCGGCTACACGAACGCGGGGCACGTGTTTCCGTGCTTCATCCGGACGAACGGCCGCCTCGAGGTGCTCGAGTACAGCGGCCTCATCCTCGGCGTCATCCCGGACTTCCAGTACGAGCTTCAATCGCTCGCCTTCGAGGTCGGCGATACGCTCGTCATAACGAGCGACGGCGTCACCGAGGCGTCGAACGTCGAAGGGGAGTTCTACGGAGAGAAACATCTCCAAAATCTTCTTTCCGCGTTGCGCGGCCGGAGCGCCGCCGACGTGCGCGACGCCATCGTCGATGACGTGAAGAAGTTCACCGGGCCGAAGGGGGCCGGAGACGACCTCACGATCCTCGTGCTCAGGCGGAAGAAGTAGGGCGGACGCATGGAAAGCCGGCGGGAGAGCGGGAAACGGGTGCTCGCGATCGATCCGGGCGGCAGACGCGTCGGGCTCGCCGTGAGCGACGAGCTCGGTATCACGGCGCAGGGGCTCGACACCTTCGAAACGCGCGGAATGGACGATCTCCTCGATCATCTCGGGGCGCTCGTCGCCGAGCTCGGGGTGGGCGTCGTGGTCGTCGGCGAGCCACGGTCGCTCGCGGGGGGCGACATCGAGGGCACCGGGCGGTCCCGCGAGCTCGCCGCGGCGATCCGAGGGCGGTTGCCGGTCGCGGTCGTTCTCGTCGACGAGCGGATGACGAGCAGGGAGGCGGAGCGCGTGCTCGCCGCCGGCGAGCGCCGCCACAACAGGAAGGATATCGACAGGCTCGCGGCGGTGCTGCTTCTCCAGGGCTTTCTCGACGGGAGATCGGGGCGATGAGACGGCTTTCCACCATATTCGCATTCGCCGCGGCCCTGCTCGTCATGGGCGGTGTGTACGTCGGCTTCCTCTACTACGGCGAGGAGCCGTCCCCGCAGGCCGAGAGAGTCGAGATACGGGTGCTCCCCGGCTCCTACCTGAGCGACGTCGAACGAATGCTCGTCGAGAACGGCCTTCTCAAGCACCGGCGCCTCTTCCGGTGGGTCGCGGTCGCAACCGGCAAGGACAAGAAGGTGCAGGCGGGGCGCTACGTGTTTCTCCGCGGCACGAGTATCGCGCGGATGCTCGATAAGCTCGCGCGCGCCGAGTTCGAGATCACGAGGCTCGTCATTCCCGAGGGATTCCTGCTCCGCGAGATCGCGGCGACGGTGTTCCGCGATGTCGAGGTCGATTCGGCGCAGTTCCACCGGCTCGCCCTCAACCCCGATTTCGCCCGCGAGCTCGGCATCAACGCGCCGACGCTCGAGGGGTATCTCTTTCCCGACACGTATAACATGAGTTGGCCCCTCACCTCGCGCGATGTCACGAGGCTCATGGTGCGCCGTTTTCGGGAGGTCTACGACGAGCACATCGCCCTCTACGCGAAGAGCACCGGGCTCTCGACGAACGAGATCGTGACGCTCGCCTCGATCGTTCAGGCGGAGGCGCAGCGGACCTCGGAGATGCCGCGCATCTCAGCCGTGTACTACAACCGTATGCGCAAGGGGATGCGCCTCGAGGCGGACCCGACCGTGGCCTACGCCCTCGGCGGCGTGCGCCGCGGCCTGCGATACAGCGATCTCAAGAT
>DHHN01000029.1:0-307 GCA_002403295.1 bacterium UBP1_UBA4771 | reverse complement strand
GTCCGCCCGCTCGAGGGCTGCGACGATCTTTATTTCGTCTCGGCCGGGGACGGCACGCACATCTTCTCGCGGACGCACGATGATCACGTGAAGGCGAAACGCCTCGTTCGAGCGATGAAGGATACGATTCCCGATGCGACACCGGAACCTCCGAAAGAGCCCGAAACGGGCGCCGGCGAAGTCGAGTAAGCTCGCGCGCCTCGAACGCATCCTCTCACGGTGCGGGAGCGCGCTCGTCGCCTTTTCGGGAGGCGTCGATTCGACGTTTCTCCTGAGCGTCGCGCGGGACGTCCTCGGAAAGAACCTG
>DHHN01000115.1:3018-4467 GCA_002403295.1 bacterium UBP1_UBA4771 | reverse complement strand
CGCGCGGCGGCTCGGAATCAGGGTTGCGATTATACCCCACTCGGCGCACAATGAGCCCGTTTTTCGGGAGGTCGAATCATGGTACGAACGATCCTCGTTCTCAGCGCTCTCATCGTCCTCGCGGCGATCCTCATGCCCGGGATCCACGGGCTGTTCGGCATCCTCGGCGGCGCGGCGCTCGCCGTGCTCGGGATCGTCGGCGGGCTTTTGCTCGCGATCTTCGTCGTCGCGTTGGCCCTCACGGGCACGGGGCTCCTCGTCGCGGGCGTCATCGGGCTCGTCGGCGTGATACTGCTCGCGGTCGTGCTGCCGGTGCTGGCGCCGCTCCTCATCGTCATCATACCGATCGCGATACTGATAAAGATCGTCTTCCGGTAACCGCCGCGAAATTCTCCATGAGCGCTTGATTCCGCCCGGGGAATACCCTATTATTCATCATATAGGTATTGAAATGCATGAATTGAATCGAATATCGCCGCCCCGCCGCCGCTCCCCCGCGGAACATGTTTCGCCGGCGAGGCGCGCGGCGTGCGCCGTCGCCGCGCTTCTCCTTCTCTCGCCGCTCGCGGGGCGCGCCCAGAGCTCCCTCCTCTACCTCGAGGCCCAGGCCGTCGGCGGCTGGTCGTCGGCGGCAAGCGGCCCCGTCTATTATTCGGCGACGCAGGAAGAGGCCATGCAGAAGCCGGGCGTCGGTTTCGACTACCTCCGGCGGCTCTCCGGCGGGCGAGGGGATTTCGGGGCGCTCGCGCTTCAGATCCGCGTCGCCTATAACCGCGAGCCCGAGAGCGAGCTCGAGCTCCAGATCTACAACGCCTTCTTCAAGTATAAAGCCGGATTCGCCGATCTTTGGATCGGCCATGACCGGCCGGCCTTCGGGCTCGCGTCTTATCTCGACAGCCACGCGCTCCTTCTCCAACCGCTCTCGATGCACGGTTACGGCTTCGACCGCGACTGGGGCGCGGGGCTCTATCGCGATTTCGAGTGGGGGAACGCCGCCGCTTCGTTCACGACCGGCTCCGGCATGCCGCTCGAGCTCGAGGGGAACCGGCTCGCCGCGGCGCGCGTTTCGAGAGGCGTTCTCGCGCGGGACAACTACAGCGTCGGCGTCTCGGGCGCATGGGGCGAGGTTCTCGAGACGATGGGCTACGAGATCATGATGCCGGATCCCGTCGTCTTCCGGATGGCCTCTCTCGACTGGACGCATCTGTGGACCCGCTACGAGAGCCGCCTCGAGCTCATGGCCGGCGAGCGCGCGGGCGACGAGACGTATGCGGTCCTCTGGCGCTTCGGCATGAACCTCCTCGAGGAGAGCCGCCTCAGGCTGGAGTTTCAACCTATGTTCGAGAAACGGGGAGGCGAGTCGCATTCGATCGTCGCGACGGGGGTTTCCTATCAGCTCAACGCCGACCTCGCCATCCGTTCGATGTACCGGCACGACGAGGCCGCGGG
>DHHN01000115.1:0-2926 GCA_002403295.1 bacterium UBP1_UBA4771 | reverse complement strand
CGCGACGTGAAGCGCCTCTTCCCCGAATCGACGGGCTACAAGACGCTCTACGTGTCGATCGCGAAGAGGGGAGGCGACGCGCTTCTCCGCGAGATCGAAGCGCGCCTCGGCGACCCCTTCAAGGGGCTCTACGAAACGATCGACGTGCCCTACACGATGTACGAGATCTACCGCGGGACGGAGCTCGTCGGCTACATCCACGGCGTGAACCAGAAGGGAAGCTACGGCGGCATTCAGGTTTTTTGCGCCTTCGACACGCTCGGCACGGTACGGGCCTTTTACCTTCAGAAGCTCACCTCGAAGGGCGCGAAGCGCTTTCGCGAGGAGTCCTTCGGCAGGCAGTTCGTGGGGATGAGCCTCGCGGATTTCTACCGCTACGATCCCGTCTCGGGCGCGGAGACCCCGCCGGGAAGGGTGAGCGCAGTCAAGAACCCGGCGCCCGAGGCGGCCGCCGACTTCGCGGCCATGCTCCGCGCGACGAAAAAAAACCTCGTGCTCGTCGACGAGTTCCTCCTCGACAACCGGCACCTCCCGCACTTCAAACCCGCGAAAGGCGGCGCGCGATGATCGGCATTTTCCATATCGCCTACAAGAACCTGCTGCGAAAAAAGACGCGGAGCGTGCTCACCGTGCTCGGCATCGCGCTCGCCGCGTGGGTGCTCACGAGCCTGCTCGGCTTCAACCGCGGCTACCAGAACTCGCTCAACAAGGACATCGACAACCTCGGCTACCAGATGCTCGTGACCGCCAAGGGCTGCCCGTACGAGGCGGCGACGCTCATGCTGAAAGGCGGCACGGGGCTTCGCTACATGAACGCCTCGATCGTCGACTCGATCGCGGCGCAGCCGGAGGTCGAATCGGTGACCCCGATGCTCATGCAGGCGGTCTTCGATCCGAACAAGGGGGAGAGCGGAGGCATCTCGGCCTACCTCGGCGTCGACCCCGCCACGTTCCCGAGGATGAAGGGCACGCTCGCGATGAAGAGCGGCGCGTGGTTCACCGATCCCGCGGCCCGCGAGGCGGTGCTCGGATACGAAGCGGCGGAGCTCGAGCAGCGCGAGGTGGACGACATGCTCCTCATCCCCGATCTCGACGTCGAGATCAGGGTCGTCGGCGTCCTCGACCGCACCGGCACGCAGGACGACGGCACGATCTTCATGCCGCTCGCGGCGGTGCAGGAGATCTTCGGACAGGCGGGCGAGCTCACCGGCATCGGCATCAAGGTCAAGCCCGAGGCCGACATCGCCGCGTTCGAGGAGCGCATGTACCGGCTCCCCGACGTGCAGGTCGTGAGCCTCTCGCAGGTCAGGAACACGATCATGACGCTCGTTTCGACGGCCAAGGTCATGGTCTTCTCGATCGCGATCATCGCCGTTCTCATCTCGGTCGTCGGCGTCGTCAACACGATCCTCATGTCGGTCATGGAACGGCGGCAGGAGATCGGCATCCTCAAGGCGATGGGCGCCAAGGCGCGCGATATCTTCAAGCTCATCTGGCTCGAGACGGTGATCCTCTGCGCCGCGGGCGGCGTCGTCGGAAGCGCGCTCGCCCTCGGCACCGCGAAGCTCACGGAGGTGTTCATCCGCGGCGTCTTGCCCTTCGCGCCGAGCGGCGGGCTCGTGGCGATCGAATGGACGCTGGCCCTCTTCACCCTCGGCGTCGTCACGCTCATCGGCATCCTGAGCGGCCTCTATCCTTCGTGGAAGGCCGGAAGCGTGCGGCCCCTCGAGACGATACGAAGCGAGGTGGAATGATGAACGATGGCCGCGCGATACGAGCGCAGCACGGCGTTCCCGCGGCGCCCGGCGGCGCCTGCCCGTCGATCGCCGCCGAGCGTCTCGTGAAGACCTACCGCCGGGGCGCGGAGCGGATCCACGCAGTCGACGGCGTGTCGCTCGCGATCGAGCCTGGGGAGTTCGTGTCGTTCATCGGCCCCTCGGGCTCGGGCAAGACGACGCTCATCAATATTCTCGGCTGCCTCGACAACCCCACGTCCGGGCGGCTCGAGCTCTGCGGGCGCCGGATCTTCGAAGAGGGGGCGGCGCTCGGCGAGTCGAAGCTCACGGACATCCGGCGCGAGATGTTCGGCTACGTGTTCCAGAAGTTCTATCTCATCCCGACGCTCACCGTTCGGGAGAACGTGATGCTTCCCTTCGTCTTCTACAAGAAACCCGGCGCCGAGCGGGAGGTCGACCGGATCCTCGAGCTCCTCGGCATCGCGGATCGCCGCGACCACTTGCCGGGCGAGATCTCGGGCGGCGAGATGCAGCGAGTGGCGATCGCGCGCGCGCTCGTCAACAAGCCGCGCATCCTCATGGCCGACGAGCCCACGGGAAACCTCGACGTCGCGCGGAGCGAGGAGATCGCGGGCATTCTCAAGGATCTGAACACGAAGGAAGGGCTCACGATCGTGCTCGTGACCCACAACATGGCGCTCGCGAGAACGGCCCGCCGCATCATCGAGCTGCGGGACGGCAAGCTTCACACGCCGGCGTAATCGAGCCGGCGCAAAAACAGGAGGTCGATCTCGAATGAAGAGAATAACGATCGCGGCGGTTGCGGCGATATTCGCCGCTATTTCNNCTGCATGAAACACGGCGCGGCCGCGCCCGACACGGCGTCGAAGGAACCCGTCTACGCCGACCTCCCCGGCGCCGGCAAGAAATGCTGGATCGGGGAGAACATTTATTTCACGTACAAGTTCGACAAGAAACCCAAGATGGGCACGGCGATCCTCATCGTGCAGGTCTTCGACAAGGGCGGCGCGCGCCTCACGAACCTCTCCATCGTCGGCAACTACGACATGCCCTCCATGCGCGGGGCGCACCCCTCGGGGGACGTTCCCTTCAAGCTCAACAAGAAGGGCGACTACCTCCTCCCCGTGAACATCGTCATGCCGGGCGGCTGGGAGGTGCTCCTCGTCTTC